>CANQDF010000010.1 GCA_947591605.1 uncultured Clostridia bacterium | reverse complement strand
GGCAGAGGAACTTGCGGGGGTACCCCGCAAGCAAACGAGGTACCCTCGTTTGTTCCTCGTAAATGCAAGCATTTCCTTCAAGCGTGCCGATCTTAAGACACAAACTACATAATTTTAACTACTACCTTTTTATCCTCACGGATAGCGGCAGCCTTTATAACAGAGCGGATAGATTTTGCTATTCTGCCCTGTTTGCCTATTACCTTGCCTATATCCTCGCTGTCTACGGTAAGCTCAAGTATAAGGGCGTCATCGTCCATCCTTTCGCTTACGGAAACCTTTTCGGGATGTTCAACAAGGTTTTTTGCAATAACTTCGAGTAATTCTTTCATGATTCATCCTCCACGAAGCTAAAAAACAAATGCTTTTATAGGTGATCAGCCCTCGATAGCACCGGCCTTTTTAAGAAGAGCCTTAACCGTATCCGTAGGCTGTGCGCCGTTGCCGATCCATTTTTTTGCGCCCTCAACGTCCACCTTGAGTACGGAAGGAGTCTTGGTTGGGTCATAGTAGCCGAGCTCGGCAATTGACTTGCCTCCTCGTGGTGTCCTTGAGTCGGCAACAACTATTCTATAAAATGGAGCCTTTTTGGCACCTAATCTTTTTAACCTTATTTTTACTGCCATTTTGCAAATTCACCTCCTTAAAAAAGTTGTATATTTATAAGAACAATAATTCTTACAAAGCGTTTTAACCGGGGAAAAACGGAAACTTCATCCGATTTTTCCTGCCCTTTGTCATATCGGTGAGGCTCTTCATCATCCTCTTCATATCGTTAAACTGCTTAAGAAGCTGATTGACCTCCTGTATGCTCCTGCCGCTGCCTTTGGCTATCCTCTTTTTGCGGGAACCGTTTAAAATATCGGGGTTGCGCCTTTCCTCAACCGTCATGGACTGTATTATTGCTTCGACCTTTGCAGTTGCATTGTCCTCTATGTTGAGCTCGTCAAGGTTGAGCTTGCCCGCACCCGGCAGCATTTTTATAATATCCTTCATAGGGCCCATTTTTTTGACCTGCTGCAGCTGCGACATAAAGTCCTCAAAGTTAAACTCGCTTGAACGCATTTTTTGCTCAAGCTCCTTGGCTTTGTTTTCGTCATAGACCTGCTGTGCCTTTTCAATAAGGCTGAGCACATCGCCCATACCGAGTATGCGTGATGCCATCCTGTCGGGATAAAAAGGCTCGAGATCCTCAAGCTTTTCACCCATACCGACATATTTGATGGGCTTGCCCGTTACTGCCCTTACGGAAAGTGCGGCACCGCCTCTTGTATCGCCGTCCAGCTTTGTTATTATAATGCCGTCAAGGCCGAGCTTTTCGTTAAAGCTTTCGGCTACGTTTACCGCATCCTGACCTGTCATAGCGTCTATAACAAGCAGTATTTCCTGCGGCTTTACCTCTGCCTTGATGTTTGCAAGCTCGTCCATAAGCTCCTCGTTTATGTGCAGACGGCCTGCGGTATCTATTATAACAACGTCGTTGCCGTTGCCCGAGGCATATTTTACAGCCTGCTTTGCTATATCAACGGGGTTTGTCTGCCCCTGCTCAAAAACGGGTATATTGTAGGTTTTGCCTACCACCTGCAGCTGCTTTATTGCGGCAGGCCTGTAAACATCACACGCTGCAAGCAGCGGATGCTTGCCCTGCTTCCTCAGTCTGCCTGCGAGCTTGCCTGCGGTGGTGGTTTTGCCTGCGCCCTGCAGACCTACCATCATATAGACCGTAGGCGAACTTGACGAAAAGGTCAGCATGCTCTGCGTACTGCCCATAAGAGAAACCAGCTCGTCGTTTACTATTTTAATTACCTGCTGTGCGGGGTTTAACCCGTCAAGAACATCTCCGCCTATTGCCCTTTCGGTAACGGCGGATATAAAGTCCTTTACTATTTTAAAGTTTACATCAGCCTCGAGTAATGCCAGCTTTACCTCACGCAGAGCGCTTTTAACGTCCTTTTCGGTAAGCTTGCCTTTGCCTCTGAGTTTGTTGAAAACGTCCTGAAGTTTGCCCGACAGGTTTTCAAACGCCATTTTAAGCCCTCCTAATCCAAAATACAGCTTAAAGTGTTTTTCAGCCTAATAAAATCCTTATCATCCGACAGCCCACGTTTTTCAAGCAGAGCGTCAAATTCGGCAGAGGCGGCATCAAGGCGCTTTTTCTGCCTCAGGAACCTATCTACCAGCAGGAGCTTTTGCTCATACTGCATAAGTATCTTTTCCGTGCGCTTTATCATTTCATGCACCGCCTGGCGTGTAATGCCGCAGCGGTCGCCTATTTCGTTAAGTGAGTAGTCGTCAAGATAGTAAAGCTCAATTACGTTTTTTTGCTTTTCGGTAAGCAGGTCACCGTAAAAATCGTACAGTAAAGTAATTTCCAGTACCTTATCCATAAAATCACCTGTCAACTAATATTGCTTTACACTCACTTTTGTTATTTTACAACATAAATAAGCCCCTGTCAAGTAAAATATTTTTACACCGCCTACAGTATGATTTTTCGGACAAATTTTTTAAAAATTGCGGTTTATAATGTACTTGCCAAAAGGACGAATATATTATATAATATATTAGTTAAATGGGTACAGCTCTCGGGAGCGGTGTATGCAATTATTTGTTAAGGGTGACGACAGTATGAGCGGTGAAAAAGCGCTGTCCGTATTTCTGGCGGGGGATTCCATTGTAAAAACCTATGAGCCTGCCGAGTTTACGGGTGGTTGGGGACAATATCTTCATCTTTTTATAGACGGACGCATGGTAAACTTTTGCAACTGCGCCAGAGGAGGACGCAGCTCCCGCTCGTTTATAAACGAGGGCAGGCTGGGTGAAATATCCGGCGCAATAAAAAGCGGAGATTATCTTTTTATTGAGTTTTGCCATAATGATGACGAAACCAAAAGCTATGACACTATGTATAACAGGCAGACTCCGCTCGGACGTCCGGACGGCAACGGAAGATACCCCGTTATAAAGGGTGAAATGATAAGCACTGCCTCCATGCCGTCGGAATATTTGCAGGCGCTTGCCTCGCATACACGCTATATTGACAGAGAGATACTTATAAATGCGTATGAAACAATAGCCTCATACGGGGACTATTATTATCCGTATTCCCGCAACGGCATACTTGGCTCGTTTAAATGGTTTTTAAAGCAGTATATACTTGTTGCAAGAAAGGCAGGTGCAATACCTGTGCTTGTTACCGCACCCCCCAGGCTTACCTACAGCGGTGCAAAGCTTGCCGACGGCCCCGGTCTGCACGGCGGCGACAATTATGCCTATATAAGGGCGGTAAACCAGCTTGCCAAGGAAGAGGACGTGCTGCTTATAGATTTGTTTACCGAGTTCAAGCATATTTTTGAGGCACTCGGTACGGGCCCCGCACACTGCCTTACAAGCGTAAAATCGGGTGCGCTAACGGGCAAATGGCCAGAGGATTACGACTCGGCAAAAAAGAACCCCGCCGTTGTATGCGAAAATACACACTTTAATAAATTTGGTGCTTATTTGCTTACCGCAAAGCTTACGGAGCTTATAGTAAAACAGATAAACCGAGGCGTAAAGGCAAACAAAGGCACCGAGAGCTTTGAAAGCCTTATGCCCTATATTTTTGACCGCCCTCACCGCAGAGTGCCTCATCCGGAGGGCATAAATGCAAGCTATAATACACTTAAGCAATTTTTTAAATACGGTGTGCTGTGACGCAAATACCTATAATATATGTGTTTGCGCAAAAAGGGTGAATATGCTGTTATGAGAATAAGCAGGTAAAATACTTAACGGAGCACTTACAAATAAAGAAACAGTCAGTCAAGGATATATCTCAATGACTGACTGTTTTTTATGGTTTGCAAAAACCGATCTTATCTGACGAGTAAGACTCCCGCCTCTCAGGCGATGTGATCTTACTTGTTTTTTATGTCAGAGAAGCTCGATATTATTTTTTCTGCATTCCTCTATCATAGGCTTATACCATACGGAGGACTGTACTTCCCCAATGTGAGCCGCTCTCAAAAGGAACATACATACTCTTGACTGACCTATACCGCCGCCGATGGTATAAGGCAGCTCCTTATTGAGTATGCCCTGATGGAAAGGCATATCCAGTCTATATTCGCAGCCTGCCTTTTTCAGCTGCTCCGCAAGGCTGTCCTCGTCTACTCTTATGCCCATAGAGCTGACCTCAAAGGCATGTTCGAGTACAGGATACCATAATATGAGATCTCCGTTCAGTTTCCAATCGTCATAGTCGGGGGCACGTCCGTCGTGTTTGATGCCGCTTTTAAGCAGGTCGCCTATCTGCATTATGAACACTGCCTTGTATTTTCTTGTTATCTCGTCTTCACGCTGTCTTGGCGTAAGGTCGGGATACATATCCTCCAGCTCCTGCGTGGTTATGAAGTATACCTCGTCGGGCAATATTTTTTCTATTTGAGGATACTGCTTGTTTACCTTTTCTTCCATCTTTTTGAATACGCCGAAAATGGTGTTTACGGTGTTTTTAAGGGTATCAACCGTTCTGTCCTCCTTGTTGAGGACCTTTTCCCAGTCCCACTGATCCACATATACGGAGTGGAGATTGTCCAGATCCTCGTCACGCCTTATGGCGTTCATATCGGCATAAAGTCCCTCGCCTACAGAAAAGCCGTATTTATGCAGAGCCATTCTCTTCCACTTTGCAAGAGAATGTACTACCTCGACCTCTTCATCGATATTTTTTACATCAAACTTAACGGGTCTTTCAACGCCGTTAAGGTCATCGTTTATACCGCTTTTTGGGAAAACAAAAAGAGGTGCGGAAACTCTTGTAAGGTTAAGAGCGGAGGAAAGCTCACGTTCAAAACCGTCCTTTACCGATTTTATTGCCGTGGAGCGCTCCTTAATGCTGCCAAAGCTGCTTTTATAGTTTTTTGGTAATTCCAGACTCATGATAATATTTTCCTTTCTTGTTTTTTATATATGATACAATAACATTTTGAAGTTTTCAAGACCTTTTGAAGTCAATGCAGCCTGCGGCGCCAAAGTTATCCTAAGATATTTTGCAGGTGACCTTATCCGAAATTTCATTTTTATTTATTAATTCGGCCTTGCTGCAGCTCCTCAGGGGAGGGATCGTACTCATCTATGGTTCCGTCATGATAAATACGCCATATATGCACGCCGTATTTATCCGCAAGCTTATTGCCCTCATCCTCGGGCAGTATAAACAGTGCGGTGGAAAGCATATCCGCCTCCGCCGAACGATCCGACATCACGGATACGGAAGCGTATCTGACGGCAGGCATAAGCGTTTTGCCGTCTATTATGTGGTTGTATCTTACTCCGTCAAGCTCAAAATAGCGCTGATAATCGCCGCTTGTCACAACGGATCCGTCCTCCGAGTGAACAACAATATCCGTACCCTCGCCCTTTGGATCCTGTATGCCTATGTTCCAGCAGCTGCCATCGGGTTTTTTGCCTATTGTAAGCACATTGCCGCCTAAATTGAGCATAGCGGATCTTATGCCCATATCCCTTAGAAGCTCGCCTGCCCTATCTGCGGCAAACCCCTTTGCAACGGCGCCCACATCTAGGCTTACGTCCTTATCGCCGATATATACCGTGTTTGCTGCCGTATTTATGCTGAGGGAGGATATATCGCTATGCACGGCAGCCTTCTTAAGAGCGTCCATATCGGGCAGAGCAGCGTTTTCCGGAGAGGAGAGCGCCGCCTCCCTGCAGTCGTGCCATATCTCAAACACACCTCCCATAGCAGGATTTACAGCTCCGCAGGTGTTGTTATATGCCTCGCAGGAAAATTGCAGCAGACTAACAAGCGACGGGTCGACCGTTACGGGAGAAATGCCCGCATTATCGTTTACGGTTTTCAGGTTATTTACGCCGTCATAGCTGTTGTATTTGTCAAAAAGCATATTAAGCCTTACAAGCTCGGTATGTACGGACTCTGCGGCAGACTCCGCCTCAGCCCTGCTGCGGGCGTATACGGTTATGGTGGAGTAGGTGTCAAACACATCATAAAAGGATGTTTCATACTTATAGGTACGTGTAAGAAATAAGCCGAGTATTACGGCAGCAAAAGCCGCTGCGGCAATTACACGGAGCAGGTTGTTTTTCATTTTGTACCTCCCGAAATGCGATCGAAGGCGGGCATTACGATCCGCAAAAGCGTACCCGTCACGCTGCCCATTATTACCCCCGCCGTAAGCAGTACGGGAGTGTACCAAAGCGCATAGCCGCTTTGCATTATAAGCGTGAGTACGGCAAGCTGACCCAAATTGTGGAAAATTGCACCGATAATGCTGAGCATAAGGTAGGATATTTTATCCCCAAACAAAGCAGCTGCAAGCAGCATAACACAAAGTGAGGCAATACCGCCCGAAAGGCTGAGTATGCCCGAGGTAACGCCCCTTGTTATGAACACAAAAAAAGCCTTTAGCACAGCTATTGCAAAAGCCTTGCCCTTATCCAGAAAGAACAGGGCATACATTGTTGCAATGTTTGAAAGCCCCAGCTTAAAGCCGGGCGGAAGATACGGCAGAGGCGGCAAAAGCCCCTCCATAAAGGAAAGCACTACAGCTACGGCAAAGAGCATGGCTGTATGTGTTATTGCATGAGCCTTATTCATTTAAGTTCCCCTTAACGCATTTTATTTGTATTACATAAAAAAGGCTGAGGACAGCCCTGTCCGCTCAGCCTGTATAGGTATCCGCTCCATCGTTGCCCGACACTATGCGCAGTGTGAGCCTGTTGGGCAGACAAACGGCACTCTGCCCGTTGTTTTTTATATATCCTGTACGCACGCAGATCTTATCCGGGCAGTCCGACTGCTTAAATGCCGCAGCACCGTCCTTTACCTCAAAAACAACGTTATCATAGCCGTCTACGGTAAAGGTTTGGTCGGCGGATAAGCTTACACGCTTTATAACCGTATTGCCGTTGTATATCTCGGCATAGCTGCCGCCTGTACTGCGTGAAAAAAGCATGTATACGGCAGCGGCAAGCAAAATTACGGCAAGTGATACAAAAATATCGGTTTTTGAGGCAAAGCTCCTGCCACCCATATCAGCTCTCCTTAAAATACCTGTCAATAAGCTTTTCGGCAAGCTGTCTGCGGCAGTTTGCCTCCAGTACGAGCATAAGTATGCTCATAACCACAGCCTCCTTGTCGTTTTTGGGCATATCTATCCTGTCAAGCCCCTCTTTAAGGGTGACGTCCGCAATGCTCCTCTCTGCCTCCTGCAGCTTTACAAAACCGTCATACACCTCAAGCGTGCGTTCCTCGGGCACAGCCTTCAGCAGTGAAGCTATATCGGCAATTGACAGAGTGCTTTTAAGGTGATATATCATTATCAGCCTTAAAATGTGCTCCCTTGTGTACTTTTTTTTGACCGGAGGCGAAATAAGCCCCTCCTTGGTGTAATTGTTTATCATTGTTTTGGTCAGCAGCTTATCATCTTCGCTGCGCCTGTAAACGCCGAGCCTGTCTTCCACAAAGGTGGTCACTTGATCCATATAAAGATCGAGGTCGGGTATCTGCGAGATATTGATTATTTTAAAGTTTACAAGCTCATCAAAAATGGCCTTTATTTCATCCTTTTCCATAATAAGCCTCCGAATGCAGTTCAACTGAAAAATAAGTGTTTTTACTGTCACATAAAACCAATTTCATCCGGATACGACCAAAAGAATAAATATTTACATATATGTATTATAACATACAAAGCCTTAAAATCAACACAAAATTAAATTTTTTAAAAAAATTTACAACAACAGCTTGTAATTTTAAATGCAATGTGGTATTATAATCTCGTAACAAGTGGTTTTTAAAACTACGTTTTACGGTTTTTGTCACATAAAACATTTCACGGGATACGCAGTCCCCGATAAAAAGGGACATTGTGGCCATACAGGATACAAATAAACTTTCTTATGGGAGATAATGATATGAAGGAATTGGTTATCGGAGATATTACCGCAAGGGTGCCGATAGTTCAGGGCGGTATGGGCGTAGGCATAAGCCTGCACCGTCTTGCAGCAGCGGTTGCGGCAGAGGGCGGTATAGGCGTGATCTCGGCTGCTCAGCCGGGTTTTCGTGCCAAGGATTTTACTAAAAACTTTATGAAGGCAAATACAGAGGCACTTGCAAGGGAGATAAAGCTTGCAAAGGAGCTTTCGGGCGGCGGCATAATAGGCGTAAACATTATGGTGGCGCTTAACGGATATGAGGACTATGTGCATTGTGCAATAGATGCGGGCGCCGATATAATAATATCGGGTGCAGGTTTGCCTATGGATCTGCCTAAGTTTGCAAAGGGCAGCAGCATAAAGCTTGCGCCCATAGTATCCTCCGCCAAAGCGGCAAAGGTAATACTTAACCGCTGGGCAAAGCAGGAGGACGTAACTGCCGATATGGTGGTGATAGAAGGTCCAAAGGCAGGCGGTCACCTAGGCTTTAAGTCGGAAGAGGTGGAAGGCTACACCGACGAGATGATGGAAAAGGAAATAGCCGAAATACTTAAGGTGGTTGCGGGCTTTGAGGAAAGATATAACAAAAAGATACCCGTAATATTCGGCGGAGGCGTATATACCAAGGAGGATATAGAGCATTGCTTTGAGCTGGGACTGTCGGGCGTACAGATGGCTACACGCTTTGTTGCCACAGAGGAATGCGACGCCGATATAAACTTTAAAATGGCATATATAAATGCAAAAAAAGAGGATATCAAGATAGTAAAAAGCCCCGTGGGCATGCCCGGACGTGCTATATACAACGATTTTATGCGCCGTACCGAGAAGGGACGGGACAAGATAAGCAAATGCTACGGCTGCCTAGGCAGGTGCGACCGTGAAAAGATACCGTACTGCATTTCGGAGGCATTGTTTAATGCGGCAAACGGCGATACGGAAAATGCGCTGCTTTTCTGCGGTTCCAATGCCTACCGTGTCAACAAGATCAGCACGGTAAAGGAGATAATAGACGAATTGACAAAATAAAAAATACGGCTGCCTTGAAATGGTGACATTCCAAGGCAGCCTTTTTGTATAATTTATTTTGCCGTAAACAATGTACAAACCTGTCCGTCGGGAGGCATTGTCATATAGTCGTCCTTTCCGTCGGCATTAAAATCGGCTATTATATAGTTATCGTCGCTGCCCGTCATAAGGGAGCCGCTGTGTATCCTGAAGCCCTGCGGCGTAAGCACATAGCGTGCCGTTACACCTATGCTGTCCTTTATATACAGCTCCTTTACACCGTCGCCGTTAAGGTCGCCGGTATATATGCAGCCCGTTATGCTGCTTAAGTACGAGTTGCTGCGCCATATCATATTAAAGGTAGATGTTTTTTCGTAAACATAGATATTGGTGCCGTCAGATACGATAAATTCGGTAGTGCCGTCCCCGTCAATATCCGCAAGGCGTATACGGCTTACATAGTTATCAAGCACATAGGTTTTGGCTTTTACAAGCGAGGTGCCGTCAAAGGTAAATTCGTCAATGCTTTTATCCCTTGCAAAAAACAGCTTGCTGCCATACTGTGCAACCGAAGTAAAGCTGCTGACCGTTGTGGGTATTTCGACCCCGGTAAGCTTGCCCCTGCTGTCTGTAAGTGCAAGTACGGCTGACCTTGCGGGAGGCTCCGTTACAGTATCGCTTACCTCGTTTTCGTCCTCGTTTTGCGTTACATCCACCTTTTTGCCAAGCAAAACGGTGCCGAATTCATCTCCGAGGGTAATATCCATGGGTACAAAGCCCTTTCCCGTATAATCCACCTTTGATACCGCTTTAAAATTATCTGTGGTGTCGTAGTATATAACCGTGTCGTTATCCTTTATTGACGCCGCAATACCGTTGTTTGCGGCATATACATTGTCAAATTTTGCTTTTGCGGAGGTTTTTTCAAAGTCGGCGTATTTTTCGGTATCTTCAAATTTTTTAAGCACATCGTTTAGCTCAAACGGGGTCTTGCTTTTTATATTGTAATAGTTATCCTTATAGATATAATATTCGCATACAGTGGTATCCTTGTCAAAGAAAAAGTAAGCCGTGCCGAGATTATCACCGTTTATGTGCTGCAACGGAACGGACGCCTTTACAGCCTCAAGCCCTGCGTGAGAGGGCAGCTCCAGCGCTGCCGAGGAGGATATGCTTTCAATGCGGTCATAGAGGTCATCGTCCTTATCGGGAAGCTTGTCCGAGGCAAATACGACCGTATCCGGGTTAAAGCTCCAGTTATTGCTGTTAAGAGTGGCTGCTATAAGCGCCTTATAATTGTCCTCCTGATCCTGCGTGAGCGAAAACGCACTTACCTGTCCGTCGGATTGCGCACAGGCAGTCACGGACAGCAGCAATGCCAGGATAATAAAATACTTTTTCATATGTACACCTTCCGGTAATAATAGTACTTAAATATATTATACTACAAAACAGGACAAAATCAATTTACCGTTATGTTACAAATTTGTTTTTTGACATTTTTTTCGGCATAGAGCATATGCCAAAAAAATATTGACAAAACGGGGTAAATGTGGTATCCTTAAAAAGCTGACAAACAATATGGTTTCAGCAACAAATGCTACTGTGGCTCAGGTGGTAGAGCAGCTCATTCGTAATGAGCAAGTCGCAGGTTCGAGTCCTGTCAGTAGCTTTTTCCACACAATTGCCGCTTTTAAGCGGCTTTTATTTTTATATCCGGTTATAATTATTTAAGCAGGCGCTCAAAGGAAATGTTTAAATATTCATTGTTTCCTTTAATATATCGCACAAAAAGGAGCAAACTATGTTTATAGGAGTATGTACGCTTTATATGAAAGCCGAATGGGTCAACAGCCTTAAGGAAAAACGCATGACGGTAAAAAGCATAATTGAAAAAAGCAAGCACAGGTTTAATATTTCAATTGCCGAGGTGGATATGCAGGATGTACACAAAACAATAGTTATAGGCTTTGCCTGCGTGAGCAATGAAAAGGCTCATGCCGAAAGGATGGTAAATACCGTTATTGACTATATCGAAAACAACTGCGATGCCGTTATATATGATACCGAAACGGAAATATTATAAATATATGCCATAATTTGCAAAATGTACTAGCAATAATTGAAAAAATATTGTATAATTAAAAAAAATAGGTTTTAGGATATATCCGCCTTGGCTCTTATGCTGCAAAGGTAGGTATCACCAAAGCTACAAGAGAGGGGAATTTTATGCTTACTACACTTAATATGAATGAGCTGCAGCTGATAGTAAACGCCGCACACGGTGATCCTCATACCGTACTTGGTATGCACGAGATCGAGCTTGACGGCAAGGAATGCCTTGTTGTAAGGGTTTTTAATCCTCAGGCGCAGAATGTCACCGTTATTGATGACAAATATCCTTCCAGAACATATCCGATGGACAGGATACACTCGGAGGGATTTTTTGAGTGCGTTATACCGACAAGGAAAAAGTGGTTCAGATATCAGCTCAAATTTGAGGGATACGAGGACAATGAATGGCAGACATACGATCCGTATTCCTTCAGCCCCGGTATTTCGGATATGGATATCTATCTTTTTAATCAGGGCACGCATTACAACATTTATGAAAAGCTCGGTGCCAACCCTACCGTAATTGACGGCGTGGAGGGCGTGCTTTTTGGCGTGTGGGCGCCCAATGCAAAGCGTGTAAGCGTTATAGGCGAGTTTAATGCGTGGGACGGCAGGCGCAACCCCATGAGGCTGCTTGCAGGCTCCGGCATCTGGGAAATATTTATCCCCGGGCTTAAGGACAACGACAGATATAAATTTGAGATAAAGTCATCTCACGGCGATATACTGCAAAAAAGCGACCCTTACGGCAAATTTGCGGAGCTGAGGCCAAGCACTACGTCGCTTATATACGATATAAACGGCTATGACTGGCAGGATGCCGAATGGTATGAAGAACAGAAAAAGACAGATAAATACAACAGACCTATGAACATATACGAGGTCCATATGGGCAGCTGGAAGCGTGACGAGGAAACAGGCAGGTTTTTAAGCTATGTTGAGCTTGCCGACAGCCTTGTTGATTATGTTAAGGAAATGGGTTATACCCACATTGAGATGCTGCCTATAGAGGAGCACCCCTTTGACGGCTCATGGGGCTATCAGGTAACAGGCTATTATGCGCCTACAAGCCGCTACGGCAACCCAAAGGAGTTTATGTACTTTGTGGACAAGTGCCACCAAGCAGGCATTGGCGTACTGCTTGACTGGGTACCCGCACACTTCCCCAAGGATGCACACGGTCTTGCACGCTTTGACGGTTCCGCTCTTTACGAGCACGAGGATCCACGCCAGGGCGAACATCCAGAGTGGGGTACGCTCATCTTTAACTACGGCAGAAACGAGGTCAAAAACTTCCTTATATCAAATGCGTTATATTGGGTGGAAAAATACCATATAGACGGTCTGAGAGTGGATGCCGTTGCATCGATGCTTTACCTTGACTATGCAAAGAGCGATGGTCAGTGGGTAGCAAACAAATACGGCGGCAGGGAAAATATTGACGCCGTTGAGTTTATGAAGCATATGAACTCCATTATGGAAAAGCAGCACCCCGAGGTCTATATGATAGCCGAGGAGTCCACCTCCTGGGCAGGCGTTTCAAAATCTGCGGACGAGGACGGCTTGGGCTTCAGCCTTAAGTGGAATATGGGCTGGATGAATGATTTTCTTGAATATGTTGCAAAGGACCCTATATACAGAAAATATCATCATAACAACCTTACCTTCGGTTTGGTTTTTGCTTATACCGAAAAGTTTGTGCTTGTACTCAGCCATGACGAGGTAGTACACGGCAAGCACTCCATGCTGGATAAAATGCCCGGCGACCTGTGGCAGAAGTTTGCAAACCTCAGAGCGTCCTACGGATTTATGTTTGGTCACCCCGGCAAAAAGCTTTTGTTTATGGGCGGTGAGTTCGGTCAGTTTATAGAATGGAATGAAAAGAGGCCTCTGGACTGGTTCCTGCTT
This sequence comes from uncultured Clostridia bacterium, assembly GCA_947591605.1. Taxonomy (GTDB): domain Bacteria; phylum Bacillota; class Clostridia; order Lachnospirales; family CAG-274; genus CALWRD01. The sequence continues at coordinate 63,391 of CANQDF010000010.1, read as the reverse complement.
GAGTACGATCACCACAGAACAATGCTTGAGTTTGCAAAGGATCTTAACCACGTATACCTTGAAAACGAAGCGCTCTGGCGCAAGGATTTTGAGGGCGAGGGCTTTGAGTGGATAGACTGCAACGACAATGAAAAGAGCATCTATTCCTTTATAAGAAGGGGCAACGCCAAGGAGGATACCCTTGTTATACTTGTAAACTTTACGCCCAATACCTATGAGGACTTCAGGGTGGGTGTGCCTTTTGAGGGCGAGTATGAGGAGATACTCAACAGCGACGATCTGAAATACGGCGGTAGCGGTGTTACAAACGTCGGCGTTAAAAGGAGTGACAAAATTGAGTATAACGGCAGAGAGGACAGCATAGGCTTAAGGCTTGCACCTCTTTCCGTAACCATATTTAAGGCAAGATAATCGAGTTTTAAAAGCAAATAAAAAAGATGTGGGCGAACACCCGCATCTTTTTTTATGATTTTATCGGCACCGAGAGGGCTGCTTTTGCACGGTGAGCCTGTCAAGGTCAAAACCGTTTTTATAGCACTTAATATAGACCCTGGTGCATTTTTTGTACGAATCAAAGCGCTTTTTTGCATTGTCCTTGTTGCCGTATACTCTCCACAAACCGTCTGTAACATAGTTTTTGCCCTTGTTTTCTATATAGCCTGCCACGTCCTCATACGGATAACCCAAAAACAGACCTATCTCGTGCGGAAATTCCTCCTCGTGGCGTATCCTGTCAAGCAGGCAGTCCACAGCAGACTGTACATCCTCGGTATTGTAGCCGTATCTGCGTAAGAGGCAGGCATTACACTTTTTTGCCATCATGTCGTCAAGTGCCTCGGGGCGGTAAAGATAGATGAGCTGCTGTCCTTTGCAGCCCTCGCACAGCCTTACCTCAACTCCCTTTGTTTTGAGTATGCGCCTGCATTTTTCCAGCTCGTCGGGTACCGACATACAGCTGTGCGAAAGACAGACTATACTGCCCGGCTTAAGACCTGCCAATGTGGGAGCACAGCATTTTACTATCAATTCCTCCGTCAATTTTTGTTGCCTCCTCTTAAACTGCGTATTCCTTAAGTATTTTGTCAAGGGCGGAGGCGCTGCTGCTGTGGGAACGTACAACGGTTGCAGCGGTTTTTTCGCTCTCCTTTACAGCCGCATATATCATTTTATGCGATACGGTGCCCGTAAAAAGCACCAACAGGTCGGGTGAGCCTATCTGCTTTTTTAAATTGGCGCCGGGCTGTGTAAATACCTTGGCTTTGCAGTTGTGGCTTTTGCAAAGCTCCTTGTATTTTCTTACCATGCAGTCATTGCCGCCTATAATAACAACACTCATTTTTTAATATACACTCCTTTATAAATTAGTTAGTTGCAGCTAACCAATATATACAGCAAACCCTTTATTTTGCTTTTTTTACCGCTTATTTGCAGGATAGCACCGAGCCTTTAGGTTGGCTGTATCGGCTGATGTGCGGTGCAGAACGGTTGATGATTTATTGATTTTGTACCCTTGTCTTTATGCGGACTTATTATATGCAAAAATATAAAAAAGATACATATGCTTGGTTAGCTATAACTAACCATATGTCTTAAAAAAACGCCGCACGGCGTGTGTTAGTTATTGCTAACTATATAAATATTTATAACATTATTTTAATGCTTTGTCAAGGCAAAAATACAATTTATCGACTGAGGCGGCGGATTCTTACCGTTGTATTCGGCGGAAGTATAATGCAAATGCTTTGTCGGTTATGGGTATACAGCTTAAGCAGAGCAAGAAAATCTTTGACCTGTATATCATAAAAAAGGCTGCCGTAAAAACGACAGCCAAAGTAACCGAAGGTATAGATCAAGCTACCTTATTAACAAGCTTTGCAAGCCTTGACTTCTTGCGGGAAGCGTTGTTCTTGTGATATACACCCTTGCTGCATGCCATATCGATAGCCTTTGTAGCAGCCACAAGAGCTGTCTGTGCAGCTGCCTTGTCGCCCTCGCTGCAAGCGACAACAACCTTTTTGATGGCTGTTTTTACTGCTGACCTGATCATTTTATTTCTTAATGTTTTCTTGTTTATAACTAAAATTCTTTTCTTAGCAGACTTAATATTTGCCACTGCAATTTCCTCCCATAAAACAATAAAAAAATAAGTAACGGGTCGGTTTATAAATTAGAGGGATTTGATGATATGCAACGAACATATCCTTAAACCGACAACAAAGTTATTATACATAAATATTTCCTGTTAGTCAAGAGCTTTTTTAAGCAAAATAGGTTTTATTTGTTATTTTTTATGCTTATGCTTCATATTTGTATTGTAAAGCTATTGCGGGAGGATGATTGCTGTGAAGTACGGTTACGTTGTAAATGACGGCAGCAATACGGATATATATTATCATTCGGGCAATTCTGTTATAAAAAGGAGCATAACGGGGGATACAAGGGGGAGAGCGGAGTGCATATTGAGCGATGTGCGCAGCAGATTTTCCGTTTCGGTAATGAGGGGAGAAAGGGTTATTGTATACCGCACCTCGGCAGGCGATGTAATGCTTGCGGCAGGAGGCACAAACAGGCTTATACAGCATGGCAGCGGCAGAGGCGATATATATTTGAGTGCTATCACGGGGGACGAGCGGATGCGTCTGATCTATGTAAACAACGGCAGCCTTGTAACGCAAAGCACGGATGCGGCAGGCGGCTCGGATGCGGTGCGTCTGGACGAGGTATCGGGCAATGAGCCCTACAGGCTTGTGCCTGTCGCAAAAGGCTGTTATCTGCTTATGTATAACAGGTGCGGCAGCGAGAAGCTGTTTGGGATGCGTGAGGTGACGGCATCGGCTGTGGGCGGCTTTAAGGGCATTTATACAACGGCATTTGACATAGGCGACTGCTCGGCATGCGCCGACGATAATGCAATACACATTGTTTTTACCTCCGCAAGCCGCTTTGCCGTAAGGGTGATGTATGTAAAGCGTACATCGGAGGGCTTTGGCAGACCCGTAAACCTTTGGGAGGGCAGCCGCTGCGGCAATGTGTGTACAGCTGTCTGCGGCGGTGAGGTATATGTATGGTGGGAGAGCGGTTCCGTTATATTTGAAAGCCGCTCCGACAACGGAGGCGAAAGCTTTGGTCGGTTTGTAAGGCGCAGCAAGGCTGCGGGGCTTTTCAAGGCAATGTATATCGGCATGGAAAACCGAGGGATAGGCGAGGTGCTCCTTGGCGAAAACGGAGATATTTATGCGCCCGAGTGCGTAAAGGAGCAAATGTCGGAGGGCGTGCGGACATCGCTGCCGCATGAGGAGAGCGGCATAAACGAAACTGTTAGGGAGTTAAGAGAGGAGCTTGCTAAAAAGCAGGAGGAGATAGAACGGCTTACGCATACGCTGCGCAGCCATAACAGCGAAAGCGGGAAGAGGGAGTCGGAGCTGAGATCCCGCAACAGGGAGCTGAGAGCAGAGCTTGAACGCATAAAAAATGCAGGTGAAAAAGGCGAAGAAAATACTGCGGAAGGTTAATCCCCTGTTTTAGGCTTAAAAATAGGGCTGCCGTATCCTTTGACATTTCGGCAGCCCGTTTTGTTTACCTGTCCTTTAGCGGCGGAGCGTCGTTTCTTTTGTATATCTCCACCCTGTCGGTGCGTTCCGCAAGCGAGTAGCCGTTTTCTTCGGCATTTCTGCGGAAGCTGACGGTATTATCGTCGGAGGCTATGGTAGCAAGCACAACGTAATCGGTTTTTTCCTTGTCATACGGAAACAGATATATCTCGTCGGTATTGTCTATTATATGCGGCAGCAGGAAGGTTTCGGAGGCAACACTTGTGCCCTCGGGTATGCGGTCAAGCGCTTCTTCCATGGATCTGTACATTGCAGGGTTTTCGTCATACTGACGGGTAAACTGGTACAGACCCGTATTTACCACATTAAGCGTAAGTATGGCAGACAATACGGGTACGCATATTACCGCTGCGGTTTTTACCCTGTCGCCAAAGTCCTCGGTATTTATTATAAACGAGTAAAATATGAGCGCAAGAGGGCCGTAGGTGTACTGATAGCCTATGTTGGACTGATATGTCCATGAGGACATAAGGTTTACTGCCAAAAACGGTATAAGCAGGAAAAGCGTTTTAAGCTTTTTGTTTGCGCAGGGTATAAACAAAAACGCACCCAAGGTATAGAATATATAGGTGAGCTTGTCCGTTGTAAATACGGATTTTACGAGGAATGCAGGGTCCTTTAATATGTTTGCTGCCATTTTAATGGAGCCTCTTTCCCCGCTTTGCAGATAGATGCCGTATCTGCTGTTGAGCTGTGTGCTGAGGTTGAGGTCAAAGCTGAATTTCCTCATAAGCAAAAGCACGGCAGCCGCATATACCATAGTGGTGCCAAGCAGCAAAAAGCGCTGCTTATTGCGTTTAACAAACACAAGGTTATAAATAAGCAAAAACAGAGGATAAATAAAGGCATCCTCCTTTATACCGAGCGTAAGGAGCAAAAATACAAACGACAGCTTGTATTTGTCACACTCCATAAAATATAAGAACCACAGCAGGAAAAACATAAGCAGCTTGTTTTCATGAAAGTCGTAAAATATGGGAGCAACCATGCCCGGAGTTATTACAAAGCCCGATGCAAGCACCAGCGATAGTGCAGGCGAAAAGCCGTGTTTGCGGCATATAAGATAAGCCGGAAATATAGAGCCGAAAACAAACATGGACTGTATCACAAGCAGTGTTTCCTGCCGCTGCGCTATAAAATACACAGGCAGGGTGACATAAAATGTAGGTGAAAAATGTATAAAAAAGTGGCTCAGCAGCCCTGCTCTTTCACAGGTGGTGTAGGGTATGCCCGTTTTTGCCATATATTTGTACATCTGTGCAAAAATGCCAAAGTCGTAGCAGCTTGCTCCGAATATCTTGTATCTGTATATGGTCTGCACCGCAAAGTGATAGGTCAGCAGCGCAAATATTACACATGCCAGTGCAAAGGCAGCTATGCGTGAAAGATTTGACGGCTTTGAAAAAATATGCCCGTTAAGCGTAAGGTGCATTATAAATGCCGCAGCTACCGCACATATGCACACGGCAAGGTGTATGTTTTTATCGGCCTCCTGCACGGTCATTAACGCAAAGATTATGACCGATACAAAAAGCATATAAAACGGCATGCTTTTTATTTTCATAAGCATGCTTAAAAAAAACGAGTATGAAAAAAAGGCAGCCATAAGCAAGATGCTTATAAGTGTTTTGTAACTGTTGACAAAGCTTATGTTGGCTGCGGATTCATCTATAATAAAAATATTTACGACCGATACCGAGAGGTATGCAAACAAAAGCGAGCAGAGCATTTCCTGCCGGTGCTGCTTTACAAACTCGATTATGCCTTTTGATTTACCGTTCATTTTATTCTCCTTTTAACTGTCGTAAAAGTCCCTTTGGGACTTTTACGAGGATAAGCAGAAGTATAAACAGCTCATTCCGGCGGGACTAAACGTCCCTTGAAACTCGCTGTTTTCCTCGGGCGGGCAAAGCTCGCCCTGCGGATTTAAGTCTGCGACGCTTTACGAGGCGCAAATAAGCCACGCTTATTTGTTTCCTTAAGTTACTGATTTAATGAGGTTTTTCGATAATAATGCAGCCTTGGGAAAAGGCTGTTTTATTTACATAATATTGTAATTGCTGTCCGTTGATTTGTCAAGAGCTGTATAAAAGGAGGCAGCTTTTGCAGATAAACTTTTTGCTGTGATAATTTTGTTATTTGATTATAATGCCGTAAAAAATAAAACTGTTGTATTAATCTTTGTAAAGTGTTATAATAAGGCATAAGAATATACTTTATTATGTAAATCATACAATATATTTTGTTTTTTGGAGGATAGGCTATGGGTAAATTTTTCGGGACCGATGGCGTAAGAGGTGTAGCTAATGTTGAGCTTACCCCCGAGCTGGCATACAGAGTGGGACGTGCGGGTGCATATGTGCTTACAAAGCAGACTAACCATGCAGCCAAAATAATTGTGGGCATGGATACAAGGATATCGGGAGATATGCTGGAGGCGGCGCTTACCGCAGGCATATGCTCCGTAGGCGCTCATGTTGTCAGCCTTGGTGTTGTGCCTACCCCTGCGGTAGCTCACCTTGTAAGAAAATATGAGGCGGATGCAGGCGTTGTTATAAGCGCCTCACACAACCCCGTACAGGATAACGGCATTAAGTTTTTCAACTCCCAGGGCTTTAAGCTGAGAGATGATATTGAGCTTGAGATAGAGGAGTATATGACAAATAAGTGGGAGAACATACCACGCCCCAGCGGCGATGCCGTGGGAGCAAGAGAGGTATGTGCAAATGCGGTTGAGGACTATGTGGATTTTCTCATATCAACTACGGATATCAAGCTGGACGGCATAAAAATTGCGATAGACTGTGCAAACGGTGCTACCTATAAGGCGGCGCCTCTTGCTCTTAAAAAGCTCGGCGCAGACGTAAGCGCCATACATACGCAGCCCGACGGGCTTAATATAAACCTTAACTGCGGCTCCACGCATATAGATTCGCTTGCGGGGTATGTAAAAAAATCCGGGGCGGATATAGGGCTTGCCTTTGACGGTGACGGAGATCGCTGCCTTGCGGTGGACGGCAGCGGCGAGTTTGTTGACGGCGACGTCATTATGGCTGTCTGCGGCAGTTATCTTAAGGAATGCGGCAGGCTTAAAAACGATACGATAGTTGCCACGGTAATGAGCAATCTCGGTCTTTTCCAGATGGGGGAAAGAGAGCATATCAATATTGAAAGGACAAAGGTGGGTGACCGCTATGTGCTTGAATGCCTGCTTGAAAAGGGCGACTGCTTTGGCGGCGAGCAGTCCGGACATATAATCTTTTTTGATTACAACACAACGGGTGACGGCATACTTACGGCAATACAGCTTATAACTACCCTTAAAAAGACGGGCAGGACCCTTGCCGAGGCAAAGGGTATAATGGAGGTTCTGCCTCAGGTGCTTGTAAATGCAAGGGTGGACAATAAGAGAAAGAACGAGTATTTATCCAACGAAACCATAAGAGGCGAGATAGAAAAGCTTGAGGCAAAGTTTGCAGGCGACGGACGTGTGCTTATACGCCCATCGGGCACAGAGCCTATTGTAAGGGTAATGATCGAGGGCAGGGACCGTAGCGTTATAAAGAAAGAGGCTGAAAGGCTGGCAAGGCTTATAGAGGGCCTTTTAAGCTGATAACGGGAGGTAAAACAAATGTGCGGTATAGTTGGTTACATAGGTGAGCAGAATTGTGTGCCTGTACTCATTAACGGCCTTAAAAGCCTTGAGTACAGAGGCTATGATTCGGCAGGCGTTGCTGTGCTCAGCGGCGATACCATAGGTATAAGAAAAACTAAGGGCAAGGTGGATAATCTCAGCAACCTGCTGCTTAACGAGCCTATTTCGGGCAAGGCGGGCATAGGTCATACAAGGTGGGCAACACACGGCGCCCCCTCCGATATGAATGCTCATCCGCATTTCAGCAATGACGATAAAATTGCCGTTGTGCATAACGGCATTATAGAAAATTATCAGGAGCTTAAGGCCGAGCTTGAAAAAAAGGGTTATGTTTTTCAGTCGGAAACGGATACCGAAACAATAGCGCATCTTATAGACGATTATTATAAGCAGGGGCATGATATACTTGAATCGGTAAGGAAAACGCTTGAAAGGATAGAGGGGTCGTATGCGCTCGGCGTGCTCTGCACGGATTATCCCGACCAGCTTATCGCTGCCAGAAAGGAATCCCCTCTTATTGTAGGGCTTGGCAAGGGGGAAAACTTTATTGCCTCCGATATACCCGCAATACTTAACTACACAAAAAAAGCATACATACTCGACGATAAGGAGCTTGCCCTTGTAAAGGCGGACAGCGTAAGCCTATACGATATTGACGGCAACGAGATAAAAAAAGAGGTATATACCTATAAATGGGATGTTGAAGCGGCACAAAAAAGCGGCTACGATCACTTTATGCTAAAGGAGATATACGAGCAGCCAAAGGTAGTAAGGGACAACCTTGCACAGCGTTTCTCCGAGGACGGCAAAAGCATTGAGCTGGACGGCATAAAGCTTGGCAGGGCTGAGCTTGAAAACATAAACCTGATATATATAGTAGCCTGCGGCACTGCATACTATGCAGGCCTTGTGGGCAAATATCTGCTTGAAAGGATGGTAGGCATACCCGTAAATGCCGATGTGGCAAGTGAGTTCAGGTACAAGGAGCCGCTTATAGACGAACATACACTCGTTATAGTAATATCACAGTCGGGTGAAACGGCGGATACACATTCGGCGCTCAAGCTTGCAAAGAGCAAGGGTTCAAGGGTGCTGGGCATAGTAAATGCCGTAGGCAGCTCCATAGCAAGAGATGCAGACGATGTGCTGTATACGCTTGCGGGCTTTGAGATAGCGGTTGCGTCGACAAAGGCGTTCTCCGCACAGGTGGTGGCAATGTACCTCATAACACTGCACATAGCCATGGAGCTTGGCAGGATAGACAATGACACCTTTGAGGAGATAAAGCAGGCGATGGATCTTTTGCCAAAGCAGATAAACGATATACTTACAAAGGCTGTGCCTAAGATAAGGCGCTTTGTAAACAAATATATCGGCTCCAAAAATGTGTTTTACATAGGCAGGGGTCTTGACTATGTGGTATGTATGGAGGGCTCGCTAAAGCTCAAGGAGATAGCATATCTCCACTCCGAGCCGTATGCTGCGGGAGAGCTTAAGCACGGACCTATTGCACTTATAGAAGAGGCAACACTGGTTGTGGGCATAGTTACTCAGGAGGCGCTTTTTGACAAAACAAAAAGCAATATCAAGGAGGTCAAGGCAAGGGGTGCAAAGGTGCTTGCCATTGCAATGCAGGGCAACCGAAGCATTGAGGAGGTAGCGGACGATGTTATCTACATACCTAGGACGCATTGGATGCTCACATCACTGCTGGCAAACATTCCGCAGCAGCTTTTTGCTTATTATATGGCACTGGAGCTTGGCGAGGATATAGACAAACCTCGTAACCTTGCAAAGAGTGTTACCGTTGAGTAAAGAGCAGTGATTCTCTTTTATGATATGGAGGTATGGTAATATGACGATTGGTATTATCGGAGCTATGGAGGAGGAAGTGACAAGCCTTAGGGAGAGTATGGAGGTCATTTCCGCAAAGAATGTTCTGGGTCTGGATTTTTATTTTGGTAAGCTGAGCGGCAAAAACACTGTTGTTGTGCGCTCCGGCATAGGCAAGGTAAATGCGGCTGTATGCGCACAGGTGCTTATAGACCTGTATGCGGTCGACTGCATTATAAATGTAGGCGTGGCAGGGGCTCTTGACAGAAGCCTTACAATAGGCGATATCGTTATATCCTCCGATACCGTATATCATGATTTTGATACTACAGTGCTGGGTGACGAGCCGGGTGTTATATCCCGCATGGATGAAAGCTTTTTCCCTGCAGACGAGGGGCTGGTGAAGCTTGCCAAGGATACGGTGGAGGCACTTGGTTACCCGGTATGTATAGGCAGGGTTGCCAGCGGCGACCGTTTTGTTGCCTCCTCAGAGGAAAAGGCAAAAATAAAGTCGCTCTTTAAGGCGGTATGCTGCGAGATGGAGGGCGCTGCAATTGCGCACACAAGCTACCTTAACAGGATACCCTTTGTAATACTGCGTGTAATTTCGGATAATGCCGATGACGGCGGTAATGTGGATTATGAGAGGTTTTTTAGGGAGAGTGCGCTTAAGGCTGCCTCTATTTTGAAAAAGATGATCGAAGCCATAGATTGATTTTTTAGGGCTGCCAAAAAAAGGCAGCCTCAGCGTGTCGATAAAGTCGACACGCTTGCAGGAAATGCACACATTTCCTGCATTTTTTTCACAGAGTATAAAGAGATTCGTGCCTCGCTATCGCTTGACACTCCCTCTTTTCCTCGGCGGAAGTGAATTCCGCCTGCGGATTTTAGCCTGACGGCGCTTAAGTTACCTTAAAGTGTTTGTGAGTCTAGGTTCTAAAAAATTCATTTTTTAATCTATTTTTATTTTTTTTTTGACAGTCAGGGGCTGCCCCAAAAGGCAGCCTTTTTTGGAGATGATAGGTTTGAAGGACAAAATAAAAGCCTCGGCAGTAAATTTTAAGCCCGTTTTTGCCGACAAAAAAGCCAATATCGAGAAAATTATATATTTTATGGGAGAGGCGGCAAGGCAGGGCTCGGACATAGTTGTACTGCCGGAGCTGTGTCTGACGGGTTATGACGTATTCAAGGAGGAGGGCGTTACCCCGTGGGAAAAGATGAACCTGTGCGAAACGGTGTTGGGCCGCAGCATAAGGGCTGTAACAGAGGCGGCAAAAAAATGCGGCATATATACGGTATTGGGCTTTGGGGAAAGATACGGAGAGGAGTTTTACAACTCGGCTGCCTTTATCACATCCGACGGCGAAACAGGCATTTACAGAAAAATGCACCTGTTTGACAGGGAGGGGCTGTTTTTTTCGGCGGGCAGCAAGCCCTTTACGGCGGATACCCCGTGGGGAAGGACCGCAATAGGTATCTGCTACGATACTTACAACTTTCCCGAGCTTTTAAGGTATTATGCCTGCACGGGCGCAAGGCTTTACCTTAACCCCACAGCCATGGCGCTTGAAAACGAGAGCGAGGGCGCAAAGGCAAGCTTTTGCGGCTACTACCGCAGCACTCTGGAGTATGATGTGATAAATACGGGTATGTTTATAGTAAGCTCCAATCTTTGCGGCATTGACAAAAGCTCGCACTTTGGCGGCGGCAGTGTTGTTATGGGCGTCGGCAGAGGGGAATTCAAGCGTCCGTTCCCCGTTTATTATGCGGGCAGCATAGAGGACGAGAGTGAGGGCATATTTACAGCCGAGCTTGATTTGAGTATGCACAATCCCAGGCTGTTTAAGCCAAACCCCGTGACGGGAGATACGGCTTTTAAGCCCGAATTGTATATAAAGCTTTACGAGGAGATAAAAAAATGAAAAGAAAAATTGCCGTCACGGCAGCGTTTATGGTGATAATGTCGGCACTATCCGTATCTGCGCAGGAACAGAGCTTAAATATAAACAGCGAGGATACAGTGCCTTTGAGGGCGGTGTTTGAAAGGCTCGGCTATGAGGTCGGCTGGGATGCTTACACCAAAACAGCCTCTGTGGGCGATATTTTAAAGATAACGGCAGGAGAAAGCGTCTATTATATAAACGGTGAGCAAAGGGAGCTTAAAACGCCTGCCTCAATTATCGGCGGAAAAATGTATGTGCCTGCCTCGCTTGCAGCTGAGGCAGAGGCGCTACGGGCAGAGTGGATAGACGAGGGAACTGCCGATGAACTTTTAAGGGATTATTTTGGTGAGGTACTCTCGGCGCAAATTGTATATAATCTTGCTTTTGCGGTTGAGGAAAACCCCGAAAGGGTAAATATATATGCAGATAAGACTGCCGAATTTATAAAAAGCGAGAATGCGATTTTCGGCGGAGAGCAAAAACAGGAGTTTGTTTCCGTTATTGAGAGCTGTGGCGGAGATAAGGACAGGCTTGTTGAAGGGTGCAATAATTTTTTTGATAAAATATCGGATAGGTACTCCGATGATATGCTTAGACCGATAGAGGAAACGATAAAAAAAGACGAGAGCTTTGCAGACTCTGTAGATGCTATATGGGAAGAGGAGTATTTTAAGGCGGATGAACGCTTTGCAGATGTTGAATTTATCAACGACACGGCAAATTACACCCAAATATCGGGTATATATAAGGATTTGTTTAAAACAATGCAAAAACGTGTTGAGGAGCTGCCTGCCGATACGGAGGACAAAGAGAGTATAAAGGCGATATACAAGGCAGCCTACAGCCTTTTGTCTGACTATTACGGCTGTATAGAGGCATTTGACGCAGATAACGATGTAAAGATGATATTTATGCCGTGACGGAGGTTTTAAGATAAGGTGCCGAGAGGAGTTATGCTATGAAGTATTGCAAAAAATGTTTCAGAAATGTACGCGAGGACGTGAATGTATGCCCATACTGCGGCGCTCCGGGGCTGGAGGAGTACGGCAGCGCAGGCAGTGGCGAGGCATTTACATCTACCGTGTCGACCGTTCCCAAGAGTGTGGCAGGGTCCGCATACGATGATGACAGCGACAATGACACGGATAACGACAACGATTACGATTACGAACGCAGGGACAGAGCAGGCAGCAGCAGGGATCCGTTTTTTGACTTTGGTGACGAGCAGACGGACGCCTACGGAAATGTAACAAAAAACAATGTTCCGCAAAGGGATGCTTACGGCAGCAAGCCGCACGATGACGAGGAGTGCGAAAATGCTCCCGATGACGATATATACGAGCCAAAGAAATGGGTGCCAGGCACCGAGCCCGACCCAAGCAGCTCGCAGTATAAGATGCGCATAGAATACCTCAATATGCTCAAAAAAATAGACGGCATATCAAGGGAACGTATAGAGGAGCTTATGAAGCGCTATGACGAAACACACGGCAGGGCAGCGGTCAAGCCGTATATCAGCACGAGCACACGCTCTGTAAGCACTGCAAATACCTCGGGACTGTTTGGCGCTGCAATAGTGTGCTTTATAATAGGTCTTTTCAGCCCTGTTATGGGTATTATTTTCCTGATTTTCATAAGGTCACGCATGCTTAGATCCAACGATGAAAACGCCGAAAGACAGGCACGCCTCTGTACCGTGTTTATAACCATACTTGTTGTATTTGTTATATTTATGTTTTTGGGAATAGGTCTGGGCGCATTGTCAAGCATTTGGGAGGCGATGTAACGCTTGGATAAAAGGGAACAAAGAAAGAGGTATAAAGCCGTCAGAAACGGTATATCCGCACAGGAACGCTCCGGGGCGCAGTGCGCCATAGCGGAGAGGGCAGTATCTCTGCCCGAGTTTATAAAATGCGATATACTTTTCTCCTATGTATCGTTCGGCAGCGAGGTATCAACCCTTGATATAATAAAACGGGCATGGGATATGGGCAAGCGTGTTGCCGTGCCGCTGGTGACGGAGGAGAGCAATATGTGCTTTATGTATATAAGCTCCGCAGAGGAGCTAAAAAAGGGCAGCTACGGCATACCGGAGCCCGAGTATGACAGGGGAAAATTGGCGCTGCCCACGGAAAGCAGCTTTATGCTTTTACCGGGGCTTGCCTTTGATATGTGCTTTTACAGGCTGGGGTACGGCGGAGGCTATTACGACAGGTACCTTGCACGGTATCCCTATGTGATAAAGGCAGGCATCTGCTTTGAGGCACAGCTTGCCGCCGAGCCGCTGCCGAGGGACAAAAACGATATACCGACGGACATTATAATAACCGAAAATAAAGTTTTAAAAAGGAGCTTGAAAATATGAGGACAATAAAGGAAACGGGCGAGGCGGCTCTTGCCGCAAAGCGTGAGCTTGCAAGGCTTTCCGCCGCAGATAAGAACAATATATTGCTTAAGTGCGCAGCTGCGCTCAGGCAGAACGCCGACGCCGTGATCGCCGCAAACACAGCCGATACGGAAAACGCAAAGGCGGCAGGCATAAAACCATCTCTTACAGACAGGCTGCGCCTTGACGTAAGCCGCATAAACGCTATGGCAGAGGGGCTGGAACAGGTGGCTGCTCTGCCCGAACCCACAGGCGAGATATTTGATATGAAGACCCTGCCAAACGGGCTTGTTGTGGGTAAAAAGCGTGTGCCTATGGGAGTTATAGGCATAATTTACGAGGCACGCCCCAATGTCACCTCCGACGCCTTTGGCTTGTGCATAAAGGCAGGCAGCGCCGTAATTTTGAGGGGCGGCAAGGAGGCAATAAACTCCAACAAGACAACCATATCCATATTCAGAGAGGTTATAAAGGGGGAGGGCGTAAACCCCGATATAGTGCAGCTTATAGAGGATACCTCCCGTGAAAGCGCAACGGCTATGATGAAGATGAACGGATATATAGACGTGCTTATACCAAGGGGAGGTGCGGGGCTTATACGATCGGTTGTGCAAAATGCCACCGTGCCCGTTATTGAAACAGGCGTGGGCAACTGTCATGTGTTTGTGGATAAAAGCGCAAAGCTTGAGGATGCGGTAAACATAATAGTAAATGCAAAGGCTCAGCGCCCAAGCGTGTGCAATGCGGCGGAAACTCTGCTTGTACACGGGGATATTGCTGCGGAGTTTCTGCCTGCCGCCGCAAAGGCTTTAAGAGAGAAAAATGTCGAGCTCAGGTGCGACAGCGAGGCGGCTGCATATGTGGGCGAGTGCGTGCCTGCAACCGAGGAGGATTGGGCTACGGAATATCTGGATTATATACTTGCCGTAAAGGTGGTAGGCGGTATAGACGAGGCAATAGACCACATTGCAAGGTATTCCACGGGTCATTCCGAGGCGATAGTAAGCGAGGATTATACAAACTGCAAGAGATTTACGGACGAGGTGGATTCGGCAGCGGTATATGTAAATGCGTCAACACGCTTTACCGACGGCAACGAATTCGGCTTTGGTGCGGAGATAGGCATAAGCACGCAAAAGCTGCATGCAAGGGGCCCTATGGGCTTAAGGGAGCTTACCACCACAAAATATATCATATACGGAAACGGTCAGATAAGAAAATAAATGTTTTTTAAACTTTTGTAGGGTAGATTTAAGGTCAATAAAACCGCCTGCCGGGATGTATGCACTCATCCCGACGGGCGGTCAATTTTTTATTGTATGGCAGCAGAAAGCCGTTTTTGCAGCGTTAAACGGTTTGCGCCGCCGTAACAATTATAGTACAGCCGTAGCTTTATTGTTAAAGCTCAAATGTGTCGTCAAGCACCTTTGTCAGCACAGAGGCGGCATCAAACGCCGTCAGTACGCTGTCACTGTTAATATCTGTGTAGGGATATATATCCCTTGTAACACGCTCTATTTTGGGTTTATATACTTCGTCAAGCACCTTTGAGAGTATATTTTCGGCATCGTCCGCAGTCAGCCTGTTATCGCAGTTGGGGTCGCCCTTTTCAAGGCTTGCATTTATGACCGTTACATTGCTTGTGCCGTAATGCGTTTGGTCTATCTCGACATCCGAGTAGTTGTATATAACGGCTCCGTCCATGCCCTCAAAGGCAAGGGCGCCTATGGTGGTCACGGTATCGGGTATGTAAAGCTCCTTTAATGACGAGCAGCCCGAAAATGCCTTATCGCCTATCTCCGCTATATCGGGGGTCATAAGTACCTCGTTTAAGGAGGTAAAGTCCTCAAAGGCGCTCTCGCCTATCTTGGTTATGCCCTCACCCGTTTCCGCAGATCTTACATCAGCCTTGATGCCGCCCCATATGTCGCTTTCACTCATATCGGGCATTTCGCCGCTGCCGCTTAAGTTGAGCTTGCCGCTGCCGAAGCTGTAGGAGATATTGTCGTTCAATATGCCTGCCTCGGTGGTTGCCTCTGTGGTAGTTTCCGTGGTGGTTTCGGTTGTGGTTTCCGTGGTGGTTGCTGTTGTGGTTTCCGTGGTCGTTTCCGTGGTGGTAACGGTGGTAGGCAATGAACCGCTGTTAAAATGTACCACAAAGTCCGGCACATCCAAATAATCATCTACTATATATTTATTGTTCCATTCTTGCTCACTGCCTCCGTAATAAACATCTTTCAAATTAGTGCAGTCTGTAAAAATATCACAATATATTTCATTTACACTTGCCGGTATAGTTATACTTTTTAGTTTTTCACAACCTCTAAATGCACGTTCACCTATTTCACTTACACCGCTTGGAAGTTCTATATTTTCTAAACTTCTGCAATTTTCAAATACTCCTATTCCTATCTTTGATATTCCATTTGGTATATCTATGCTTGTCAATCCACTGCAATCTGTAAATGCCCAATCACCTATTTCCTTTACACTTTTAGGAATTTTAATATTAGTCAGATAGGTATCATTATATCCCAAATAAAGATAATCATAAGCCCCCTCATAGAGAGTATTATACCATTCATGTTCAAATCCGTTGTTATTGGGATCGCCGCCTAAACCAAAAGCACCATATTCTATTTTTTCTACGGTATCTGGAATGGTATAGCTTTTTACTTTATTATAAGCCGCATAATAGGATGGAAATTTTACAAGTGTTTTTACATTTTTGTCGAAAAGTATTCCGTCAATATCCTTGTAATATTTATTGTCGTTATCCACCTTTATTTCATACAGGTATTCACAGCCGCAAAAAGCTCCATCTTCTATTGTTTCTACATTTTTTGGTATTGTTATCTTTCTAATCCTTGAATATGCAAAAGCTCCCGTGTTTATTTTTTTAACACTTTGAGGTAATTTTATATCAATAATGTTATAGCATCCCCCAAATGCGTATAAAGGTATATCTTCTATTGCAGAATCTGCCGCAAATGTAACATTAATTAATGCGCCGCAACCCGAAAAATTAAAATTTGTTACACCGTTAAGAAGTGTGACATTTCTTAAATTGTCATATCTTCTATATCCTTTTTTCGTGTTATTATAATATACAGGATAATGGTCATTAATGAATCTGGCAGAGTTTTCGCATCCTGTTATCAAAGTTTCCAATTTTTCAAAGCAGTAAGGCCATGTATCACCACTCCATTGGCTTAATTTTTCAACACTGTTTGTAACAGAAAAATATGTAACATTAGGACAATTTTCAAAAGCATATTCTCCTACTTTTTTTACGCCGTCTTCTATTACTATTTTACTTAAATTTTTGCAATTTTCAAATGTATAATTTTCTATTTTCTCTACACTTCCGGGTATTACCACTTCTGCAAGTTTATCATCATTATAAAAAGCATATTCACCTATTGATTTAACACCTTTAGGAATATTTATTTTCTCAAGATTACTACAGTCTTGTAAAGCCCGGTTGCCTATCACGGTAACAGAAGACGAAATATTTATATTCTCAAGACTACTACAGCCTCTGAATGCTTCGTCGCCTATCATGGTAACAGAAAGCGGAATATCTATTGTTTTAAGGCTTGTACAATTATAAAAAACATCTTCACCTATTGATTTAACACCGTTGGGAATATTTATTTTCTCAAGACTGCTACAACCCTGAAAAGCAAAATCACCCATAATAGTAACAGAAGACGGAATATCTATCGTTTTCAAATTTTTACATTGAGAAAAAGCATTATAACCTATTTCTGTTACACTTGCAGGAATAACAACATTTGTAACACTAACTTTACACTCTTCATTATTTGTATGATGTCCACTAAAAAATCCATTTGGAATCTTTGTTATTCCATCCTCAAATATGACTTCTGTAAGCATATTTGCACCCATAAAAGGGCTGCCATTATCGGTAGGTACTTCACTGCCGGATACCCCTTTTACTTCTTGTACACTCTTTGGGATAACAATACTTTTTACTGCTGTTTCCCCCAACATATTTGAGCCAATAGAGGTTACTCCTTCAGGCAAAACGAGCTTTTGTAATGACGTGCATCCCTTAAAAGCTTTTACGCCTATACTTTTTAGTGTGCTTGGAAGATTGATTTCTACAAGTGAGTTGCAATACCTGAATGCCTCATTTCCTATAGCCGTTACCTCAACATCTTTTATCATATTTGGTATATCAATTTTTTCTTCCGAGCTATAAACATATGTGATGGTACCGGTACTTTTATCAAAACCAAGATATCCGCCATCAAAATTATACTGAATTGATGTATCATAAACATCAACATTCTTTTCTTTGGCATCATATACATCATTTACTGCGGATAAAACGGTAGTATCTTCCGTATATTTGTCAGATGTCATACTATCTGCAACATCATTGACTGTTACATCGGCATTTGCCGTTACACAGCTGCCGCAGAGCATTACGGCAGCCATGGCAAGGCTTAAAAATTTTTTTAACTTCATTTGATTTCCTCCTTCACAATTCAATGCTTTTAAACACTGTGTCTTTATCCTCCTGCTCTATGCCGAGGTAGCGTTTGGTGATGTCAAAGCGTGAATGGTTATAAATCTTCATAAGTATAACGGGCGGCACGCCGTTTTTCCAGGCGTGGTAGCCAAAGGTCTTGCGCAGCGAGTGAGGGCTTATGTCAAGCCCTATGCTTTTGCCGCCTGCATTTATTATCCTGTATGCCTGTACCCTTGTTATGGGCTTGTTGCCGGT
Source organism: uncultured Clostridia bacterium (assembly GCA_947591605.1). Lineage (GTDB taxonomy): Bacteria > Bacillota > Clostridia > Lachnospirales > CAG-274 > CALWRD01. The sequence goes on along the minus strand of CANQDF010000010.1, from coordinate 45,207 downwards.
GCCTACAAAGATATATCCCGTTTTATCCTTTATGCCGCAGTTTTTTACATAAAGCTTTACGGCTTTTTTTATTGCGGAGTTGATGTATATATCCGTGTACTTTCCGGTTTTTTGCTCGGTAAGCCCTATATGCGTTTTAAAGCCTTTGCCGTTGTAAATATACTCCCACTTAAGCTGCAAAACATCGCTTATGCGCAGGGCGCTGTTAAGGCAGACCGTTACAAGCAGATGATCCCTGTATTCACCTCTTTCCAGATAATACTGCTTTAATTTTTGCACATCATCAATAGATCTTATAGGTTTTGTGTAATTCATAATTGACCTCCCATGTAACTCAATGTACAATTGTGTTACCTATATATTTTTTTGCAAAGCTTTTATTTAAGCGAAATATTGACAAAATTACAATTAAATTATATAATAACAAATGAAAACAAAATATTTCCGTATGCCGTATAAATACTATACTATTGCACATACTTGATGTAACACAATTGTACATTGTGTTACATGACAAAAACTGACAAACCTATTTACAAGACGTTTTTTTCGTCTTTTTTTTACGCAAAAAAACACCTGCACATTTATAATGCAGGTGTCAGACTGTCAAAAAACCTAAAATCAGATTCAATAAATGATTTTTTAAGAGTTTAAACTTGCAAAAGCACTTCAAGGTAACTTAAGCGCCGCAGGCTAAAATCCGCAGTCAGCGTAATTTTCCCTTTAGGAAAATTAGCATGACCAAGGGGACGAGCTTTGCTTGTGCACCGCAAAAAAGTAATGCGGACGCCCGTAGGGCGGCTTTTGGCACAGCCAAAAGTGCTTTTCGTCCGAGGAAAAGAGGGAGTGTCGAGCGATAGCGAGGCGCGAATCTCTTTATACTCTGTGAAAAAATGCAGGAAATGCAAGCATTTCCTGCAAGCTTTATTTAAAAAGTGTTTTAAATCTCTCCATAGCCTCTTCGGTATTGGCTTTGTTGTTAAACGAGGTCAGGCGGAAGAAGTTATCTCCGTTTTTGCCAAAGCCTGCGCCGGGTGTGCCAACTACCTGTATCTTATCCAGCATAAAATCAAAGAAGTCCCAGGAGTACATATCAAACGGACACTCAAACCATATATAAGGCGAGTTTATGCCGCCGTAATAGCGCACGCCCACGGAGTCCATGGTGTCGGCAATTATTTTTGCATTTACCTTGTAGGTGTTTATCATTGCCTTTGCCTCTGCCATGCCTGCCTCGGAAAATACCGCAGCGGCAGCCCTCTGCACTATGTAAGGCACACCGTTGAACTTGGTCGTCTGGCGGCGGTTCCACATTTTGTTGAGTACAAGCTCGGAGCCGTCCGCAGCGACAGCCTTTATACCCTTAGGCACTACGGTATAGCCGCAGCGTGTGCCCGTAAAGCCTGCCGTTTTTGAAAGCGAGCAGAACTCCACCGCACATTGCTTTGCTCCCTCTATGGCAAAAATACTGCGTGGAAGCTCGGGATCCTCAATAAAGCATTCATATGCAGAGTCATAAAGGATAACGGCATTATTTTCAAGCGCATAATCCACCCATGCCTTAAGCTGCTGCTTGTTGTATGCGGCGCCCGTGGGGTTGTTTGGCGAGCAGAGATATATAATATCCGCATGTACATTGGGGTCGGGCATTGGCAAAAAGCCGTTTTCCGCCGTGCCGTCCATATATATTATCTTTCTGCCGTTCATAGTGTTTGTATCCACATAAACGGGGTATACGGGGTCGGGCACAAGCACTGTGTTGTCAACGGCAAACATATCGGTGATGTTGCCCGTGTCGCTTTTTGCTCCGTCGGATACAAAAATTTCGTCCGCATCAAGCTCAACGCCGTTGCGTGCGTAGTAGTCCTTTATGGCATTGCGGAGAAAATCGTAGCCCTGCTCGGGACCGTAGCCCTTGAATGTGGCAGCATCCGCCATCTCGTCAACAGCCGAATGGAGGCTTTTTATTACCGAGGGCGCAAGGGGCAGGGTAACATCGCCTATGCCAAGGCGTATTATCTTTTTGTCCGGGTTGGCTGCCTGATAGGTTTCAACCCTTTTTGCGATGTCGGAGAAAAGATAGCTCTCTTTGAGGTTAAGATAGTTTTCGTTAAATTTTGTCATTGTGTATCTCCTTTTTCAATATTATTAAGAAGCTTGTTTACCGATGCAAGCTTTACACATATACAGAAAAGCTCCATAGCCTTTTTAAGGTCGTCCGTATCGGGGTAGGACGGAGCAAGGCGTATATTGCTGTCGTTGGGGTCCTTGCCGTAGGGGTAGGACGCTCCCGCATTTGTCAGCACAAGACCCGCCTCCTTTGCAAGGCGCACGGTTTCCTTTGCGCAGCCGTCCATTGTAAATACCGATATAAAGTATCCTCCCATGGGCTTATGCCATTTAAGCAGCTCACCGTCTTCAAACTCTCGGTTAAGAGTATCAAGCACTATATTGAACTTTTCCTTAAGCATATCGCCTAGCTTGCGCATATGAGCCCTTATGCCCTCGGGTGAACCGAAAAACTTGCAGGTGCGCATCTGGTCTACCTTGTTATAGCCTATTGTCTGCTTGCCGAAGCGGCGGCGTATATCCTCTATGTATCTGTCGCCCGAGGCTACAAGCGCAATGCCCGAACCCGGGAAGGTGACCTTTGAGGTGGAAAAGAAATATATTATCCTGTCATCGGTGCCGTACTTCTTACAGACGTCAAAAATATTGAGCAGTTTTACCTCTTTGAATACGTGATGCACCGCATAGGCGTTGTCCCAGAATATTTTAAAGTCCTCCGCAGCAGTAGGCATTTTTGCAAGCCTTTCAACGGTTTTGTCGCTGTAGCATATGCCGTCGGGGTTGGAGTAGAGGGGTACGCATATTATTGCCTTTACGCTTTCGTCCTCGGCTGCAAGCCTTTCCACCATATCCATATCCGGGCCCTCCGGAGTCATAGGTATGTTTATCATCTCAAAGCCAAGCTCCTCGCATATGGCAAAATGCCTGTCATAGCCCGGCACGGGACAAAGTATTTTTACCCTGTCGAGCTTGCCCCATGGCTTTGAACCCAGCGAACCGAAGATATAAAGCCTTGTAAAGGCATCGTAAATAAGGTTAAGGCTGGAATTGCCGCCTATGATTATATTGTCTGCCGGTATATCCAGCAGCTCGGAAAACAGCCTGCGGCACTCCGATATACCGTCAAGTATACCGTAATTGCGCACGTCAATACCGTCACAATTTATGTATTCGTCAATAGAGAGCTTAAGTATGTCGTTTGATATGTTAAGCTGTGCGGGTGCGGGCTTGCCTCTGGACATATCGAGCTGAATATTTCCCGCCTTGAATCTGTTATATTTATCAAGCAGCTCCGATTGGGCATTAAGCAGCTCGGTTTTGCTCATTGTGCTGAATAAAGCCATTATAATCGCCCCTTTTCAATTAAGATAGGAAGGTTAAATTGTCAGACAATTAAATATTTTGACATTTCTTCCTGCGTATTTTATATATATGATTATACATTTTTACAGCCGTATAGTCAAGTGGGGATAAGCATATTTTTAAGTGGGTATAAATTTTAAAAGTAAATCAAACGGCATAATTTAAAGCCGCATTTGCTTTATGTTGTTATGCGGTGTAACATACAATAAAATTTTTGTATATAAAAACCATACCCTATCAGAGTATGGTTTTTTAAGGTGTTTATTTTCCGTTTTGATAGTAGTAAAGCGCAAGCTCAACTATCTGCTCGGGGCTTAGATCGAGGTAATCGGCAAAAATTTCGTACTTGCAGTCGTTTTCATACCAATCAAGGGTCTGTATTTCCGAAAGTTCACGGTATGGCTGGCTGCGGTCGATAATAGCCCTGCCCGCTTTTTCATCAATTACCTCCACGGAATCCTCCGTAAGCTCCTCGTCCTCGGGTACCCTGTAAAGGATACGGTTTGCATAAACGGCATCCCTGCCGTCAATATCGACATGCTCACGCACTCTCTCGTCGGGAAGGGAGTTATTGTATTCCTCCTGCGTCATTTTGGTTATTGCAAGATAAAGCCTGCGGCTGTATGAATCCATGTGCATTTGGTATTTATAGGTAATGCTGTTATCGCCAAGCTCGGTATCCCTCAGCACATATTTGTCCGAGAGCTTTTCCGTCTGGAGAGGCTCAAAGCCTATTGCCTCGGCAATTGGAGATTTGTCGGGCAGCTCTATGGGCTCCACATCCGCAATCTCGGAATACGTGACGGGCTGCAGAGGCGCCATGTTTGACGACTGCGGTGCATTGTTTCCGTGGTCGGAGGCACCGCCCGAGCCCGATGAGCCGGAAGAGGAGCCGTCTTTTTGCAGCACAATAGCTATCAATATAAGTGCTATTACAAGCAAAGTACCCGAAATTGCAGGCAGTAATGCTTTTATTTTTTTATCCATAGTAACATCCTTTTCTTATTTGTTGTATGCGTTTTTAAGCCACTTGCCCTGTCCTGAAAGGTCGCTGTCAGACCAGCCCGAGGTTTTGGGGTTATCGGGTGTAAGCAACGCACATGCCTCGTTTTTGTTGGAGATACTCCAGCATATCCTGCCTATATTGCGTTCGTCAAGGAACTGCATCCATGCGTTGCCCTCTGCCTCGTCAAGAGTGCCGTTGCCCGAGGCGTCGGATATACCGAATTCGCTTACAATAACGGGCAGGCCTGCATTTAACGCAGCAGATACCTTATCACGGAACTGCGCTTTGTGAGTAGCCGCATAAAAGTGGAAGGCGTAGACAAGGTTGCTGCCCTGTACGGGAGATTGCGCCGCAATATCCACATCCTGTGACCAGGTAGGCGTACCTATTATAATGATGGCGTCATTGTCAACGGATCTTATAAGCTTTACCATGCTCTCTGCATACGGCTTTATGTCCCTTGCCCACTGTACATCTCCGTTAGGCTCGTTGCATATCTCGTAAATAACGTTGTTGTAGTCCTTATATTTTGCCGTCATTTCCTTAAAGAAGCTTTCGGCTGCGGCTTTGTCGGTGTTTGGGTTGCCGTTGCCGAGTATGTGCCAGTCTATGACCACATACATACCCAGTTCGGAGGCATACTGCACTCCCTCATCTACCTTCTTGTGCAGCTCCTTTGTGTATCCCTCACCCGAGGAGGAGTAAAGCGCAAGCCTTATTGTATTTGCGCCGAAGGTGCTGCGTATGCTTTGGAATGTATCCTTGTTGATATATTGAGGGAACCATGCAATGCCGTGTGTGCTGACGCCCTTTATGACGAAGGGCTGACCGTTTTGGTTTACTATCTGTGTACCCTTTACCGACAGCTTGCCGTTTATCTGTACGGGCGTACCGTTTTCCGGTGCTGCCTGCTGCTTTGGCTGTGCAGTTATTACCTCGGTAAGCTCGCTGCCTACCTTGCCGCCTGCCTGAAGCGGATTGCCTGCCGTGTTTACAAGGCTGCCGCCCGAATAGAGCTTGGCATCGGGCTCTGCCGAAGGCTCGTAAGCGGAGCTTATCTGAAAGCCGAAGTTTATTTCGCCGCTTGCAGGTATAACCTTGTTATAGTCCACGGCAGTTACCTTAAGAGCCTTGCCGTCTGCGGCATATACGCCGCTCCATGACTGACCCAGCTCAAAGTCGGCGTCAAATGTAATGACCGCCTGCCAGTCGGTTATTTCGCTGCCTGCGTTTTTTATGACCACATCATACTGTGCTACCTTTTTACCGTCTGCCTCCCACTGCGCACCCTTGGAGATGTTAAACTCCACATTGGCTGCCTCTGTGGGCATAAGAGAAGCAAGCGTTGTATCCTCTGTGACTATTTCGGCTGCGGTTGTTGTAACGATGGGTGCCGTTGCCGTTACGGCAGGCTCCGATACACCGTGTTTTGCAATGTAAAGCCCTGCTGCCGCACCTAATACAAAAATTGCGGCACCGCATATTAAAAAGGTTTTTACCGATATATTTTTCATAATTGACCTCCCGGATTAAAATATATTATTAATTCTATCACAAATTAAGCCCTGTTGCAATAATACAATATAAACAATTATACAGTCTTATACAAGGCGCAAATATGTATATAATTGGATAATCAAACGACTGCCCCAAAGGACAAAGCATACTAAAGAATACGGTTTTGGGACACGGCATTAATTTTTAAAATTTTTTTAATTATTTTTATTGTTTATTGACATGCGGACTTTATTGGTCTACACTTAGTAAAAAAAGGAGGCATATAATATGAAGAGGATATTAAAAGCCGCATTTGCTGCCTTCTCGGCGGCGGTGCTATTTACAAATATATGCGGCACAAGCGTCTTTGCGTCGTATCTCACCGATACGGAAAATGCGGACGAATATATCTGCATCAATAAAGACGAAATACCGTATTACAGCAGCAACTATGATGTCGGTGCAAGGGATAACCTTAAGCTGGTGTTTGATATACCGACAGACAAGCTTGATAACGCACTCTTTGTGGAAGGTCTTGACAATATGTGTTATTTTAAGCTTGAGATACACAATGCAAAGTGGCGTAACGTGCTTTTGAAAAGGACAAACGAAACGGACATAGATTATGTTACCGAGGGCGCAAAGGACAATGATGACAAATATTTTTGGGATATCAGGATGAACAATGAGGTGCGCCCCATAACTTCGATAAACGAGGTAAGCTATAACGAAAAATATTTTGAAACCGTGCAGTATGCAGCAGCATATTTTATAAGCGACGGCAGGAGCCTTGAGGAAACAGGCGGTATATTGGACGGTGAATATCCGCTTTTGTTCCGCACAACGGGCGGCGGTGATGTCACCATAGACATATCCGTTTATACGGGTGAGGATATGTACGACCTTTCCAAGTTCCGAGAGGATGATTACGAATATATAGGTACGGTTACCGTTGCGGGCGGCGGCGACAGAAATAAGCGCAGCACCGTAAAAACACAAAGTACTGCCAAGCCTGCCGAAACCACGGAGCAGACTACGGAGGCAGCTACACAGGCACCCGAGGCAAAGCCTGCCGAACGGATACAAGGCAATGCCGAAGCAAAGACGATAGCAGAGGTACCCATAGGCAAGCCCTATTATATAATAAACGGAGCAGGCTTTGAAACGGACAGCCCCGCATTTATATCGGACGGGTATACAATGCTGCCGCTGAGGGCAATGGCAGGCGTTACGGGCATAGGCGATGATGCTGTTGCCTACGAGCCGGGCAGCAAGACTGCAATTATCAGCTATGAGGGTTCCGTTATAAGAGTGAGTGCGGGTGAAAACACTATGTATATAAACGATATGCCTGCTGTACTTGACGCCCCCGCAGTTATAGAAAACGGCAGAATGTATCTGCCTATGCGTGCGGTTGCAGAGGCGCTTGGGTTTGACGATATTGAGTTTGACACGGTGACCAAAACTGTAACAATTAAATTATAAAGGGAACAGCATTAACAAATTGCAAACAAATATGAGGCAATAAAAAAATCCGGAGTTTTAGGCTATGCCGACTTCGGATTTTTGTTTATGTAGATTTTTAATAAAATGCTTTGATATGTGACTGTATATTTACAAAACCTATGTCTGCAAAACACTTAAATGTTATAACCCCATAACCACCAGTACAAAATCAACAGCCATTGCCGCAGCCTCTGCAATTGCAGTGACGGTAAGCCATTTTTTGCCTACCCAGTGTTTTTCGACCACAGGTCTTAGGCTGTAGGCTCCCACGCAGCCAAGCCCGAATATCAGACTGCTTATAAGTGATATTCTGCCCTGAAAGTTGCATATCCATTTACTGTAATCCCAAAGTGTTTTGTGCAGCAGCGCCTCTATTATAAGGGCGGCTGCGTACTCTACAACGGTGGTTATAACGGTGCCGCTTATAAACACCTGCAGCTTGTTGAGCCTGCCGAAGCGGTGCATTATCCATATTGCGATAAATGCGCCTACGCCGTATATGGGGCATACGGGCAGATGCAGAAATCCTCTGTTAAGTATCAATCTGCCTGCAAATATGGATTCGCAGACGGTTTCATACACCCAGCCTGCAAACGAATACAGCGTAAACTCGTTTATGTATCCCCATATCCTTGCTTTAAAGGGTGTATTATGTTCTGCGTATTTTGACATTTCGTACCTTCCTCCTGTTTTCGTCGCTTTCCTCGGCATAATGCTTTCGGGTTGTGTTTACATCCTTGTGTCCGAGCACGTCTGCAACAAGATATATATCACCCGTTTCCCTGTAAAGGTTTGTGCCGAAGGTGCTGCGCAGCTTGTGAGGAGAAATGTTTTTTGCGCTTGTAACAAGCCTGGAGTATTTTTTTACAAGATTCTGCACGCTGCTCCTGCTTATGCGCTTATTTTGCAGCGAAAGAAAAAGAGCGTTTTCGTGCCCCGGCAGAGGATCCATATTTTCTCTTTCAACAAGGTAGCTCTGGAGAGCCTCCTCCACCTCATCGCCGAAGTAAATAATGGTTTCGCTGCCGCCCTTGCGCCTTATCCTGATACCACCCAGGCTGAAATCTATGTGGTCGAGGTCTATGCCTATGCACTCGGATAAACGCATACCTGTGCCGAGCAGCAGTGTAACAAGAGCAAGATCCCTTGCCTTTGTAAAGTTATGAAATTTTTTTTGCCCCTCCGTAAGGCCGCTGCCGCTTTCTATCTCGTCAAGCAGGCGTGCCGCCTCGTCGGGCTCAAGCCTGGTTATTGCCTTTTCGTGCATCTTTGGGGTTTTTACAAGCTGTGCGGGATTGGCGGGTATTTTTTCGGTCGAATAAAAATATTCAAACAGCTTGCGTATTGACGCAAGCTTGCGTGCCTTTCCGCATTCGCCGTTTGTAACGGTTTCTCCGTCTATGGTGCCGTCATCCTTTACATAATAGGTGAGATAGTCCATAAAAAAACGTATATCCGTTGCGCTTATGCGTGCAAGATCGTCTGTGGTAAGCTGCTCCGTGCTTTTGCCGTCAAACATATCCGCTTCCTCGGTCAGATATTTGAAGAACAGCCTCAGGTCGTAGGCGTAGTTAAGTCTGGTTTTTGTGGAGGTCACATCGTTCAGGCTCAAAAAAAATTCACGGCAGAACGGAGGCAGCTCCTTTAAAATATGCCTTGTACTTACTATATCCCTTTGGCTTTGCTGCCTGCTGTATTCAAAATCATTCATAAGATCACTCCTTTTGCTGCCAGCCGTCGATTGCCGACCTCTGTATTGCCCCCAGCAGTTTTTCGTCAATATGGTCAAAATTATGTTTAAGCTCCGAGATGAGGTTTTTAATATCCTCACGCTTTGTGTTGCCGTCCGCAGGACAGGTGTTTTTTACCACGGGCAGATTTTCGGCCCTTGCAAAGCCTGTTATTTCCTTTTCGGGCACATATATCATAGGGCGCACGGAGGTTATCTTTTTCCTGTCCAGATAGGTGACCGGGCTGAAGGTGTGTATCCTGCCCTCGTAGAAGAGTGACATGAGCAGGGTTTCCGTAACATCGTCACGGTTGTGCCCCAGGGCTGCCTTGTTAAAGCCCATCCTTTCCATTTCGTCGTGCAGAGCGCCCTTGCGCATTTTGGCACAGAGCGAGCAAGGGTTTTTCTCCCTGCGCTCGTCAAAAACTATTTCGCCTATATCTGTGTTTACTATGCGGTATTCAACCCCTATATCGGACATAAATGCGGCAACGGGTGAAAAATCCATGCCCTCAAAGCCCAGCGATACGCTTATTGCCGCAAGCTCAAACCTGTGCGGATAAAACCTCTGCAATGCCTTGAGTGCCATTGTAAGTGCCAGTGAGTCCTTGCCGCCCGAAACACCTACGGCTATCCTGTCACCGTCGTTTATCATGCCGTAGTCGTCAACGGCACGGCGTATGTAGCTTAAAAGCTTTTGCAGTTTCATTTTAATGCCTCCGATAATCTGTCTGCTGCCTATATTATACCGCTTTGTGCGTTTTCTTGCAAGTACCCTGTGTATAAAAAAGCGGAGATAAGAATTGGATAAATAAATATCCAAGGAAGAAACTGAACCGGCTTTCTTCTTATGAATCGGCACTTTCTCTAAATTTACCACCTTTACTTTGGTGACATTTTATATTGCAATTTACAAATTTTTTAAGAAATTAAAAAAAGGGTTGACATATTCGTCTATATGATGTAGACTGTAATTGTCTACACAGCGTAGATAATAAAAAAGGGGGTATTTTTATGTCGACAGAAAATATCAGTATTGCAAAAGCGGAGCTTGAAATTATGCGCGTGATATGGAAGGCAGGCGAGCCGATTACATCAACAGAAATAGGAAATATTGTAGAGAACAAGGGTTGGAAGCGTACTACAATTGCAACATTTTTGGCAAGACTTGTGGAGAAAGGAATGCTCAATACCGAACGGCGCGGCAGGAGCCTTTATTATACGGCAAAGGTTTCCTTCAAGGAATACAAAAAAGGACAGGCGCTAAATCTTATCCAAAATGTTTTCGGAGGTTCCGCGCGGGATTTGATTGTTTCTTTAGCGGAAGAGGACACGTTTTCGGAAGAGGAAATTGCCGAGTTGAGAGATTACTTTAACGACAGGAGGAAGTAGAAGATGTTTGGTGAAATTATAAAATCACTTTTCATAACCTCCTTGACGGGTTCGGTTCTGACAGGGATCCTTGCCATTGCAAAGCCGGTGACCCGAAAGATTTTCGGCTATGCGTGGCACTATTACATTTGGCTTGCGGTGCTTATCGTTTTCCTGCTGCCGGTACGGATTTCGTTGCCGCAAAATACGGCTTTTTCCGTTGCCTTGGAGCAAGAAGTGCAAATGCAGAATGTACCGCAAAGCGAAACTGCGGTGATAAACAAGGCAGATACACCGGCAATCTCAGCTATAGCGCCCGCCCTGTCGGATGGCCTCGCATGGCTCCGGCAAACGCTGCGCGGCAACGGACAGCGCTATCTTGTCCTTTTGTGGCTGACGGGAGCAGTCGGCTTGCTGTTGACGTATCTGACGGGATACTTTCTGCTGCTAAGAAAAATCCGCAAAACCTCACGAGAAACGGCATGCCCGGAGCTTCGTCAATACACAGGCAGAAATGTACGGGTGTTTGAGAGCGGCACAATATCCATGCCGTTTATGACAGGAGTATTCCGTCCTATGCTGATACTACCCAAAAGAACATTTACGCCCGAACAGCTTCACAATATCCTCCGCCATGAAATGACGCATTTTCACCGCAGAGATATTCTCTACAAATGGTTTGCGGTAATAGTCAAATGCGTGCATTGGTTTAACCCCGTTATCTATTATGTGGTGTGGCAAATCAATACGGAATGTGAAATTTCCTGCGATTTATCGGCAACGGCGAAAATGAACGGCGATGAGGAACAAAGCTATATGGAAACCATCCTTTCCATGCTCCCGGTGAGCGAAACAAAAGCTATTCACCTGACAACGGGGATGGCCGGAAATAAAAAAATTCTGAAAAAGAGGTTTGAAATGATGAAAAACAGAAGAAATAAAAGTAGGCTTATGTCAGTATTATCAGCGGTATTGGCGGTATTTATGCTTGGTACAACAGTATTTGCAAGCGGTGTGCTGTCAGATATGACAACGGACGATTATACGGTTGAAATAACAAATAACGGCGATAAAGTTGAACTGATAAATAAGCCGTTTGTGGAAAATGGTGAGGTGTACTTGCCACTTAGAGAAATGTTTGAAAAACTAAATATAGATAGCAATATCAGTTGGGATAACAAAAAAATTTACATTACTCTTTCCTTACCTACTGACATTTATCAAAACAATGAAATTATAGGTACATCAAAGGCAGAATTTCTTTATGAAATAAAAATTGGCAGTGACAGTATTGCTGTAAATCCCGATTCCGAAAACGGTTATATGAGTTATGCGGCAAATACTAGAAATGTTCCTGTTTTGCGAAATGGTAAGACATATATTACATATGATTATATGGATTATATGTTGGGCGGAGGTACATATTCAAAACGACATCATATGATATGCAGGGTTTATGACAAAAATGGGGATTTGATTTATCCTGATAGCGTTTACCCGGGTTAATGGTTTTGATGTGCACGAACCGACAGAAATGATGTCATACGATCATGAGCCTGAAATTTTCGCTGAACCGTATTCGGACTTTCTGATGACGAACTATGATCAGAAAATCGAAAAAATTTATCAGATTCATTCAGAATTGGATAAATAAATATCCAAGGAAGAAACTTAACCGGCTTTCTTCTTATTAAGCGGCATTTTCTCCAAATTTACAGTCTTCACTTTGGTGACATTTTATATTGCAATTTACAAAAAACGGAGATAAACCGTGTATGCTTGATTTTTTGTGTTATGTTATATATAATTGCATATAGTATAAGCTTGCATAAGGGGGATATGTTATGAAGAAAACAGCGGCTGCGCTGATGACGGCGGTTATGGCTGCGGTATGTGCGGTATCGGTATCGGGCAGCGGAAAAGCACCGCTTGACGGCACACCATATTTTTATGAGAAAAAGGATATGGATGTTGCCTATACCGTTTACGACAAGGACGGAAATATAATCTCGGACAGCGACTACGATGTGATAAAGCCCGGCGGCGGAAGGATAATAGCGAGGATGCTTTCGTACGGTCAGCGCTACGGCATACTGGATACCGACTTCAATATAATACTTGAGCCGAGATTCAGTCAGATAAATTATAATGAAAACACAAAGACGTTTGAGTGCCTTACGTGGGGAGAGGGCCCGGACAAAATAGAATTTTTTGATACGGATATGGATCCCGTGCCTCAGCCAAAGGACATAAGGCACCTTGACGGCACGGACTTTTATTACGAAAGAGTTATTGACGAGGATGCGGAAATAAATGACGGCTATATAAGCTATTATATCTGTGATGCGGACGGAGGCAGGCTCTCGGATATACAGTACCGCAGCATAAAGGCGGTATCCGGCAGTATCGAGGTGACCGATACAAACGGCGTTGTAAACACATATGCCGATGCAGCACAGCTTGTAAACCGCAGCAGTGCCTCTGCATGGGCAAGGGACAGCATAAATGCTGCGGTTGCGGCAGGCATTGTGCCCGATGAGCTGCAGGGCAATTATACGGATAAAATAAACAGACGGGAGTTTTGCCGCCTTGCGGTGCAGACCTATGTCAAAAGGACAGGCTACAGGCTTGACGACAGCACCGAAAGCCCGTTTGACGATGTTTCGGACGCATATGTGACAGCCGCCTATGATCTGGGCATAGTTTCGGGCACGGGCGCAAACAAATTTTCACCGCAAAATAATATTACACGCCAGGAGGCGGCGGTAATGCTCAACAACATTGCCGGGCTTTTGGGGCTTAAGGGCAGTGAGAATAAGGCGGAATTTATCGACGAGGGATACTTTGCACAGTGGGCAAGGGAAGCCATATACAACATAACCTCGGTAAAAAGCGGAGATACCTGTATTATGACGGGTACGGAGCCAAATAAGTTTTCGCCCTGGATGAACTATACAAGGGAACAGGCAATAGCCACAATGCTGAGGCTTTACTCCTGCAAGCAGGCGCCGACCGAAAGCGACGGTCAGTATAAGCAGCCCGCAGACGGAGAATGGCTTTATTGTGAGGATTCCGAATACAGATCCATCGGCAATATCGCTTATAGGATATTCAGGGTAAAAAAGGACGGAAGCGATATGCAGGTGCTGCTTGAAGCCAATTGTGCAGAAAGTGCAGAGCTCCGTTTTACCGAGGACGGTCTTATCTATTACGGTATAGACGGCAGATCTTATAAAATGAAGCTTGACGGCTCGGAAAAGACAGAGATAAGCTCAAACGAGATGAATTATGCGGAAAGCCATATCGCCAGAGAAACATATGACGAGAAGTATAAATACTTTGTCAAGGCATATCCGAGCGGCATGAGGAGCCCCGATTACTGCCTTACAAGAAGCGACCTCAGCGGAAATAACGAGGTAAGGCTGTATGACGGATATGCGTTTGGAGAGCCTGTTTTGTACGGCGGCAATATTTTCATCATAGCTTGTTCGGATGACGGCAGCAAGGCTATACTTAAGTTTGATAAAAACGGAGATCATATAAGCATAACAAACGGTGCGGATAACGACGCTGCAGAGATCTTAAAGGCAGAGAACGGCACGATATATTACAGGAGCCGAAACGAGGGAGGAGCAATATACAGGATAGGCATTGACGGCAGCGGAAATGAACTTATTTACATTATTGAATGAAATGCCGGTCGGCATTTCATTCAGTTTTTTTACAATGAATAAAGAGTTTCGTGCCAGCCAAAGGCTGGCGACTCCCTCTTTTCCTCGGCGGAAGTAAATTCCGCCTGCGGATTATAGCCTGACGGCGCTTAAGTTACCTTAAAGTGATTGCAAGCTTAAGTTATTAAAAATTCTTTTTTTATATATTTTAGGTTTTTAAGAATGAAAGCTGCGGTATACACTGCGGCTTTTATTAGAATAAAATACAGACAAAATTAAGGAAAAATATATTGACAGGCATTAGTAAAGATGGTAAAATAATTAAATGTACCCCTAGGGGATTTTATGCCCTTTTTTCGTTTTTTTCGGGCAGAAAAAAGGCAAATACAGCAGACTGTCATATGCTTATTTCGGGGAAGATACCGGATGGATCTTTAGGGCAGTTAAAAGGGCTGTTGCTTTGACGTGCTTGCGCAAGCGGCTTAAAAGCCGAAAAAAACGATAGGGACCGCTGTGCGGTGAAAAATTATTTAAGGAGTGAAGGTGCCATGGATAAAAACACAATGCGCCCTGTTAAATACGGCAGTGTGCAGCGTATGAGTTATTCCAGAGTTGATGAAGTTTTGGAAATGCCCAATCTGCTTGCTTTACAGAAGGACAGCTATGAATGGTTTTTAAATGAAGGCCTTAAGGAAGTGCTGGACGATGTATCGCCTATATGTGATTATAACGGTAATCTTGAGCTGGAGTTTGTGGACTTCAGGCTTGAAACCGATAATTACAAGTATCCCATAGAGGAATGCAAGGAGAGGGATACCACGTTTGAGGCGCCTCTGAGAGTCAAGGCAAGGCTCCGCAGCAAGGAGTTTGACGACATCAGGGAGCAGGAAATATATATGGGCAATTTTCCACTTATGACGGATACCGGTACCTTTGTTATAAACGGTGCCGAGCGTGTTATAGTAAGCCAGCTTGTACGTTCGCCCGGCATATATTATGAAACCGACAAGGACAAGGTGGGCAAAAACCTTCTCTCGTGTACGGTAATACCCAACAGGGGCGCTTGGCTCGAATACGAAACGGACAGCAACGATGTGTTTTCCGTTCGTGTGGACAGAACCAGAAAGGTGCCCGTAACCGTGCTTGTAAGGGCGCTGGGTGTGAGCAGCAGCGGCGAGATAACCGAGCTGTTCGGCGAGGATCCCAAGATCATGGCTACGCTTGAAAAGGATCCCACAACGGATAAAAGAGAAGCGCTTATAGAGCTTTACAAAAAGGTGCGCCCCGGCGAGCTCCCAACGGAGGAGGCAGCTCAGACTCTTTTTGACAATATGTTTTATGACCCAAAAAGGTATGACCTTGCCCGTGTGGGACGCTACAAATTCAACAAAAAGCTTTTGTTTAAAAACAGAATATCGGGACGCGTACTTTCCAGAGATGCGGTAGACCCATCGACAGGAGAGGTCATTGCAGCCGCAGGCACAAAGCTCAACGACAATATATGCGATACCGTGCAGGACAGTGCGGTACCCTTTGTATGGGTAGAGATAGACGACGGCAAGGAAACCAAGATACTTTCCAATATGGCTGTCAAAATTGACGATTATATAGCTCAGTACGGTCTTACAGCAAAGGAGCTCGGCATAAAAGAGAGAGTGCATTACCCCACCCTTGCCGCCATACTTGCGGAAAACGAGGATGAGCAGTCTGTAAGGCTTGCCATAGAGGCTCAGATAGCGGAGCTTGTGCCAAAGCATATCACCCTTGACGATATTATGGCATCTATAAACTATTGTATACATCTGGATTACGGTATCGGCAAAAGAGATGATATTGACCACCTCGGCAACCGCCGCATAAGGTCCGTGGGAGAGCTTTTGCAAAACCAGTTCAGGATAGGTCTTTCACGTCTTGAGAGAGTTGTGCGTGAGAGAATGACAACACAGGATATGGATGCGGTAACGCCTGCAAACCTTATAAATGTAAAGCCGATAACTGCGGCTATAAGAGAGTTTTTCGGCAGCTCCCAGCTTTCACAGTTTATGGATCAGAACAATCCGCTCGGTGAGCTGACGCACAAAAGGCGTCTTTCGGCACTTGGCCCCGGCGGTCTTTCCAGGGAGAGAGCGGGCTTTGAGGTGCGAGATGTCCATACCTCGCACTACGGACGCATGTGCCCTATAGAAACACCCGAAGGCCCCAACATAGGCCTTATCAACTCGCTTGCAAGCTATGCAAGGATAAACGAGTACGGCTTTATAGAGGCTCCGTACAGGCTTATAGACAAGAGCAGCGGTGTACCCGTTGTTACCAACGATGTAGTGTATGTTACCGCAGACGAAGAGGAAAAGTACGTTATAGCACAGGCAAACGAGCCTCTTGACGAGCAGGGACATTTTATACATGAAAGGGTAATTGCCCGTGACGGCGAGGACAACGTTGAGGTATCCCCCGACAGGGTGGATATGATGGACGTATCCCCAAGGCAGCTTGTTTCGGTAGCTACGGCGCTTATACCCTTCCTGCAGAACGATGACGTTACAAGGGCGCTCATGGGTTCAAACATGCAGCGTCAGGCAGTGCCGCTGCTTACAACGGATTCCGCTGTGGTAGGCACAGGTATAGAATATAAAACCGCAAAGGACTCCGGCGTTGTTGTCGTTGCCAAAAACAGCGGTGTTGTTGAGAGAGTTGACGCCGCAGGCATAGTCATTAAGACCGATGAGGGCGGCAGAGATGAATACAAGCTTATAAAATTCAAGCGTTCCAACCAGTCAAACTGCATGAATCAGCGCCCTATAGTCAATAAGGGCCAGCATGTTGAGGCAGGCGATGTTATTGCAGACGGCCCATCCACCAAGGACGGAGAGCTTGCTCTGGGCAAAAACCCTCTTATCGGTTTTATGACATGGGAGGGCTACAACTACGAGGATGCCGTACTGTTAAGCGAAAAGCTTGTAATGGATGATGTGTATACCTCTATCCATATTGAGGAATATGAGGCAGAGGCAAGAGATACAAAGCTCGGCGCCGAGGAGATAACAAGGGATATACCCAATGTGGGTGACGATGCCCTGCGCTACCTCAACGAGGACGGCATAATAATGATAGGTGCCGAGGTTACAACAAACGATATACTTGTGGGCAAGGTAACTCCCAAGGGAGAAACCGAGCTTACCGCAGAGGAGAGGCTCCTGCGTGCAATATTCGGAGAAAAGGCACGGGAGGTAAGGGATACATCCCTGAGAGTGCCTCACGGCGAAAGCGGCATTATAGTTGATGTCAAAAAGTTTTCAAGGGAAAACGGCGATGAGCTTCCACCGGGAGTAAATCAGCTTGTAAGAGTATATATAGCACAAAAAAGAAAGATATCCGTAGGCGACAAGATGGCAGGCCGTCACGGCAACAAGGGTGTTGTAAGCCGTGTGCTCCCTGTTGAGGATATGCCGTTTTTGCCTAACGGACGTCCGCTTGATATTGTGCTTAACCCATTGGGTGTGCCTTCACGTATGAATATAGGTCAGGTGCTTGAGATACATCTGGGTCTTGCCAGCCAAGTGCTCGGATGGAAGATAGCCACCCCTGTTTTTGAGGGCGCAAACGAAAAGGATATTATGGATACCCTTACCATGGCAAATGATTATGCCAACGGTACATGGGAGGACTTTGAGGCCAAATACAAGGGCAAAATAAATGATGATGTATTTGCTTATCTTGACGAGAACAAGGCTCACAGGGATGAGTGGAGAGGCGTACCGGTCGACCGCACGGGCAAGGTAAGGCTGCGTGACGGACGTACCGGCGAGGAGTTTGACAATGCCACCACAATAGGCTATATGCACTACCTCAAGCTGCACCACCTTGTAGACGACAAGATACACGCACGTTCCACGGGCCCTTATTCACTGGTAACGCAGCAGCCTCTGGGCGGCAAGGCTCAGTTTGGCGGTCAGCGATTCGGTGAGATGGAGGTTTGGGCTCTGGAGGCATACGGTGCTTCCTACACGCTGCAGGAGATACTTACGGTCAAGTCCGACGATATTGTGGGACGTGTAAAGACCTATGAGGCGATAGTTAAGGGCGAAAATATACCCGAACCCGGCGTGCCGGAGTCATTTAAGGTTCTGCTTAAGGAGCTTCAGGCGCTTGCACTTGATGTAAGGGTATTGAATGACGACGATACCGAAATAGAGATCAAGGAATCCATTGATGACGTTGACGACCTCAATATAAATATTGAAGGTGTTGAGCTGGACGACGACGAGCAGGCTCAGCATACCATAGAGGACGTGCTTGACGATCTTTCGGATTCGGATTTTGACGACCTTGACGAAATTGACGACGACGATATGGAGGACATCGTTATAGGCGAGGAGGATGTTGCCCTTGAAAAGGATGTTATGGCAGATCTGGCAGATCTGGATAAGCTTACGGCAGAACTCAGCCTTGAAGATGACGAAGACGACGAGGATATTGACGAATAAAAGCGAAGGGAGATATAAATTATGGCTTCACAAAACAGTGAACAATCAATAGTTTTTGATTCAATTAAAATAGGGCTTGCATCTCCCGAAAAAATACGAGAGTGGTCCAGGGGTGAGGTAAAGAAACCCGAAACCATAAATTACAGAACACTTAAACCCGAGCGTGACGGCCTCTTCTGTGAAAGGATATTCGGCCCCAGCAAGGACTGGGAGTGCCACTGCGGCAAGTATAAGCGCATAAGGTATAAGGGCGTAGTTTGTGACCGCTGCGGCGTTGAGGTAACAAAAAGCAAGGTAAGGCGTGAGAGAATGGGGCATATAGAGCTTGCGGCGCCCGTATCTCACATATGGTATTTTAAGGGCATACCAAGCCGCATGGGCATTATACTGGGCATGAGCCCCCGTGCGCTTGAAAAGGTGCTTTACTTTGCCAGCTATGTTGTGCTTGACGCAGGTGATACACCGCTTACCAAAAAGGAGCTGCTTACCGAGCAGCAGTACAGGACAGCCTGCAATGACTACGGCTGGAATGCCTTCAGAGTGGGCATGGGTGCAGAGGCTATAAAGGAGCTGCTTCAGGAGATCGACCTTGAAAAGGAGTCCGAGGAGCTTAAAGAGCAGCTCAGGGACAGCTCCGGTCAGAAGAGGGTAAGGATAATCAAAAAGCTGGAGGTAGTTGAATCCTTCCGCACATCAGGCAATAAGCCCGAGTGGATGATACTTGATGCGGTACCCGTTATCCCTCCGGATCTGCGTCCTATGGTACAGCTTGACGGCGGCAGGTTTGCAACCTCCGATCTTAACGACCTTTACAGGCGTGTTATAAACAGAAACAACAGATTAAAAAAGCTCCTTGAACTGGGAGCCCCCGATATTATCGTAAGAAACGAAAAAAGAATGCTCCAGGAGGCCGTTGACGCACTTATAGACAACGGCAGGAGAGGCCGCCCCGTAACGGGCCCGGGCAACAGAAGCCTTAAATCCCTCTCCGACCTTTTAAAGGGCAAGCAGGGACGTTTCCGTCAGAACCTGCTCGGCAAGAGAGTTGACTACTCGGGCCGTTCGGTTATAGTTGTAGGCCCAAGCCTTAAAATATATCAGTGCGGTTTGCCAAAGGAAATGGCAATTGAGCTTTTCAAGCCGTTTGTTATGAAGAAGCTTGTACAGGACGGAAAGGCTCACAATATCAAATCCGCAAAGCGTATGGTGGAAAAGCTCCAGGACGATGTATGGGATGTTCTGGAGGAGGTAATAAAGGAGCATCCTGTTATGCTTAACCGAGCACCTACGCTGCACAGGCTTGGTATACAGGCGTTTGAGCCCGTGCTTGTAGAGGGACGTGCAATTAAGCTCCATCCCCTTGTTTGTACGGCTTACAATGCCGATTTTGACGGCGACCAGATGGCTGTGCATGTACCTCTGTCGGTAGAGGCACAGGCAGAGTGCCGTTTCCTGCTGCTGTCACCAAACAATATGCTTAAGCCTTCGGACGGCGAGCCTGTTACCGTACCCACACAGGATATGGTACTGGGTATCTACTACCTTACACTCGACAAAGAGGGTGAAAAGGGCGAGGGCAAGGTATTCAAGGATGAAAACGAAGCCCTTATGGCATATGATAACCACGTTATCAGCCTGCACGCAAGGATAAAGGTAAGGCGTACAATGGTTATCGACGGTGAGGAAAAAAGCGCAATTGTAGATACAACTGCGGGACGTATAATATTTAACGAGATAATTCCGCAGGATCTCGGCTTTGTTGACAGAAGCATACCGGAAAATATTTTCAAGTTTGAGATAGACTTTCTTGTGCGCAAGCAGGAGCTGGGCAAACTTATCAAAAAGTGCATAAACAAGCATCCTTCAACCGAAACTGCCGTTGTGCTTGACGATATAAAGAGCCTTGGCTACAAGTTTTCCACAAGGGGTGCGCTTACGGTTTCCGTATCGGATATGGAGATACCTCCCGAAAAGGAGGAGTACCTTGCCGAGGCGGATAAAGAGGTCGAGCGTATCACAAAGATGTTCAGAAGAGGTCTTATGACAGACGAGGAACGTCACGACATGGTAATAAAAACGTGGGAAGCAGCCGATGACAAAATAACACAGGCGCTGCTTGCAGGCCTTGGTAAGTACAACAACATCTACATGATGGCGCACTCCGGCGCACGAGGCAGCAACAGGCAGATAAAACAGCTTGCGGGTATGAGAGGTCTTATGGCATCGCCAAGCGGTGAAACAATAGAGCTGCCTATCAAGGCTAACTTCCGTGAGGGCTTAAGTGTGCAGGAGTACTTTGTTTCCGCACACGGCGCAAGAAAGGGCCTTTCCGATACGGCGCTGAGAACAGCCGATTCAGGTTACCTTACAAGGCGTCTGGTCGATGTATCCCAGGATATAATTATAAGGGAGTACGACTGTGCGGACGGCTGTGACGAGGTACCCGGTATGTGGGTATCGGCATTTATGGACGGTCAGGAAACAATAGAGCCTCTCACCGACAGAATAAGGGGCAGATACTCTGTTTACGATATAACCGACCCCGCTACGGGCAAGGTAATTGTAAAGGCAGATACCCTTATATCGCCCGATCAGGCGGAAGAGGTAGTAGCTGCAGGTATAGAGCGTGTTTATATAAGAACAATGCTTACATGCCGCTCGCATAACGGCATATGCTCAAAATGCTACGGCGCAAACATGGCAAGCGGAAGGCTTGTAAGGATAGGTGAGGCAGTAGGTATAATTGCGGCTCAGTCCATAGGTGAGCCCGGTACACAGCTTACAATGCGTACCTTCCATACGGGCGGTGTTTCCGGTAACGACCTTACACAGGGTCTTCCAAGAGTAGAGGAGCTTTTTGAGGCAAGAAAGCCTAAGGGCGTTGCAATAATTGCGGAGTTCGGCGGCAAGGTCACCGTAACCGATACAAAGAAAAAGCGTGAGGTAACTGTTACCGCAGAGGACGGAAACGTAAAGGAATATCTTATACCTTACGGTTCCAGAATAAAGGTCATGGACGGAGATGTTATAGAAAACGGCGATCCTATTACGGAGGGCCCCATCAATCCGCATGATATACTGCGCATTAAGGGCATAAGAGGCGTTCAGGACTATCTTATACAGGAGGTACAGCGTGTGTACAGGCTTCAGGGTGTTGATATAAACGATAAACACATTGAGGTCATTGTACGCCAGATGCTTAAGAGGGTAAAGATAGACGAAAACGGCGATACGGATTTCCTGCCGGGCGGCTATGCAGACTGGCTTGAATTTGAGGATAAAAATGCCGAAATGATAGAGGCAGGCAAGGAGCCTGCATCGGGCAGCAGAGCGCTGCTCGGTATAACAAAGGCGTCGCTTGCGACCGACAGCTTCCTGTCGGCGGCATCCTTCCAGGAAACTACAAGGGTGCTCACGGAGGCTGCCATAAAGGGTAAGATAGATCCTCTTATTGGTCTTAAGGAAAACGTTATCATAGGTAAGCTCATACCTGCAGGTACGGGTATGAACACCTACAGAAAGATAGAGCTTAAGCTTGCCAAGGAGGCGGAGCTCAAGGCTGCCGAGGAGGCTGCCGCATATGAGCAGACCGTGGAAAGCATGGATATGCCTGTTGAGGAGATAACCGATACGGACGAAAATTAAATAAAAGGCAATGCGGAATATTTGTTTTCCGCATTGCCTTTTTTGTATTGGTTACAGTTGCTTGCGGTTTTTGTGTAAATATGCTATTATATATAAACGGTGTATAAACAAAACAATTATAAAATAGGAGGAGATCATATGGCAAAGCTTTTATATCAGGGACACGGCAGTTTTCGTCTGATGCCGGATACGGGCGGGATAATATATATAGACCCGTTTGCGGGAGAGGGCTATGACCTGCCTGCCGACCTTATACTGGTAACTCATAATCATCCCGACCACAACAGGACGGATCTTATGCCGCATGCGGACGGATGCAGGATAATACAAAGCAGCGACGCCATAGGCAAGAACGGCTACAATACATTTGATATTATGGGTATGTATATTGAGGCGGTGCAGGCATACAACAGGAATCATGATATAAGGCAGTGTGTCGGCTATATTATTGATGTTGACGGCAAAACGCTTTACTTTGCGGGTGATACCTCCAAGACGGAGCAGATGTCGGAGCTTGCGGAAAGAAATATAGATTATGCTTTTTTGCCGACCGACGGGTATTACAATATGGATATACCGGAGGCTATAGAGTGTGCGGAGATAATAGGCGCAAAGCATACCGTACCCGTGCATATATCTCCGGGCAAGCTGTTTGACAGGGAGAGAGCCGAAAGGTTTATAACGCCGTCTGCTCTTATTATGGAGCCGGGAGAGATCACGGTAATTTAACCGACACGCTTGCATTTTTCATATACAATAACAAAAATCCGGAGTTTGAAAACTCCGGATCCAGCGTGTCAAAAAGTCGACACGCTTGCAGGAAATGCTTGCATTTACGAGGAACAAACGAGGGTACCTCGTTTGCTTGCGGGGTACCCCCGCAAGTTCCTCTGCCTGCATTTTTTTCACAGAGTATAAAGAGATTCGTGCCTCGCTATCGCTCGACACTCCCTCTTTTCCTCGGCGGAAGTGAATTCCGCCTGCGGATTTTAGCCTGCGGCGCTTAAGTTACCTTAAAGTGTTTGCAAGTCTAGGTTCTAAAAAATTCATTTTTTTGATCTATTTTTAGGTTTTTTGACAGTTTAAATCCGGAGTTTGAAAACTCCGGATTTTTTGTATAGGTTACTGAAAAAAGGTTTTGTCCTGCGGCAGTATGTCTTTTACGAAACCGTAGGTTCTACAATTATTTCCTCCTCAACGGGCGGTGATTCGGGTTGAGGCTCGGCTGGAGCAGGCTGCTCGACAGGCTGTTCCGCAGGCTGTTCCGCAGGCTGTTCGGGTTCTGCAGGCTGTTCGGGCTGTTCCGGCTCTGCAGGCTGCTCGGATGTATCCGAAGCAGGAGGTGTATCCGTATCGCTGCCGCCCTCGGCATCGGTATCGTTACCGCTGTTGTCCGATGTGTCGGTGCGGTTTGTTTCGTTATCACTGTCGTTGTCGTTATCCCTGCTGTTATCGCTGTCCTCGTCCTCGTCGTCATCGCTGCCCGACGAACCGCCGGAATGTCCCGTACAATATTTTGTAGGTTCGGTACCCTCGGCAAAGTACTCGGTAATGGTTTCGCAGCCCTTGTTGGGCAGCATACCCGAGTTTGCGCATATCTTTACCTCGCTTATGCCCTCCGGCTGAGGGAATTGCTTGACCTCCAGCCCCTGATGCACTCTTTCCATAACGTCACGCCATACATCAAGGTGACAATGCTGATTGCTGAGGAATCTGTCCATATTGGGCACCGTAGTGTCGTAGCGGTCGTAGCCCATCCATATACTGCCCACATAGTAAGGAGTGTAACCGACAAAGGTAAGATCCTTTGTGTTGGTGGTGGTACCGGTTTTGCCCACTACAGGGATATTTGTGTTTCTGAATTTTGCGGCGGGGCCTGTACCTTTGGGGTCGTTTACAACGCTGCTCATCATCTGGGTGAGTATATAAGCCGAGGTTGCTTTTAACACCTGTCTTGGCTCGGAGTTGTTCTCCAACAGCACATTGCCGTCATGGTCAAGCACCATGGAGTAAAGCATAGGTCTTCTGTATTCGCCAAGGTTTGCTATTGTACCGTAGGCTGCCGCCACCTCAAGCTGCGTAACGCCGTTTGTAAGGCCTCCGAGTGCGGTAGCCGCATGGTTGTCGTCCTCAAGGGTGGTAAAGCCAAAGTTTAAAAGATAGTCGTAGCTTACGTCAAGCCCTGTTTCCACCATGGTCTTTACGGCAAGTATATTCATGGAATCACGCACACCTACTCTTGCCGTACAGTTGCCTCTGTAGCCGCTGTACCAGTTTTTTGGCGAATAGTCGCCTATGGTGTACGGCTCGTCCTTTATGAGGGTAGCTGCGGTTATCCTGCCGGTGTCTATTGCGGGAGCGTATGCCGCAAGCACCTTGAATACTGAGCCGGGCTGTCTTGCCGAATCTGTGGCTCGGTTAAAGCCTCTGTTTACGAGCTTTTTGTCCCTGCCGCCCGCAAGCGCCTTTACCTCACCCGTGTGGTAGTCCAGTATGACCATTGCCGCCTGCGGCTGTATATTGTATGCGGCTCTGTCGGCAACTATCTTCTGGTTTGGGGCAAGGCCTGCTTCTATGGCTGCCCTTTTTTCGGCTACCCACTGCTGAGCGGTATCCATCGAGCGGGCAAACTGGCTGTACTGAGAGTGCGTTTGCTGCCCCGTGGAGGTGTCCTCTATGGATACTCTGTAGTCTATATCGTAATTATATACCATAGGAGGAAATGCGTTTGGATTGAGAAAAACCTCGTCTACTATCCTCTGCATATTTACATCTATGGTCGAGTTTATCTGTAAGCCGCCGTTGTATATAACCTGCTCTGCCTGTGTTTGGCTCATATTATACTTGTTTTGCAGGTCGGTGGATATTTGCTCAAACATTGCGTCTACAAAGTAGCTGTGTATATTTTCGGTATCCTCGGTATCGTCTGCAATATCTGCGGCGTCCACAGCGGATATTTTGCTGTATATATCCTCGGCGTCTGCAGCGTCCTTTTCCTCTTGGGTAATATAGCCCTGCTCGAGCATATAGCGCAGTATGATGGACTGCCTTGATTTGTTGCTTTCGGGGTCGAGGCGTGGGGAATATACCGACGGATTGTTTGTTATGCCTGCAAGAGAGGCGCACTCGGCAAGGTCAAGCTCGGAGGCGTCTTTGCCAAAGTAGCCGAGCGCAGCCGCCTGCACGCCGTTATAGCCGTGTCCGAGAGCTATTGTATTGAGATACAGCTCCAAAATATATTTTTTTGCCGCCTCCTTGGAGCCGAGCATTTTGGTAAGCTCCTTTTCGTACTTGGTGGCAAGATACTGCTCCTGAAGCTTGGTAACGGGTGTGTTATGCGTTATTTTGGTAACGTTGTTTTTAATGAGCTGCTGAGTTATGGTGCTGCCGCCCTGGAGGCGCTGCCCCGAAAGGGTGGAATATACCGCACGGGCAAAGCCTCTGGAATCCACACCGTCATGCTCGTAAAAGCGCTCGTCCTCTATTGCAATTACCGCATCCTGCATATACTTGGGTATCTGATCAAGCGCAGCGTATTCACGGTTTTCGTCCCCGTGAAAGCGGTCTATCTCGTTGCCGCCGGAGTCATACACTATGGAGGTGTAGGTGCTTGGCTGTATTGCTACCAGACCCAGATCGGGAGTGTTTTTGATAATTGCCGTATAAGCGCCTATGCCTGCACCGCCGACCGCACATACAAGAAGTATGCTTATTACAATAAGCGTCTTGAGAAGAGTGCCGAACGGCTTTGCATGTACATGCCGCTTGCGTTTTTTGTTAAACCTCTGCCTTTTTTGCTGTTTTACCTTTTTATTTGTTCCGGTCATACCCATTTTTAATACCTCCGGTCATAGTGCAATGCAAAATTATATTTTTAACATTAAACTAAAATTTTACTAATAACATTATAACAGACTTAATTGTATATATAAAGTAAAATTTTACATATTTTTAAAATTTTGCCTAAAGGATGTGGTCTGTTATAAGGCTTAAGCGCAGGATAAAGTGTTTTATTATATTTTTGACCGTATTTGCAGCTATAATAAGTGTAATATTTATTTTTTTGTTTGAACGCCATGCGATGCCCGCAGCCGAGGAGATGATGCAGCAGTATGCGGTGACCGAGATAAACAACGCAATAAACGACGCAGTGGAAAGCATAGTGCAGAAAAGAGGTATATCAGCCGAGGATATGTATACGCTGCATTTTGACACAAACGGCAAGGTTAATTATTTGGAGGTAAACTCAATTATGATAAACTCCGTATGCTCGGATGCCGCACGCATACTCTCCGGGGAGCTGAATGCCGCAAAAAAGCATACCGTAAGGGTGCCGCTGTGGATAATGACGGGGTTTGACATATTTGCGCAGAGCGGCCCCGAGCTGCCGCTTTACTTAAGCCCTGTAGGCAGCGCAGAAGTCGATTACGAAACCTCCGTGGAGAGCGCAGGCATAGGGCAGGTAAATTTTAAGGTGTGGCTGGTTGTAAAGACCGATATGACCATTGTAAGCCCTCTTATGGATAAACGCATAAGCATAATGCGCAAGCTTATGCTTGTAAATACCGTATTCAGCGGAGAAGTGCCCGAGGCATTTTACGGGGGAAAGCAATAGGTTTTTGACGATCTGACCGCTTGTAGAAATATGAGCGGTTTTTTATTTATGCTAAATTCCGGCACGGAAAAATATATGAAAGAAAATAACAGTCGAAAAAAGAGGCAAACGCTAAGTTTTTGTTGAAATAAGTCATCTTGTATTGTATAATGAAATGAAAGAGGTATAAATTATTTTATACTGTATAAATAATCACATATTTTAAAGAGGAGGTTTAATTATGAAAAACTATAAAAAACTATAAAAAACTATAAAAACAGGAAAAATGCAAATGTTAAATATGGTGATCTTACAATAAGAAATGTTATATTACAGCACAAGCAATTTCCGGCTGAGGCTTAAAGACATAGGCGGAAGCGGCACAGGGCTTCTTATAAGAGAGGAAGTATGGTATGACATCTCCCTTGACTGTATACCGGAGGTACTGCGATTTACCGATATTTATGCGGCAGAACAGGAAAATGCACTGCGTGCTGTAGACTATAGGGCTGAGATAACCAATATATAATATGGAGGCAAAATTATGAAAAAAATATTATGTTTATTTATATTTGTTTTTATTACTGTTGTTTCGATAGACTGCGTATATGCAAATGATACGGATATAACCGATTATATTCGGGAGGATGGTGCTGTTGCGGTGTATATGGATAAGGATAAATTCAACGAATTTATTGAAGCTCCGTCCCTGAGTTTTTTAGGTGATATAAATAATTGTGAAACAGTTATTATAATACAAAAGACAAATAATCCCGATTATATGAGGTTATCATATATAGAAAACGGTGTAAGAGAAGATAAGGGGATAAGTGATTCATTTATTTACCGTTTAGGATATTTGTCTGTATTTGCCAATGACAAATTCTGTGATTATGTGGGCGAACCTCGGAAAATGGAACAATTTCTAAACGAAAACGGCATCGAATGTAATGTAAAAAAATCGGTGGCAATATACTGTCGTGATCTTATGGACAGCAGAAGCGTTCCGTTGACTGTATGGGTAGATACCGAAGGTGAAGATTATCTTGTTACTGTTGACGAAACCCCGCCGGATGTTTCACATAGAACAGAGGATACATACAAAGTTTATACATATCGGGACTATTGTAACAGGTTTGCCGAAAAAAGCGGTTATCTTACAATAGACGGTAAGGTTATATGTGATGATGTAATTATTCAAAATACTACGGCATTTATACCTTTCAGAGCTTTGGTCGAGGGTGCAGGCGGCAGGGTCGAATGGGATCAAAAAAGCGGAGAAGCGCATTTTGGATATAACGATACTGATTATGTGTTGTCTACAAGAGATTATCCGCACTATGTTGCACAAAAGTATGTAGAACAGCTGAAAAAGGACAAATATGATGCTCCGTA
Organism: uncultured Clostridia bacterium; assembly: GCA_947591605.1. Taxonomy (GTDB): domain Bacteria; phylum Bacillota; class Clostridia; order Lachnospirales; family CAG-274; genus CALWRD01. The sequence goes on along the minus strand of CANQDF010000010.1, from coordinate 16,877 downwards.
TTTTTATCCCGGTAACACCTCGGCATATTGCAAAAACGAAAACGGTACAGTTATGATAGAATACAGTATGGCAGAAGAGATTGCGGAGGATATGGGATTTAACCTAAGTATAGATTATGAAAAGTCTGTAATTGTCATCGATAAATAGCACGGAAAATAAAACAGGACGAGGTGGGGTTTATTCCCTGTCATCCAAACCATAACAGAACTGTCGTTTATATGCCGATATTACGGTTTTAACGCATATGAGTGTAATTAAAGCCGTGAAAGGAGAAACAGACAAAGAATGAAATTTTTAAAGCTAAAAAGCAAGATAATGTATAAATGCTTTACGGGATTATTTATTTTGACGGCGATCCTTATATTTTTATCGGTGATCCGCAGTCCAATTATAAGAATTATGCCTTTTGTTTATTTTATTTACGGCCCCGCAACTTTTTATCCTGCCGCAGATATGATAGAGAAAAGAGATAAGGATTTTGTAAAAAGAGAATATCCGGAAATATTTAAGCAGTATGTTGAATGGTCTGTAAAAAAACAAAATGAATTAAGCTTTATCTACTTTCTTGAAACAGATTATGAAAAAAGGATCAACCCTAAGCCAATAGGCTTGGCTCTTGCCTTTGAAGACCCGCTTAGATCAATGGATATTGACGGGGAGCTAAAGGATACCTTTATCAATGACGAGAGGGTAAAGGAGTTAATAACCGAAAGCATACTGCACGCTGTATATTTTTTTACTTGGGGATTTATATGGTTTTGTTCCGGGTTTTGTCAGTTTTTGGTTTGAAATCACAAAAAAATAATAAATTTTTATGTCTGTGACAAATAAAAATAAAAAGGAAAATGAAAAAATCAATTTTATTAATTGCAGCGGTCATAATGTCAACTGTATTTACGGTGCAAGGTATTGCGGCAGCGCCGAAGCCGATTACGAAACCTCCGTGGAGAGCGCAGGCATAGGGCAGGTAAATTTTAAGGTGTGTCCGGTTGTAAAGACCGATATGACCATTGTAAGCCCTCTTACGGATAAACGCATAAGCATAATGCGCAAGCTAATGCTTGTAAATACCGTATTCGGCGGAGAGGTGCCAGAGGCATTTTACGGGGGAAAGCAATAAGTTTTTGACGTCGAAAAAGTCCCTTCGGGACTTTTTCGAGGATAAGCAGAAGTATAAACAGCTCATTCCAGCGGCTCTAAAGAGCCTTGAAACTCACTGTTTTCCTCGGCGGAAGTGAATTCCGCCTGCGGATTTTAGCCTGCGGCGCTTTAAGCTACCTTATAAAATTAGGTTTTTTGACAGTCAGAAGTTTTATTTTGTGACAACAATCAATTGACTTTTTTGTAAATATGTACTAAAATTTATTATAGACAATTACATAAAAGGAAGGTGTATTTATGGATTATTATCAGCTTGCAATAGACAGAAAGTCAACAAGAGAGTTTCGTGAAAAGGACGTTGCTCCGGAGCTTATTGCCGAGATAAAGGATTACTTCAAGCAGTGCAAAAGGCTTATACCGTCTATAGACGTTGAGCTTAAAGCGGTGGATCCGGACACTTCGCCTATGATGAACGGCTGTGTGGGATACAAGGATCTGCTTATTGAGGCACCCGCTTATCTGCTGCTGCTTTCGGAGCCCGCAGACAACTACCTTGAAAACGCAGGCTTTATAGGTGAGGATCTTGTGCTCAAGCTCACCGATATGGAGCTTGACTCGTGCTGGGTAACGATAAACGAGCCCGATAAGCTTGCCGAAAGGTTTAAAATAGGCGGAGGCAAGGTGCCCGCAGGGCTTATTGCATTTGGCTATGCAAAGCCGGGTATCGGTTCCTCGGGCAGACTGGACATTATAAATATGTCAAATGTCAACCTTAAAAAGCGTTCGGGCGCAGTTGCTCCAAAGCTTTATATAAACGACGCACTTTATTCGGAGGACCTCGGCATTGCGGATAACCCCGCTATACTCGATACCTATACCGATCTTTACAAGGGACTTATAGCAGCCTGCTGTGCTCCGTCGTTCCTTAACCGTCAGCCATACCGCTTTATAATAAAGGGCGGCAAATTTATACTTGTTGCTCTGCCCGATAACGAAAGCGAGGACAGGGATGAGCTCATAGGCTTAGGAATAGTTATGCTCAACTTTGACAGGACGCTCACACAGAGGAGCGGCATTTACAAGGGCTGGGTAATGGGCGCACCCGAGGGTGAGATCGAGCTGCCCGAAAACGGCAGGATAGTTGCTTATTACAATATTTGATAAAATTTTAGGGGGAGGATCAAAACAACTCCCCTTTTTTATATTTTTTTGGGATAGATATTTGTTTAATACTTGCAAGGATAAACTAAAAAGTACAGTATCGATTTTTCCTTAAACTGCTATTGCATTATCCTGCAAATAAGATTATAATAAATACAGGATAAGGCGTTAAAAGTAATACTTGATATGATATTATAATAAGGAGTGTGGAAAATATGATCACAGCTACCGTAGCTACCGATTTGAAAGCAAATCTTAAGCATTATATTGACATGGCACTTGCGGGGGACAGTATTATAATCACAAGACCAAAGCAGAAAAATGTAGTAATGATAAGTGAAAGTGAGTATAACGAACTTTTGAGATTGAAAAATAATGCAGAATATATCTATAAACTTAATCGTTCTATCGGGCAGGCCGGAGAAGGAAAGGTAGTTACCAAATCTATGGAAGAATTAGAGGCTATGGAAAATGAGTAGGCCGCAGTTTACCGAGCAGGCTTGGGAAGAATATCTGTATTGGCAAAGTCAGGACAAGAAAACACTGAAAAGGATAAATCTCCTTATTGCCGATATTATGAGGAACGGAGCCTTGAACGGAATAGGTAAACCGGAACGAATGAAGGGTGACTTTAAAAACTGCTTTTCAAGGCGTATAAACGAAAAGGACAGACTTGTTTACACCATCCTTGAAGAAGATGTTGTAGAAATATATTCATGCAGAGGTCATTACGAAGACAAATGAACATTAAACCGCTTGTAGAAATATAAGCGGTTTTTTATTTACCTTAAATGCCGGCACGGAAAAATATATGAAGGCAAATGGCAGGCGGTGTGGAGGGAGAAGGCGAAAAAGGAAGCGTCAAGTTTTGGTTGAAATAAGTTGTTTTGTGTTGTATAATAAAATAAAAATGTATAAATTAATTTATACTGTATAAATAATCACATATTTTAAAGAGGAGGTTTGATTATTTAAAACTATGAAAAGCAATAAAAAACCGATACTGCCGTTATTATTTGTAATGTTTGCTTTTGTGCTGTTTTGCTATGTTATACATGACAGAACCGATTTTTATGATACAAGCGGCGCTGCCATGGTTTTGGGTTACTCCAATAAAGATACGGAGCAAGTGATTTTTTTTAAAATTTATGATAACAAAAAACTAAAGGTATACGTTACCGATGCAAAATTAAAAAGTGACAACGAGGTGATAAAAGAAAATATAAATTTGAATGATTGTAATTTTTCGGATTTTTTTTCAAATAAATTCAGTGTAAAAATTACCGATATACAAACAAGAGAACTGAGTGAAGAGGAGTACGAACATTATTGTCATATGGAGGAATTGGACTTTAGAATGCCGCAATATATCGTGGCTGAGGAATATCCCTATAAGGACGATCGGGTCAGCGATATGACCTTGTTTCTTTACACAGATAATAATGTTTATGCAGGCAGCACAAGTGCATTAGATGCTGTATATATAAACACAATGGGAAAAGAGGGTAGTTATAAACGATGGTTTTGGATTAACTTATATTGATGATCCCATGGGTTTACATAATAACCGGTATGGTTATTAGTACAAAGAGGTGATTTAACCGACAAGTTAGGCAGAGGGTACTTGCTGTTGCATTAGGTGCAGCCGATGGACATAAATTTGTCAAAGCAAAAAGGAGGTATTAACAACCATGATCAAAAACAAAAACATAAAAATTGCTTTTTTTACGGTTATTGTTTTGTCGGCGATTTTAGGTATTGTTTACTGTATTGCAAATTATACGCCTGCAATTAAAATATCAACAATAACAAATAATGAAAAATGCTTTGGAAGGAGGTTAAAAAATTTCAAGGGCAGTAATATAAGCTCATATTCATGCGGTCTTTTTTTAACCGATGACGGAATTGCCTATAAATGTGAGGAGGATATGTCGGGATTGCAGAGAGTAGACTGCCTGGACGGAGTTAAAAAGCTTTCAAAGGCAGAGGGTGTAAGCGTTGAATCCACAACCTATGCTTTGTTTAATGACGGAGTAATAAAGGTATATGACGGTGAAGCATGTTATGATATGGAGGGAGGCGATAAATTCTTTTGGACAGATATAGCCTCGGCTTATAGGTTTGTGGCTATGTTGAACGATGCCGGAGAGGTCTGGATAAAAGACAAAAGCAAAAGAAACTTTTATATGATGGATCTTGAAAAGAATATATGCAGTATATACGCATACGGCAATACCCTGTATTTTACGGATGAAGAGGGAACGGTGTATTACTATGCTTATAACAGCAGTTCCGAATCGGTGGATATAAATAATATAGTTACGGTAGGCAGCGAAAAAAATATACAAAGGGTATACCCAAATAAGCAATATATAATGCTTTTTGATACAAGCGGAAATGTATTTTACCACGGAAGTATTTTCGGCGCTCTTGCTCCCAAGGAGTATGCGGAAGCGCCAAAAAATACATTTTTGTTTGATAATATAAAAGATATGGCTTGTACGGAGTATTTTGCGTATATCCTTACGGACAAGGATAAATTGTATATGTATCACGGCTTTGATACCGATGAAAGATTATATGAAATTTCCGATTCGGTCGATAAAATAATATATGGCGGATACGGAGCATTAATTGTTGAAAATACCGAAGGAGAATATTTTATGTATAAGACGGAAATACGGTAGTGAGGGTAGGAACAGACAAAGAATGAGGAGCTAATGCACGCCGTATATTTTTTTACTCGGGGATTTATATGGTTTTGTTCCGGTTCTTGTCGGTTTTTGGTTTGAAATCACAAAAAAATAATAAATTTTTATGTCTGTGACAAATAAAAATAAAAAGGAGAATGAAAAATGAAAAAATCAATTTTATTAATTGCGGCGGTCATAATGTCAGCTGTATTTACGGTGCAAGGTATTGCGTCAACGCCCGAAACGGAAACGTCGCCGGAATACTGCGGGGTGGAAACAAAGGAGATACCTTTGCAGCTTTTGGGAGAGTACGACATACATAGAGAACCAAATAAGACAACGGATGAGGAAACCGACAATGTATCCAAATATGAGGTCAAGTGCCCAACGTGGTTTGTGGCTGAGGACGGGGGAGATCTGTATCAAATTAACAATGCTTTGGATATTAATGTAGAATATGAATGTTTCCAAAGCAAATCATTGTTTATATCCGTGGGTGTTAAAATGGAAAAGCTTGAATATTGGTCAAAGCCAAAAAACTACCTGTTACGGGGGTTTAGGGGAGTTTATCAGCCTGTTCTCTGCCCCGGCAAAGATTTTGACCCAAGCAAGGTTTATGTGTACAAAATGGATAAATATAATTTTTACGGGGATCGTGAGCGCAGTGCGCCTGCATTTTTAAAGCTGGGTTATGAGGAATATGACTCGTATGCCGTTTCCGCAGAGGATGAAAGTAAAAAATATACCGAGCAGGAAATCAGCCTTGTTAAGGAGGGCAGTCTTTCAAAAGGATACCTCTGGCGATACGTGTTCTTGAAAGATAAAAACAATAAATTGCCTCAGATAGGTCTTTATTATGTTGTGTCCTCACAGTATGATTACGATAAATATAAAAAAGAATTTGGTTTGCCGGAGCTGGATATGGACAAGTATAAGGGCAGATCGCTTGTTGTGTCGCTGGGTGTAAAGCTTAAAGGGATAAAGGTTTTAAACGATTCGGTTGAACCTATATCGGCTAAGGAGTATGTAAAGGATAAATATTTTATATATGAAACCGAACCGTTAAATACCGAAATGTATGCAGAATTGGTTTACGTTGATGAAAAAACGGAGGCTATATGCAGCGAAAACGTAATTAAATGGCAAAATTAGTTGTTATTGAAAAGAAACTGTATTTAACGGCATTACAGTAAAACCGATGCGGTAATACCGATACCTATGAGCCCGCAGCGTAAGCGTAGTACAAATATCACTTAGGAGGAGGAAAAATATGATCGGAAAAAAGAAAATAAAATACTGCTATGTGTACTGATTTTTGCTTACTTAAAATCTTACAGACAATAGTTAGGTCATAAAAAAACTGTTCTGTGTATGGGTTGAATTAATGCGAAACAGTTACATACAAATGAAATAAATATTCAAATTAAATTACGATAGGAGGGAACAGAAATCATGAAAAAATTTAAGATAGTTTTTTTTGCCGCTGCTGCTATCGGTATATTATTTATTTCCTCGTATATATATCATGACTGCAATATTATATCTGCATTTAAAATATCGGACATATTTGGTACGGAATATGGTTATGACGAAAACAATGCCACGGTAGAAATTATTATGCAAAAAATGGAAGGCGGAAGCTTAAGATTTGATGAGAACGGACATGTTTATACAACCCCTGAAAATTACTGTTATTATATTGGCATAGATAAAAACAGTAACTTGTATGTAAGATACGGAAACGGTATCCCTGTATTGGATTATATAACAGAGTTTGATGAAGAAACAGGTAAATTATATTACACCGGATATGAAGATTTAATACCGGAACCCGAAACAAAGGCAGGATATAAACTGCCGGAAAATGAGTACAAAAAAATAGTTTCTATATTAAATCAAATTTCCGATATTTATGACGGCTCAAAAGGGATAGAAGAGATTGTAGCTATAGGTATGGAATTTAATTATTATAAGTATTATAAATTTAAGGGGAAATATTATAATGTACAAAAAGCTGAAATTTTAAACCCCGAAATCACCGAATTATACAAGGATCTGGAGTCTGTAATTTTTCCATATATCGGGATTGAAAAATATCCGCCTAAAAAACAGGATGAATGACAGACAGGGAGCCGCACTTAACATGAATACATATAATGGAGCGGTATCACACAGGGTACGGCTATGCATTACATAAATAAAAACAATTGCAGGCTGAGGTGAACAATGAAAAATATCTCGTATCTGAAAAAACATTATAAATTTATAATTTTTTGCATTGGTTTAATGTTGTTGGCGGTCATATATTGTATTATAAACATTTATAATAAACCATATGTTATAGGTATTGCTCCAAAAGGTAATTATCCGGAAACAATAACATTTGCTTTATACAAAAATCATACATTAAAGGTAACTATACATAATCAGCATCCGGTACTTTTAAAATGTGCAAGTGCAGATACTATTGACAGTTCATACACAAATATTCAGGATATATACCAACCTGTAATATATCATATTCCAATTGATTCGGACGGTGGATTTTTTCCTGTCCTTTACAACAATAAAACAAAAAAATCTCTGTCATACGATTTTTCCGACAGCAATTTGGATCGTGAAAACGGACAGACTTTGCGGGAGCAATACGGATTGCCGGATGAAATAAAAATACTTAAGGAAGATAGTTTTAAATTGTCCGATGAAGAATATAATTATCTGGTCAACTGTATTACAAGAATAACACAATGTCCGCCAAAGCTGAATGTTTTTTTACATAATCCCACACCCGGTGTAGTTGACGACGGAGGGCTGACCGATAAGGGTGTAAAGTTTTTATATTATGACGGAAAAACCTATGGTGCCTTGACGGCGGATACCGTAAAAACAAGCGGTAAAGACCTTTATTTATCATCGGTAGAGGTTTATTTAATAAATTATATTGCTGACCGTATGCAATACCGATTTGCTCCTTGCTGGGATGAGGAAATAGCGCTGTGCAAAAACAAAATGAAGACCTACTATAAGACTAAAAGTATGTTTGAGGAAAATTTGGAAAGTATAAATTATCTTATCTCCGAAGTGCCTCAAAAAGGACTAAGAGTTATTGAACTTGATAAAATACCCGATGAAAAAAAGGCAAAAAAAATCAAAGCAATATATGATAAACTTGGCATAAAATCGGTTATTGAAATTGATTGGGAAGCCGACAGAGGGATATACAGCATTAGCTTTGAAAAAACTGATGATGATTATTACGGAGAAGTTTATATTTATAAGAATTACAGTGTTATTGACGATCTTGGCAACAGTGATATAGGAAACGTGTATGTAACAGACTATTGCAGTTTATATTAAAGTCGGTTATATGTTATTGTACATTTTAAAAGCTGCCTAATTGCTTTAATTTACCGCTGCCAAAGCTGTATATAAATCCTGATTCCCATGGCTTATGGACAGCACAGAAAAAAAGAGGACAAGCAGTGGATATGGATAAGATTATTATGTAAACAATTATATTTAAAGAGGGAAAAAGGATGAACAAAACAAGCAGGAGGGAAATTGTATGCAAAGGTGCAAGTGTATAAATGTGAAATGTAAAGATATAAACAGGATAAAATATGCTTTGAAAGAAACCGGCGTCATTCATTATCCCGACAGTATAAACAAAATGATCAAGGATTTTTTGAAATCGGATATGACTATGGAGTTTGTGGATGGCTCCGTCTATTTATATGAATGCAGAGATTTGGATTATACAACAATTATAGCGGAGGATGCTGTAATATCCGCAGAGTTGGCTTGCAGGTTAAGCAGCTTGCTTAACTGCATTTGCATATTTTCATTTTTTTTTGGCAGTACATATGAGGTAAATATATTTAATAACAATATATGTATATTTAATATTCAAAAGGACAGCAATTCATTAGTATACAGCGATACGGATCGTTTGTATGCGGAGTATGATATTAAAAATAACTTGTCCAAAGAGCAATTATCGGAAGCTATAGATGCTATATGCAATTCCGATGATATTGAAGATTCATTTTGCAGATTGGAATGTGTATTCGGCGCAGTGCTGACAATAGGTTATAACTATATGACGGACCAAAACATCAAGGCATTGGAGGAGGATGGGTCGGTAACGGTTATTGCTTTATAAAATATTGATCAATTTTAGATAAGGAGAAAAAGCCTATGACATTACTAAAAAAAGCAAAAAAAATATTGATTTTTTCTTATGTGGTCATCAGTATAGCGTCGTTTATTTTCTCGGCTTACAGTTTGCATTGTTTTGAGATGTTCGAGCATTTTATTGACAATAGAAATGCTGCCGAAAAACCTGCGAGTTACCTATTACCCTTGAGGCCGAGCTGAATTGTAAATGGAAGGAGAGCCAAATGGTCACAGTAGATTTGCGATCCAGTTATGAAGAAGCTCCATTTAATTCCGACTTGTATTGGCTGTGTATAGAAGATCAAGAGGAATATACGCAGTATAAAGCGTGGCTCGACCTCCCAAAGTACGATCTTCCGTCAGAAGAAAAATACTATATTATAAGCCTTGGAAGAAAAATTGATAGTTTTTATATTGCAAATGTATTCTATAAAACCGACGGGAGAGGTATTGTTTCTTTTTCGGATTATTATTCGTTGCTATGCCGTAATTTGGAAAAACCCAAATATAGAGGTATCGCCAAATATGACAAGGATCATATAGATGAAAATAAGATCTATATTTACTCTATTGATAAGGTGTCTATTTTAAGCCCGACTATATACGATCTGCCGCAGATGTTTCGTTAGAGGTCAGCTGTATAGGAGAAACGGTTGTAAAAAAGGCATACGGATAAATATTATTCGGGAGATAAGACAAAAACATCCTCAATTTCTTTTGTAACATAAAATACATGTATTTCAACTTTTGTTTTAAATACCGTATGAAAGGGATCCAATAATGCAAAAAGGGCTTCCGCAGTGAATGATTTTTTCTGTCAAACTAAAAAAATCATAATTATAAAATTACCGAGAATGATTTGCGTGCTTAAAACGGATAACCAAGGAGGGAGCAATATTAAAAATGATTAAAAGAAAGTACCTCAAATATGCGGTTTATATACTAATTGCGCTGATATTTGTTGTTTTGGTTATAATTTGCTTCAATATTTTGCGTGTTTCCCGCCCCCGTGTTAATGAAAGGGGACATATATTTGAGATGTGTATTGCTCCGCCGTACGGAAATGATAATTCCTATTATATATCGGTGAGTGATACAGGTATATTATATTATAAAATCGGTAAAAGTGAAAATTTACTTGATTATTTATGGAATATGCAAATATCGGATAAAATCATTAAAACTCCTATAGTCGAAAAAGAGATATATCTGAATAGTAAGTCATATAGAAAATTGCTGGATATTCTATCAAGAGTTGAGGAAACTAATACGCCCTGCCCAGAGGAAGATTTTGGATATACTGTTTATGACGCTACATACAAATGCTTTTGGTACAACGATGAATATTACGATTTGTCCGCATCGGTCATGGGAGAAGGATATGACTGCTATAAAGAGCTGGAGGAGTTTTTGTTCGGTAACATAGATCTGCGGGATACAGAATGAAGACAGGGGACGGTTCTGTGTAAAATTTTAAAATGCTTGAAGAGCATACTAAGACTGTTTATTTGCGTCTGTTTTAATTGGAGCATAATCATTATGGGGAGGGAAAATTGTTTGAACCCAACAATAAAAAAAATCGGATACATATTGATTGCCATAACTATTATCATAATATTTTTTATGATCAGTGATTATTGTTTTTTTATAAAAATGGATACATTTTATGCAAATAAGTTTTGTGAAGTTATGTCCGGTTATAACATTGATGAAATTGATGAATATTTCGGTAACAATGTTTGTTTTAGCAATGGTAATGTGGATCTGTCCTATAATGATGTAAGAAAAAACATTATACAATCACTTGAAGAAAAACATGTACAATTTAATAAATACAGTGCGGAAGGTTTTTTTGAAAATGCTAATTTTTTTAATAGAAGAAATATAATAAGCATAGTTGCTTATATACCCAACGATATGACCTATAGCGAAATGTTGTTTAAAATACAAGTAAAACATGCAGGTTACAGGAAATACATAATAGAGAAGTGTTATGCGGAAAACAATATACTTTTTGATTATATTTTCTACGGCAAAGAGGATACGCAGTGATGCTTTGCCTAACCACAAGCCCGCTTAATTGCTGAATTATCGGTCATGCAGGGGACGGTTCTGTTTATGCGGTAGGGATCGGCGGTTTATCGGTTGAGGGCGATGTGCAGGTTCCTGTTCGATCGGTGTTGTTCAAATTTAAAAAATGAGTGAAAGGGAATTAGCTGTTTTAAGTTTTTTGGCGGTGATATTATGTTGTTTAAAAATTACAGAGATATTAATTACACTTATGATATTCCAAAGACAGAGTGCAAAGAAATCGGCAAAATAAAACAAGAAATATTAAATTTACTTCCCAAGTATAAATGTGAAATGATTGATTGTAAAACCGAACATAATCAATACAGTTTTACCATAACCAAATCATCTTATTCTGCAATTAACTCGGGAAGAGTAAATATGACTATAAATTTTGCTGATGACGGAAACAAAGTTACCGTAAATGCTCGGATAAAGCAAAATTTATTTGCCGCAATTATTTTGTTTATTATTGGTTTATATGTTTTTTTGATGGTGTCGGTTTTATCAATAATTTTGTTTAAAACAAGCATAACAGTATCAATTGTAATTATTTTGTTTTGTATACCGTCAGCATATATTTTTTATCGCATTCTAAATATAAAAGACAGTAATGCGGTAAACTTGGAAAAGCTTTGTTGGGATATATGTGATAAGTCAAAAATCGGAGGATGAAATTATGAATAAAAAAATAATTATAAGCGCAGCCGCCGCAATTATTTTTATATCCATAATATTACTGATATGCTGTGCGGCAAATAATGCCGTGGTCTTGAAGTGGTATGCGCATTATACTTATCAGCAGGCAGACGTTGAGTATGTTCTGAGAAAAAATCGAGTGCTTGAAGTATATGTCGGTGCAAGAAAACAACAAAAATTTGACCCAAATGATTTTTTTGAAGAGATAGTCGGTAAGAATGAAGCTGTTATAACGCAAGAGGAATATGATGCCATATTAAATAATGTCGAGTTGATCGTTGCAAAGGATCTTAAATTCAGTGACGAATTAAATGTATGTAATGATGCCAGTGATAATATGGTCAATGTTTTTGTATATGGCGGTGATATGTATGCTGCCGATTACTTCTTATACGATGACGAACATTATATTGCGCCAATAATGCTTAAAATATACAGTATTTTGGAGAAAAATGCTTTTAGCGGTAATCCGATATGGGGATACTGACAAATCAAGACCACAAAAAAATGTACCCTAATTTGATTGTTTAAAAAATGAAAATTTACTGTATTATTGTTTAAATTTGTGCAATGATCCAATATATTTCATAGGAGGAATTTAATGTATGGAAAAAAATTTGCAAAAGCTATCTTTATATAATTATATTTGTTATATTATTTCTTTTCTTTTTGCTTTTTTTAACACAAATTTTAAACTTAATTTAGATATACTGTTCATATCTGTTATAGCTATATTTAACGCATGCAAACAAAACCAAATACCGTTAACATACCGTTATAGTTGATTATACGGGGCAGGCAACACATGTACGGATACCGTAGCCGTATCGTTCTATACGGCATATTTGTCAACAGTGAATTTTGGTTGTATGTCTACGGTAAAAATTTTAGGCTTCACCGTTTACTAATGCGGGGACGGCGGAATAACCTTATCAGCAGGAGCCGCAAAGGAGTATTATGTTTTTTAGGATATTTTGTTGTTGTACACGGAGGTGACGTTTAATGAAAACAATTATATATATAATATGTTCCGTTATTTTGGTTTCGTCTATGATTATTTATTTGCAAAGCAATCCCGTATCGGAGAAATATACATATTATAGCTGGGATCGGGAACGGGAATATCCTATTTTGAATTTAAATGACGGTATACATAAGGAGTTTGAAAATACAAAAAGCTTTAAAGAAATATGCAGGCTCTATAACATATCCGATGAGGAGTTGGCAGATATAAGTTATATGTATTTTGAGTATTATAACAATGATACTGTCGGACAGGATAATAGCAGCCCGGATAATTTTGTATTTATAAATTGCTTTGACAAGAATATCATAAAAGAATGTATTAACAGGCTTGATATGTTAAATTTTGAATTGGCTCCCTATTATGTTGTACCATCACCGAGAGAATTGTATGATTATAACTCATCAATGGGCGGAAGTATAGATGAGTACTTCGACTTTATTGGTACAGACGAGGGAGAATATAATTGCAAAGGAGGATTTGTACGTTTTTACATACCGTATGATAAGGCAGACAAAAGAAGAGAAGCCTATAATGACGACAGCCTGCCTGATGCTGCACTTGGCGCATGTATTGATGTAAGTCCATATGGTATGACAATATATAACTTCCCTTATGAAAGGAATTTGCATGATATTTTTGGCAGTCCCTACGACTATCACAAAACGGTGGAAGAATTTGAAAATATGTATAATTTTTTATCCGATAATTTGTCAGCAGATTGCTATGAAAGCGGAGATGGAGGAAGACAATTGCGTATTGTACTTGAAACCGACAGAGCCGATAACGATACACGGGATAGCTAAGGATTACAGAGGATGACCCCGTGTATGAGTCAGAAATGAATTTTTGCCGCCGAAATAATAAATACCTATACAGCATAAAGAAGTATCATATTTTAGATATGCTACAGCAGCAGATATTTTTAACAGTATCAATTTTTACGATCCCTATCCGTTAGATTCTTATGATGAGCTTAGCAGTTATGTCAAAAATAAATGGAAAAACATTTTTACAGATATATTGCAGGTTTCGATATATCTGTTTGCGGTAATTTTATTTATATTGTGTATATTAAAAACTTGTATTAAAATTAAGGCTAAGGGCAAAGGGGAGAGCAGCTAAACAAAACTGGCGTGCAGTACAAGGCTTGGGGCAGTTTCCTGCTTTGACGCAAACCGAACAATTTCTGCATTACATACAATTTAACCTGCGACTGCAGCTCATCGTAAAACGATGCCGAGGGCAGTATTATCTGTTATGTTTACAATTATTATATGAATGGGATAAGGTACCGGATCAATGAAAAGACATATTTAAAGGAGGTATTTGTAATTATGGTTCTGTATCGACCTACAATATTTTTTGATCCATTTTTTTTCATAATAGTGATAGCTTTTATAATTTCATACATTATTTGGAGAGAAGATAAAAAAAACGTAAAATTAATTTTCAGAATGATAATCTTGGGCATCTCGGCTTTTTTTGTTACATTGCTAAGCATTATTTGTACAATTGTTCCATTATATCATTTTTATACAAAAGACTATAATGTTGTAGAAGGTTATGTTGAAAATTTTTCTCCAAGACCGCCAAATGGACACCGCCTGGAAAGTTTTACTGTAAACGGTATAAAATTTGGTTATTCGGACGATCTGTTTCATATGGGTTACAACAGATCACTTCATAATGGCGGTGTTATCAAAGGTAATGGACAGCATTTAAGGATAGGTTATATAGAAGGAACAGATGACACCGATGGCACCGAAAAAGTTATTATTGTCATAGAAGAAATTTCTCCGTAACCGATGCGGAGTATACACCTATGCCGACAACAATGATCGCACATTGATAAATAACAAATATGGCGTGATCATACCTTTAGTAAAGGAGAAAAATAATGATAAAGAAAGACGATTTGTTTTTGTTGGACAAAATAGACAGGATCACTTCAACTAAACCGATTGTAACCAATTTTATTTGTTTCATAATTATACCATCGTTTTGTAAATTTATTTTCGGTTTGCACTTCGGTGAAGACTTTTGCATTGGTTTAGTAGCAGCATATGCTGTTATACAAATAGCTTTGTGGATCTCGATGGCACATAGAATGAAAAAATTTTTACATAATTATTATCCACACGAGTATATGGATCTGTATGAAGCCGATTCAATAATGTCTTTTTTTAAGACACCGTTGGGTAACCTGCATTACCTGATCCATACGGACAAAATAATAGCTTCTCAAGACGAAAATAACGAAATTTTAGGTATACTTTATTCTCAAATAAGTTCTGCATCGGTATGGTTTATTATATCCTTAAGTTTGGGATTTATTTTCTTGATTCTGTTTTATATGATGGTCATCGTATAGACACAGAAAAAACGGTTCCGTAGGACTAAGGACATACGGGGCGGTTATATGTATGAGTTAAAAACTTGATTGTGTATACGGAGAGATTGCTCTATACATATACAGAAGAAAAAAGGAGGCAAAGAAGTATGAAAAAAATCTACTTTTTTATTACAGTGTTTATTGTTTTGATTACTGCCTTGCTAATATATAGATCTATACCACAAAAATATGCTTATTCCGGCGGAGATAAAAACAAAGAATATCCTTATCTTAATCTGGAACCTTTTGAACGCAATTCATTTAGAGATAAAAAGAGCTTTCGGGAGGTCTGTGCTATGTATCATATTGATGATGACGAATTGAGCAGTATAGATTATATGCACTTTGAATATTACGATCAAGAAAGCATTGGTACTCGGCAGGAAAATATCAGTGAAAAATCGGGCAATTGTGAAGATGCCTATATTACCCATGATGAACAAACTCCGCTTGACGACAAATATGAAATGTCGGAAATAAACAATGCCGGCATATGTATTGAGTGTTATAATAAGGATATTATAGGACATTGTATTGAAAAGCTTAATGAATTGGAATTTGTGTATATGTATCAAACTCCTTACTTTTCACAATTGTATGATGTCGTGGATACATTTGAGTACACCGGCACTGCAGGAACCACCGAAACAGACGGCATTGAAAACTATCTGAATATTTTAAATACCAATAAAGACGAATATTTCCGTAAAGGAGGCTTTATCAGATTTTACATAGAATACGATCATCCCGAGGAACGTCGGCATAAAAACATATATACGGGCTTATGTATTGATATAACCCCTTTGGGTGTAATTGTATATAACAGCCCCGATGGTTTGGACGGAAATTATTTTCAAATATTTGCATCACCGTCAGATTATGCTCTTTCGGTAGAAAAGTTTAATGAAATGTATTTATATCTTAATGATAATTTGTCTGATGATTGTCAAATCGAGGAAATGAGTTTTTTGCGTCAAGTTTCGCAATGGTAATAGCATCGGGTACAGAGGACGGTTATCATTTTTGGTAAGGATACCCGTTTCCTATTTTATGAGTAAGGTAGACGGCGCAAGTCTATTTCAAATCGAACCTGCTGCGCCGCTGGCAACGGTGTTTGCAATTGTAATTACCGTTTTCTGCTTTGTTTGGTTTAATAGGAAACAAAGTATCACTGTTTAACATTTTTACAATAAGGAGGCAGATACAACGCCTATAAAAATGATGTTAAGCCATAATAACGGCAAAAAGGCAGTTTAAGTTCCTTGATGTATAGGCTGCGCTTGCCTGTTTATAAGAGGTGCCGACAAGCAGATAGGGTAAAATACAAAATGTGACTATGAGAACAAAACGGTCATTGTTGAACAGAACTGTTTTGTGTTGAAAAATAATGTATGTTTTTGTATAATAAAAATATAAACGGTGATAAATTGAAGCTTGGGAGAATATAAGAATGAGTACACTCTATGTTTCGGATCTGGACGGAACGCTGTTAAGGAGTAACGGAAGAACATCGGAATACACAAATAGGGTAATCAACCGATTGACGGAAAAGGGAAT
>CANQDF010000009.1 GCA_947591605.1 uncultured Clostridia bacterium | reverse complement strand
ATATTCATGGAATCGCGCACGCCATAATCTGTGATCACGCCGGTCGTAATGCCCGTAATCTTGGCCTTTCCCTTTGCCGAGGAAATGACGCTTTTTATTGCCTCGGCAGATATGCCCGTTTTATCGGCTGCATCCTTTATATAGTAATCTGCCTCTATGGCATTGTCTATTGACGAGATAATTTTTGCGACCTCATTGGCATAGCTTATTTTGTCCTCGCTTAAAGTTAGATCATACTTTTCGGCAGCATTGTCAATAAGGAAGGAGTATTGGCTCTGCGCCGAAGATAAAAGCTTGCCGAAGGCGGAAGGACCGAATTTTTTTATATACTCATCCGGATCCTTGGCATCGGTCACTTGAAGCACTTTTACCCTGATGCCCGCCTTATCTAGCACCGGTATGGCTCTCAATACGGCTTTTACCCCCGCTGCGTCACTGTCAAAAAGCAGTATAACGCTGTCTGCATATGCTTTGAGTGTTTTTGCATGGTTTTCGTTAAATGCCGTGCCCAGTGCGGCAACAACATTATGAAAGCCTGCCTGATATATGCTTATAACATCCATATAGCCTTCAACAAGTATAAACTCCCGCATTTTGCTGAGCCTTGCAAAATTAAGGCTGTACAGGTTTTTGCTTTTACTGAATATTTCGGTTTCGGGAGAATTAAGGTATTTTGGCTCTCCCTGACCTATGACCCTGCCGCCAAAGCCTATAATATCACCGTAAACATTTATTATGGGGAACATGAGCCTGTTAAAAAATTTATCCCTGTATGAACCGTCCTCACGCTTTACGACAAGACCGCTCTTTTCAATATCGCTGTTTTCATAGCCCTCGCTCACAAGCTTCTTATACAAGGCGGCAGTTGAAACAGGGGCATAGCCAAGGCCGTATTTTATGCGTGCTTTACGGCTTATCCTGCGCTCGTCAAGGTAAGCAGCGGCAAATTTGCCGTCGGTAGAATTAAGCTTTTCATAATAAAACCTTGCAGCGGTTTTATGTATATCGCACAGCTTTTTTCTAAGCTGCTTTTTTTGCTCGTAATCGGGTGAAAAAGCAGCCTCGGGAAGCTTATAGTTTATTCTGTCCGCAAGGTATTTGACAGCATCCTGAAAGCTGTAATTTTGGTGCTGCATAAGAAAACCGAATACATTGCCGCTGGCGCCGCAGCCAAAGCAATGGAAAAACTGATTATCCCTGTTTACGCTGAAGGACGGAGTTTTTTCCTTATGGAAAGGGCACAGACCAACATATGAGCTGCCGCTCCTTTTTAATTTTACAAAGCTGCCTATCACGTCAACTATATCGTTGCCCATACGAATATCATCAAGTACATCCTGTGGATAAAACACCCGTTTCACTTCCCCGTATACCTGTATACATTTGCTTTCTTAAAATTAAATTCGACATTTTGCAATAAAATCCTTTAATTTTTTTAAATTTTCAGCCGAATAATTCACCGTATACCCTCAATGCAAATCTGTCCGTCATGCCCGCAGTATAATCTGCGGCGACCCTTTCTTTGGGTTCACCGTTTTTATACATATTTAAAAATTCATCGGGCAGCTCGTCAAAATGTTCTATATAGTATGTATAGATCCTGCTCAGAAAAACCCTGTACTTTTTTCTCTCCTCGCCAAGCATTGACGAGCTGTACACATTATCAAACATAAAGGCTCTCAGCTTGTACATACCGTCCTTTATATCCTTATCCATAAGTATATCGTCTTTATCCATACTGTTTGTTATTATATTGCGTATAAGACAGTTTATGCGCTTTTTAAAGGTATCTCCGAGAAGATCCGTGCAATCCTTCGGCAGGTCGTCATAGGTTATTATGCCTGCCCTGACCGCATCGTCTATATCGTGATTTATGTATGCTATCTTGTCGGAGAGCTGCACAACCTTGCCCTCAAGCGTACCTGGGCTTCCGCTGCCCCTATGGTTCAATATGCCGTCCATTACCTCGTAAGTAAGGTTGAGCCCGCTGCCGTTTTTTTCTATTTTCTGCACTACCCTTACGCTTTGCTCGTTATGCCTAAAGCCGCCCGGTACAACGTCGTTAAGGTCGTCCTCGCCCAGATGACCGAAGGGTGTATGCCCCAGATCGTGTCCGAGGGCAATCGCCTCGGTAAGATCCTCGTTAAGCCTTAACGAGCGTGAAATGGTCCTTGCTATCTGCGATACCTCAAGAGTATGTGTAAGCCTTGTTCTGTAATGATCTCCCTCCGGAGAAATAAAAGCCTGCGTTTTGTGCATAAGCCGTCTGAACGCCTTGCTGTGTATTATTCTGTCCCTGTCACGCTGAAAGCATGTACGCAGGTCGCACGGCTCCTCATACCTCACTCTGCCCGCAGAGGCGGCACTTTTTGCCGCATATCTGCTCAGATTTTTTTCTTCAATATCTTCAAGATACGATCTGATCTCCATAATGCCGCACCCCCTTAAAATACTTTTATATTTTAATATTTCTATATATTTTTAAAAAATCCTCTAAATCGGCAAAAATATGAGTATACAACAATGCCGATGTTTTTATAAAAATCAATTTTTTGACATCCGTGCCAGTAGGAGCATGCAGTGTACTTAGGGCGCAGCAGTACATAAGGCTTTTATACATTGCATCAAGATAATTTGCCGCATTTACCTATCTGCAGGCAAATGCGGCAGAACAGCAAGGGGTGCTGCAAAACAACACCCCGATAAAAATTCAATATATCAACGGCTGAAGCTGCCTGCCCATACAAGCAGACTCAATTGTAGGTATAATATCGTTAAAATGTGCTATCATTGACATAGGCTTATTGGCAAAATCATCCTGTCCAAACGGCACAAAAAAAATATTTTTCCTTATCATAAGTCCGCCGATATTCTGCAGGTTGACACCCAGTGCATCGTTTGTTGCAAGGGCAATTATAAGCGGCTTTTCATTTCTTAAATGTGCCTTGCATGCCATAGTTACGGCACCGTCTGTAATGCCGTTGTTAAGCTTTGCAAGCGTATTGCCTGTACAAGGTGCAACAAGCATGGCATCAAGCTCCTTTCTGGGGCCTATAGGCTCTGCCTCGGCAATGGAGGTAATGGGCTTTCTGCCGCAGATATCGCTGAGCATGGCATAAAAATCCGCACTCGAGCCGAATCTTGTATCCGTAGTCTGCGCAGCCTCGCTCATAACGGGGAAAAGATTTATCCCCAGGGCGCTCAGCTGCTTTATCTTTTCCATAACAACCGCATAGGTGCAAAATGAGCCGCACATACATACACCAAGGTTGAAACCCTCAAAATTCATATTATCACCCCTTGGTATAATATGCAGCCGGGTCTTATGCGGTTACCCAACGGTTTGCTTTGCAATGCTCAAAACCGCATCCTTAAGTATGCAGGCGGCAGTGTACGGTGCGACCCTGCCCGGAAGCCCCGGACAATACAGCGCCTTTATGTCAAGCTCCCTTGCATAGCTGAAGTCGGTGCCTCCGGGAGCCTGCGCAAGGTCGATTATAACGGTACTTTTATCCCAAAAATCCAGCATTTTGCGGTCGATGACCGGTGCAGGCACCGTGTTGAAAACAAAGCTGTATTTTTTGCCGAGGGACAATTTATCGTCAAAGGAAACCGGCGTAAGCCCCAATGAGTATATATATGCCCTGTCCGACTCCCTGCGGCAGGCAACGCTTACCCTTGCCCCTATACCCTTTAGCATATTTGCAAGCACTTTTCCGCATCTGCCGAAGCCCATAACAAGCACATCACTGCCGAACAGCGTCCTTTCGCTCTCCTGCATGGCAGTCTGTACAGCCCCCTCTGCAGTGGGTATGGCGTTTAAAACGGCAACCTCCTCCATATCAAAAAAATCATAGGCACATATGTTTTTTTCGGCTGCCTCACTCCTTACCGTATCGCTTAAAACGCCTGCTATAAGGGCTTTGACCCCGTTTTCCGCCATATCGCATGTAAAAGCACATACATCAATATACATTTCGTCACGCAAAAAAATATTTCTGCCGTCCTTGCTAAACGGTATAGGCGCAATTATAATATCCGCACCCTCGATAAGCTGTATTGCATCCCGTACCGTATCCGACATACATGCGCTGCCGAAAATATTTACATTAAATCCGTCGTTTTTTAAAAGCTCAAAAAGTATTTTATACCTGTAATCCCCTCCGAGAATGCCAAATGCAGTATCCGTCACAAAATCACTCCGCAAATTTTATTTTACAATAATATGCCTTTAAGAGGCTTTATATTACTGTATAACGGATACATTTTCCACGGCAGGCTGACCGCTTTCAAGCGCCGTTATATGGCTGCCGCTGTATTTAAAGCTCACACTTTCGCCGTTTTTTATACCCGATATGTCGTCTGCATAAAAATACCTCTCAATGCCGCCCATATCAAGCGTTACGCCGTCATCGTCCGTATTGAGGACAACAGCGCCTATCACAGACGGCTCATTGTTAATGACGGCTTTAAAAGCAATGATCTCCTTGTCACGCAGGAGCACCGATACGGTAGAATCGTTATAATCGGAAAAGTCGCAGCATTCACCGCTTAAAAGCCCTCTATCCGTCATTATAAAGCGTTCGCCCAAAGCCGCACAATTTTTTCCCGTTGCATACGGTACTATATTGCAGCTTACAACGGCATTATTTTGGTTAAGCTGCATTGCCCGCTCATATACCTCTGTCCACATGGCGGCCGAAATGGGCTTTTTTCTGTCCTCATTATTATACTGCAGCTTAAGCGTACCGCTCTTATCCAGCTTATTAAGCAAAAACTGCGCCTGTTCAAGGCTTAAATATGCCATAGGCTCAAAATGCGTTTCATCTGCACCGCTTATCAGCCCTGCGGCAAAGGCTGCATTTATGTACTTGTCATAGGGCATGTCCTTGTCGGTATCAACAAATACAATGCTGCGCTGCATATTTTCCACGGTATTTATATCATATACCGAAAGCGCAAGCATTTTTGCCACCTGTGACCGTTTTATGGGCATGTCCTCACCTATAACGCCCGCAGCCGCACCGCCTCCCGATGGAGCGGTATGCCCTGCACTGCATCCGGTCATAGACAAAAGTATACATATTAACATCATAATTTTTTTCATAAGCTCGTCCTCCTCTTGTATAAAATTTATGCAAAGGAGGAGATTTTTATTACAGCACCCCCGTAATTTGCTCAATTATGCACGCAACCCCGTCCTCGGTATGGGCAGGCGCAATCAGATCCGCCGCAGCAAGGCAGCTGTCCGTGGCATTTGCAACGGCTACCCCAAGCCCGCATTCCTTAAGCATATCCGTATCGTTATCCGCATTGCCGAAGGCGGCGCAGCGCTTAAGATCTATATCGAGCAATGAGCAAAGATATTTTAAGGCAGAGCCCTTGCCTGCATCCTTATAGGCCGCCTCCACCATATGTTTTACCGAAGAGGTAACGTATATTTCACTGTCCGCCTCGGAAAGCTCTGCCGATATACTATCCCTCAATTCAATACACGGTACCACAATATCGATGCTTTCCAGCTCATTGCTGTGTTCAAGCATAAAGCCTGCAATATCATCAACGGGTCTGCGTGTATTTTTGAGGTATGTCTTTACTGCGGGTATAACACCGTATTTTTCGGGGTCACGGATATATTCCGCATCGGCATAGGCAATGCCGTCTATAAAGGCTTCAAACGTAACATTGTATTTATGCCTGAGCAAAAGTATGTTTTCCACCGACTTTTGTTTAATAACGCATTTGTGTATGCACCTGTTATTTTTTACGCTGTAAATTGCAGCCCCGTTTGATGTTATGGCATACTCTATACCCTCAAGCGACAGCACCTCCCACGGCAGCGCCGTGTATGACCTGCCGCTTGCTATCACTATATGTATGCCCTTATTTACCGCAGACAATATTGCCTGCCTTGTGCGTTGTGTAAGCCTGCCCTCACCGTCAAGGGTAGTTTCATCAAGGTCAAGAGCAATAAGCTGTATGCCGCTGTAATCCGTCATTTTAACCGCACCTCCCGTACAGCTTTGATAGTTAAACATAAAAGCACTCCCGAATATATCAAAAGTGCTTTTAGTCAAGGATATTTTATTACTGCAGCTTTTTCTTTAAAATATCGTTTACCGTCTGAGGGTCCGCCCTGCCGTTAAGCGTCTTCATGGTCTGTCCTACAAGGAAGCCGAATGCCTTTTCCTTGCCGTTTTTATAATCCTCTATACTCTTTGGATTGCTTGCTATGACATCATCAATCGTACTTTCAACAAGGGATATATCGTTGAGCATACCCAGACCGTTTTCCTCAACATACCTGACAGGATCCGCACCGTACCTGAATACCTCGGCAAAAACATCCTTTGCGGTATTGCGGTTTATTTTGCCGTCTGCAACCATCTTAATAAGGGCTGCTATTTTGCCTGCATCTATATTAAGCTCCTCGGGCAGGGTCGAGGTTTCGCTCATAAGCTTCATCATTTCTCCTGTCACCATATTGCATGCCTCTCTTGGGCTGCCGCCCTTTGCAACAACACCCTCAAACACCCTTGCAATATCCCTGTCCGATGTAAGCACACCCGCATCGTACTCCGACAGTCCGTATTCGCTTACATACCTTGCCCTCTTTGCCTCGGGCAGCTCGGGCATGGTATTTTTGGTATTTTCTATCCATTCCTCGCTTATTTCTACGGGGAGCAGATCGGGCTCGGGGAAGTACCTGTAATCCTGTGCATTCTCCTTGCTTCTCATTGCAAACGTAGCGTCCTTGTTTGCATCCCAGCGCCTGGTTTCCTGTATTACCTTGCCGCCGTTTTCAAGCAGCTCAGTCTGTCTTGCGCTCTCATAATTGATAGCTCTGTATATTGCTTTAAAGGAGTTCATATTTTTAAGCTCTGTCCTTGTACCCAATTTTGACGAGCCTACAGGCATAACGGATATATTTACGTCTGCACGCATTGAACCCTCCTGCATCTTACAGTCCGATACCCCGAGATACATGAGTATATCACGCAGCTTTGTGAGATATGCCGTAACCTCATCGGCACTGCGGAAGTCAGGCTCCGAAACTATCTCAAGGAGAGGCACGCCGCAGCGGTTGTAATCAACAAGGGTACAATCGTCCCATGGGTCGTGTACAAGCTTGCCTGCATCCTCCTCCATGTGTATCTCATGGATGCCTATATATTTTTTTACGCCGTCCACTTCAATCTCCACCTTGCCGTTGCGGCAGATAGGCAAATAGAGCTGGCTGACCTGATAAGCCTTTGGCAGATCGGGATAAAAGTAATTTTTTCTGTCAAATTTATTTACACGGGTTATATCGCAGTTAAGAGCAAGACCTGCCCTTACCGCATATTCAACTACCTTTTTGTTGAGCACAGGCAGAACACCGGGCATACCCGAACATACAGGGCATACATGTGTATTTGGTTCGCCGCCGAACTCGGTCGTACAGCCGCAGAAAATTTTTGTCTTTGTGGCAAGCTCAACGTGTACCTCAAGACCTACTACCGTTTGATAATTCATTATGCTCTGCCTCCTTTCATATACTTATTCTGCATTTTATGGAAATCGGTCGCATTCTGGAAGGCTGCGGCTGCCTTTACAAGCTTAGGCTCCGAAAAGCTTTTGCCAATAAGCTGCATGCCCACGGGCATATTGTTTGCGCCAAAGCCGCAAGGTATGCTTACACCCGGTATGCCTGCCAGGTTAACCGATACCGTATATATATCGCCAAGGTACATTTTAAGCGGATCGGAGGAGTTTTCCCCTATTTTATAAGCAACCGTAGGCGCAACGGGTGAGATGATCATATCACACTTTTCAAAGGCATCGTCAAAGCTGTTCTTTATAAGTCGCCTTACCTTGAGCGCCTTGTTGTAATACGCATCGTAATAACCGCTGCTCAGTACAAACGAACCGAGCATTATCCTCCTTTTTACCTCCATACCGAAGGCATCGCTCCTTGACGTATAGTAAACATCAAGCAAATTTTCGCAGTCCTTTCTCCTGTAGCCGTATTTTATTCCGTCATACCTGGAAAGGTTGGAGCTTGCTTCGGCACAAGCAAGCACATAGTAGGTAGGTATTGCGTAGTCGGTTATCTTTATTTCAAGCTCTGTTATATTTGCACCGAGCGACTTAAATGTATCTATCGCTTTTAATACAGGCTCCTTTACATCCTCGTCCAGTCCGTCGCCAAAGTAATTTACGGGTACGCCTATCGTCATACCCTTAATATCACCCTCAAAGCAGCCGCCGAAGTCAAGCGAAGCTGTTTTTATGGATGTGCTGTCCTTTGCATCATGACCCGAAATTATGCTCAGTACCTGCGCACAGTCCTTTATGTCACGTCCTATGGGGCCAATCTGGTCAAGAGATGAAGCAAAAGCAACAAGACCGTATCTTGATACCGCTCCGTAGGTAGGCTTTATACCGCTTACACCGCAGAATGAACACGGCTGTCTTATAGATCCGCCCGTATCCGAGCCAAGCGAATAGACCGCCTCCCCCGAAGCAACGGAGGCTGCCGAACCTCCCGAGGAGCCGCCCGTTACTCTTTCTGTATCCCATGGATTTCTTGCTGCACCGAAATATGAGGTTTCGGTAGAACCGCCCATTGCAAACTCGTCCATATTGAGCTTGCCCAGCACCACTGCACCCGCACTGTAAAGCCTGTCGGCAACGGTGGCATTGTAGGGCGGCTTAAAGTTGTAAAGCATTTTGGAGCCGCAGCTCGTAAGCATACCCTTTGTACATATGTTATCCTTTATAGCCATAGGCACACCTGCAAGAGCCGACAAATGCTCCCCTGCATCTATCCTTGCCTGTACATCCTCTGCCGTTTTAAGGGCACCCTCGGCGTCAACCGTTATAAAGGCGTTTATATCCTTATCAGTTTTTTCTATATTGTCAATAAACGCACGGGTAAGCTCAACGGAGCTTATCTCCCTGTTTTTTATCATCTGCCCGAGTTCAAGGGCGGTTTTATTGTTAAAACTCATTTTATATACCTCCCTTACTCGACCGTTGTAGGCACCTTAAAGCAGCCGTCCTTTTGCTGAGGCGCATTTACCAGTATATCCTCTCTTTGGCTAGACGGAACCACATCATCCTCACGGAAGTTATTTGTATAGTCAAAGGGGTGGCTCATTGGCTCGACATCATCGGTATCAAGCTCATTGAGCATATCTATATAGTCAAGTATCTTATTTAGCTCACCCTTTGCCCTCTCCTCCTCATCGGGAACAAGGGTAAGCCTTGAAAGCTCCTCAAGATATTTGATAAGGTTGTCGTCAACACCCGTTATCCTTATATCGGCAACTTGCTGCTGCTCCTCAGCCTCGTCCTCGCTGTAGCCTATATAATCAAGCAATGCCTCGATCCTGTCAAGCACAAAGGCATTTTTATCCTCACCTATCTCAATACCCGTTGCCTCCGAAAGGTATCTTTTAAGGTTTTCAGCCATTATCATTTACATACACCTCCTGTTATGGTACAAGTCTGCTTGTATCCCTTGGGAACATTGATGTAGCCCTTATGTTCTTTTCGTCTATAAGTCGCATGAGGAATCTTTCAAGACCCATGCCCAAGCCTCCGTGCGGAGGACAGCCGTATTTATGCAACATAAGATAGCTTTCAAAATCCTCGGGATAAAGCCCCTTGAATATCATCTTTTTTACCTGCGTATCATAGTCATGTATCCTCTGTCCTCCCGTTGTTACCTCAAGCCCCTTAAAAAGCAGGTCAAAGCTTAAGGTATACTTATCGTTTTCGGGGTCGTCCATTGCATAAAACGGACGCTTTTTAACGGGATAATGCGTCACAAACACAAAATCGCAGCCGTACTCCTCCTTGACAAGCTCGCCAATGAGCCTTTCCTCCTCCGGTTCAAGGTCGTATGGATCCTTTATTTTACGGTTATACTTTTTGGCAACCATTTCCTTGGCGTCCTTAAAGCGTATGCAGGGGATATCCGTTATCTCGGGCAGCTGCACATTGAGCTTTTTAAGGAAAACGGAGTAATTTTTCTTAAGATACTCAAAAGCATATTTTATCATACCCGTTTCCATATTTATAACATCGTAAAAGCTCTCTATAAAGCCCATCTCAAAGTCCACGCTGACATACTCGTTAAGATGGCGTGCGGTATCGTGTTTTTCCGCACGGAACACGGGAGCTATCTCAAAAACTC
The DNA here is from genome assembly GCA_947591605.1 of uncultured Clostridia bacterium. Classification (GTDB taxonomy): domain Bacteria; phylum Bacillota; class Clostridia; order Lachnospirales; family CAG-274; genus CALWRD01. The sequence goes on along the minus strand of CANQDF010000009.1, from coordinate 70,423 downwards.
TCTCATAAATAGGTATCATCATCTGCTTGTAAAACTGCGGGCTTTGAGCAAGATATGCCTTTTTGCCGAAGTATTCCAGCTTGAATATATTTGCGCCGCCCTCAGCTCCGTTTGCGACGATCTTTGGGGTAAAGATCTCGGTAAAGTCCTTATCCTCCAGGTACTCCCTGAAAGCACGCACAAGACCCTCCTGAAGCTTGAAAATGCTGCGCCTCTGCTCGTTTCTGAGTACTATGGGACGTATGGACATTTCGTTTTCAAGCGCTATATTGAGCTTATACTTGTTTATGCTGAAGGGAAGCTCCTCCTTTGGCTCCGAAAGCACCTTTATGTTTTTAACAACTATCTCGATGCCGTTTACAGCCCTTGGCTCGTCCCTAAGATCTCCCGTCACCTTAACGCAGTTTTCAATTTTAAGTATAGACTTTTCCTCCTCGGAACCGTCTTTCTCATACACGCACTGTATAAGTCCGTTGACCTTCCTTAAAATAACAAAAGCAAAATCGCCCATATCACGTACATTGTAAATAATGCCGTGCGTCGTTATATCCTTGCGCTCATCGCCCTTAAGCTTGACAAGCTCGGATATGCAAAGATCCATAATAGTTCTTTCGCCCGTAGCCTTTATCATAGTAATCCTTCCTTCCCAATTACAAAAAAAATCCCGAAGCAAATGCTTCGGGACGAATAACCGTGGTGCCACCCTAATTGACACGGTATGCCGTGTCCTCTCAAAGCAGTATAACGGCTGCAAACCGCACCCCGCTACTTATCCTTCACGGGGCAAGCTCCCGGGTGTTCTTCACAAAAGAGTGTCAAAAGCGAAAATCTCAGTCCGTGTTTCCGCATCCCTGTTAGGTTTCTCTCATGCTACTTTTCCCGTTCTTAGCCATTGATTTATTAATAATATCATATAAAGCCAAAAAATGCAAGTTAATTATTTTGGGCATTACAAATTTTTAATATAATTTGCAGTATATCAAAATAATTTACAGCAAAAAGTCAAACACCCGTGAGGATGAGCCGGTACATCCCCTCGGGCATTTTTCATTAGGTTTATACGTTAATTATAAAATTCGTTGTAAATGCTTGAGGCGACTTCCTCCAGCGTTTTTTTGTCGTAAAGGTAATATGTGCTCTCGTTTACAAAGCCCAGATAAACGTTTTCATTTTCAAGCACGGTATTCATAACAGAAAGCCTGTCCTGGTTATCCGAAACCTGTTGGTTTGCCGTTACGGAGATGCCGTCAAGCATATTTTCATCTTCAAGCGCCTCATATGCACTGTCGCTTATGGGTATACCCTTTTCGGTTTTTTGCAGCAACGCCATCTCCTTGCTGTTGAGCAAAAAGTTTAATAGCTTTGCCGCCGCCTCGGGATTTTGCGTTGAGTTGCTTATGGCATACATTGTGGCAGGCTTTACATACCAACCCAGGGTTTTTGCTCCCTCCGCCACGGGATACTCGCCTACGGTAACATTTACACCGTTGTCGAGCAGGTCGGAGCAGTATCTGTCCGCATCGCTTATCCATGCCATTGTCGCAGCTGTCTTGCCCTGGAAGAAAATTATCCTGTCGTACTGCTCTATAGGCGGTATGACCTTTTCGTCAATAAGCCTTTTGTAAAATTTAAGCATATATTCAATATCTTCACGGGTCAAGACAAGGTTCCCGTCCTTGTCGCAGGGGCTTTTGCCCGTTGTCTGTTCAAAATAGGAGATCACAAAAAAGAACAATGCTTTGTCACCCATGCCGAGTGGATATATGCCGTCCTTTTGCATCACCTTTGCGGCGTCAAAAAAGTCCTCCCATGTGGTAGGCAGCTCCAAGCCGTACTTGTCGTAAAGATCCTTGTTGTAATATATGGTTTCGGCATTGAATGCAATCGGTATTGCGTTAAGCTTGCCGTTTACCTCACCGTAGGAGAGCTCGTTTTTGGTAAAATTGGACAGGTCGACATAATCGGCAAGCTTATATATGTCGTAAAAGCCGTCCCCTTCGGGAGAGTACTCCTTTATCCATGAGTAATTTATGAGCATTACATCGGGCTCCTCATTGGATTTTACATATATGTTCTGCCTTTTTGTATAGCCGTTCCACACCCCGTATTTGCAGTCCACCTTAATATCCTTGTTGAGCTGCTCAAAGGCGTCAACGCCGTCCATAGTATATTCATGTCTGCTGTTGCCGCCCCACCATGAAAAGGTTATGCGCTCAACGCTGGACTGCACCTCGACATTTTCGTCCGTACTCAAACAGCCCGAAAGGTTGAGTATAAATACGGCACAGAGCAAAACGGAAAAAAATCTGTATATTTTTTTCATGTTATTACCTCTTTTTCAGTAAAATGTGATACGATTTTTGCCGCTTTTTTTGGATTTATACAAGGCGGTATCGGCTGATTTATATATCTGCTCAAAGCCCATCTCGCCCTGACCCGTTATTGCAACGCCTGCGCTCAGCGAGAGGCTGCAGCTTTCAGCCTCATCGGCAAATTCCTCGTTAAATGCCTCTTTAAATGTCTGCATTTTTTTCTGCATTGTTGTACGCACGCCTGTTCTGTCATCATCGGTAAAGCGGAAAAATACGGCAAATTCATCGCCGCCCAGCCTGCCCGATATGGCTTCGGCATCAAAATGCTTTTTTATGAGCGTTGAGATACGCATAAGCACCTTGTCACCCGTTTCGTGCCCCATGGTATCGTTTACGGTCTTAAAGTTGTCCATATCGATCATTACAAAAACATCAACTTCATTGCCGGTACCCTTTTGCATAAGAGCACTTATTATATTTTCAAAGGATACCTTGTTAAGCAGCCCCGTGAGCTGGTCATGCTCTGCCTTGTCGGTAAGCGAGGATATTATTTTGTTCATAGGGTCGGAAACCCTGCTGAGAATTACAATACCGAATACCAGCATAAGGAAGAACATTATAAAGGATATAAAGTAAATAAATGTTTTTACCTCATACATTTCCTTCATAATAACATCGGTCGGTATGGTGCAAACCACCGACCACCTGTTTGTGCTGCATCTGTTTGAGGTTATAAGGTAGTCGCTGTTGAGTATAACATTATCGGTGCTGCCGTCTATGAGGCTGCTTATTTCCCTATTTAAGGTAACGCCTATCTCGCTTTTATCGGTTGAATAAAGCACGGTTGAGTCCTCGTTTACAAGGCGTATCGTCAGGTTGCCCTGCATATCATCGGGCACCTCAAAGACCGATTCTATCTCACGCCTGTAAAAGGATACAAAAAGTATTGCGTTTTTGTTCAATCTTTTTGCATAATACAGGTTGCGGTACTCGTCCAGATCATCGGAGAACCAGCCCGCATCGTTGGCCTCCTTTGAGATCCTTTCATTCAAGCCTTCGTATATATCACCGTCCGCAAATATTTTGTAGGTGGAGTCGGAAGCCCAGCCTACGGTGTGGTTATTTGCGTAAACAACGGCAAAATCCTCATAGTTTTCAAGCACACCGAGATCCTGTATCCTGTTTACAATTGCATTTTCTCTTTGTATTTTTTCAAACTCGTCAAGCTCGTCCGAGGTTGCGTCATAGGTGTAGTATATTTCCTCGGAAAAAAATAGCGATGTGGCGGTTTTTATTTTTTGCAGATAGTTGTCAACGTTCATCACCTGCTGTGACGTGTTATTGCTTATAAGCGAGGCGGTCTTCATCTGCATGGTTTCGCCTGCTCTCTGAGCAATTATAACGGCAAGCAGTATGGTTACGGCAACCATTACGCCTGCAAAAACTATGATTATCTGCCACTTGAGCCTCATAACCTGAAGCTTTGTTTTATCGGTTGTTTTTTTTGTTTTATTATTCATATCGTTTTTTTATATATAATAACGGTCGGTTGTCGTGCAATAACTTTTACAAAAGGTAAAAGCGTGTGTAAAACACCCCGTTGCACCATACAATATTTTACACTATCGTATATAATTTGTCAATTAACAAATCAGCCGAAATCTTAACGGGTTTTTGACAGTATACACTGTTTATTTCTTGACACGTTGGGTGCGTATGGGATATAATTAATGCAAGCAACCGCAAATACGGGTATAATAAGTCTTTCGGGATACATACACAAGCCCGGATATAACGTGAGGATAAATCATGAATAACAAAAAAGATAAAATTTCCGCAGCAAATGACAAAACCGGCAGGTACAAAAACAAAAATATAACCGCAACGCTGATAGTTATATGCCTTACCGCCATAGTTTTGCTTGCCGCATACATACGCATAAGCAAAATAACGGAAAAGCGCTGTCTTGACAGAATGCAGGAGGCTGTCAATACCGTTATGGACGATATAGGCAGCAAGCTCACCCTCGACAGCACAATTCTGCATGCAGTTGCCGATATGATCTCCACCGAGGACAGCTTTGACCCCGCAACGATGCAAAATATAATGAATAAATTTTCGTCCCTTACGCTTGCCAAAAACATCAATCTTCTGCTCCCCGGCGATATACTTATATCACAATCGGGCAACGAGCTTGATGTTTCCGGTCAGATTTCATTCGAGGACGAAGCGGCGCTCGGCGAGCATGTTACAGACAGAATGCACAGCGTAGGCAAAAATAAGGAGGAACTGCTCATAAGGCATTTTGTGCCTATCGTAAAAAACGGCAGCACCGTAGCAATGCTCTATACCTCCACAAACCTTGAAGGTTTGCCCGGTACGCTTAATATTGACAACATATACAACGGTAAAGCAAGCTTTTTTCTCATTGACAGAAATACCGGAGATTTTCTTATGGATACCCTGCATAACAGTCTTGGCAGCCTGTACGACTTAAAAGACAGCGCCACAAAAGGCAGCGTGAGCTTTGCCGATGCTACGGATCGTCTTATGAGGGGCAAAACAGGACACGTCCAGTTCCTTTCAAACACAGACGGAGAATATATGTTTTTTTACTATGCTCCCATCACGGGCGAGCTGGACAGCATCGATACGTCAATATATAACAACAAGTGGGCTGTTGCCGTTTCCGTGCCCGACTCGGAGGCATTTGCCAATTTATACAGGATAAGAAAGGTATACTGTATTTTTGCTGCCATAGAGGCATTGTTTCTTGTGCTTTATCTGCTCTGGACTATCAAAAATACCGAGGCGACCCTTGAAAAAGCCGTTCTTCAGGAAAGGCTTGTCAAGGCGGAAAATGCCGAAAGGGCAAAAACCATGTTCCTCTCCAATATGTCACATGATATAAGGACTCCTATGAATGCTATAATAGGCTATACAACACTTGCTGCCACCAATATCGACAACAAGGTGCGTGTAAAAGACTATCTTGCAAAGATACTTTCATCAAGCAATCATCTGCTCAGCCTTATAAACGATATACTGGATATGAGCCGCATAGAAAGCGGCAGGGTATTTATTGAGGAAACCGCTTGCAGTCTGCCCGATATACTGCGTGATCTGCACAATATACTGCAAAGCCAGATGAAGTCCAAACAGCTTAACTTCTTCATGGATACTATAGATGTTATCGACGAGGACATCTACTGCGATAAGCTCCACCTCAACCAGGTTCTTTTAAACCTTTTGAGCAACTCCATAAAATTTACACCTCCCGGCGGCTCCGTTTCGCTTATGATAAAGCAGAAGCACGGCGCACCCGAAGGCTATGCCTCATATGAAATACGTATCAAGGATACGGGTATTGGCATGAGCGAGGAGTTTATTGACAAGATCTTTGAACCGTTTGAAAGAGAAAGCACCTCGACCGTCAGCGGTATACAGGGTACCGGTCTGGGCATGGCAATAGCTAAAAGCATTGTGGATATGATGGGCGGCACTCTTGAGGTACACAGCCAACCCAATAAGGGTACGGAATTTGTAATGTCCGTTGAATTTAGGCTGCAATCCGAAAGGAAACAAATAGAGATAATAAAGTCACTCGAGGGTTTGCACGCCCTTGTTGTCGATGACGATTACAATGTATGCGACAGCGTAACAAAAATGCTTGTACAGCTGGGTATGCGTGCAAACTGGACAATGTCGGGCAACGAGGCTGTGCTCCACGCCAAGCAGGCGCTTGAGCTTGGAGATACCTTCAGCGCATACATAATAGACTGGCAGCTGCCCGACCTTAACGGTATAGAGGTAACACGGCGCATACGCAAGGCGGTTGGCGATGATATACCTATAATTATACTCACCGCATATGACCTGAGCAGCATTGAGGAGGAGGCAAAATCGGCAGGTGTTACAGCCTTTTGCAGCAAGCCTATATTTTTATCTACCCTAAAGGATACACTGCTTACTGCCATAGGCGAGCTTATGCCCGAAACCACCGATCTGCATATGCCTCATTTAGACTGCGATCTAAGCAGCAAACGAATACTGCTTGTTGAGGATAACGAGCTTAACCGTGAAATTGCGGAGGTAATCCTTACGGAAAACGGGCTTAATGTTGATACCGCAGAGGACGGCACCGTTGCGCTGGATATGATAAGAAATGCAGAGGACGGCTATTACGACCTTATACTTATGGACATACAAATGCCTATTATGAACGGCTATGACGCCACAAAGGCAATAAGGGCGCTTGACAGCCCTCTGTCTTCAATACCCATTATAGCAATGACAGCCAATGCCTTTAATGAGGACAAAAAGCTTGCAATTGAAAGCGGTATGAACGACCATATCGCAAAACCGCTGGATATGGAAAAGCTGTTCAAGGTGCTGCATAAGTATCTGTGCAATAATTAAAAACAAAGCGTAGCGCACGGCTGTAACTAATTTGTTACATAAAAACTCTTGACTTTGTATAATAATATATTATAATTAAATAGCGGCATGCCCGTTTATATATGGGGGTGCAATGGTTTCGACGGGGATCTTGAATCAAGGATAGCCATTGATGCCGGGTAATCATCCAAACTGCCCAAATTTTTTAAAAATAAAAGACAACGAAAATTATCTTTTAGCTGCCTGATTTGGCGGCCGTCGGCCTTAGGTAACCCGCTGCTTAAGTAACCGGCGTCGATTTTGCGGGGCACTTTTACGGCAAAGCTTTGAGCCGTAAAAAGATCTATGAAGCTACCGAATGCCCAAGTGTGTCTGTTCACATGGACAGGAGGGAATCAAAAAAACAGACTGTAATGGGAGAAGTCTTTGTGGATAGGTTTTCGGACGCGGGTTCGACTCCCGCCACCTCCACTTTTTAAGATCCGGATAAATGCCGGCAAGTAATTTTTATCAGCCTTTTTAAAAAGGTTGATTTTTTATGCAAAGGAATATTAAAATGGACTACAAAAGAAAAATAAATTATTATGAAACGGACAATATGGGCATTGTCCACCACTCCAACTACATACGCTACTTTGAAGAGGCAAGGATATTTGCCCTTGACGCCGTGGGGCTTAATTATGCCGATATTGAACGTATGGGTATACTTATACCCGTACTAGAATGCGAATGCAAATACATCAAAAGCGCACGCTTTGGTATGTCGCTTACAATAGAAACCCGTATAACCGCCTTTGACGGTGTGCGTATGGAGATGAGCTATACTGCGGTAAACGACGAAAACGGCGATACCGTTGTCACGGGCAAAACAAGGCACTGTTTTTTAAACGGCAGCTTTAAGCCGATACGCCTAAAAAAGGAATTTCCCGATATATATGCCGCTCTCCTTGCCGTTACGGTCAATAACGAAGGCTGAAATTCGAACAAAGTTTTTAAAATATCTATTGTAAATACCCGAAAAATCTGCTATACTATTGGTCAAAGGGTAACCAACGGTTTCGGGCTTGACCCGTTCTGCCGCACAGGCTTATTTACATATATTGCGGCATCTTATATTAACAACAAAGAAATGAGTGATCTGCTATGCCAATCAAGGTTTCCGACAATCTGCCGGCAAAAAATATACTTACAAACGAGGGCATATTTGTTATTGACGAGAGTCGTGCTTCGCATCAGGACATACGTCCTCTTAAGGTGCTTGTTTTAAACCTTATGCCAAACAAGCAGCAGACAGAAGTACAGCTTTTAAGGCTTATGAGCAACTCTCCGCTGCAAATAGATGTTGATTTTATGCATATGGAAACACACATATCCAAAAATACATCTATGGATTATCTTGCCCATTTTTACAAAATATTTGACGATGTCAGGGACAGGCGCTTTGACGGTATGATAATTACGGGTGCTCCCGTTGAACACCTTGATTACGAAGAGGTAAATTACTGGCAGGAGCTCACCGAGATCATGGAGTGGTCAAAAACACACGTTACAAGCGTATTTCACATATGCTGGGGAGCGCAGGCAGGGCTTTACTATCACTACGGCATACCCAAATACAAGCTGCCCCATAAAATGTTCGGTGTTTTCCCTCACACTAAGGTATATAACCATTTTGATCTGCTGCGCAGCTTTGACGACATTTTTTATGTGCCCCATTCCCGTCATACCGAGGTCAGAAAAGCCGATATTGAAAAGGTGCCCGAGCTGAGCATACTTTCCGAATCGGACGAATCGGGCGTATATATAGTGGCAAACGAAAGCTTCAGACAGATATTTGTTATGGGTCATTCCGAATATGATTCGGAAACGCTCAAAAACGAATATTTCAGAGATAAGGAAAAGGGGCTTGATGTGGCTATTCCCCGCCATTACTTCAAGGATGATGACCCTCAAAAGGAGGTCATATCATTGTGGAAGGCGCATAGCTCGCTGCTGTACACAAACTGGTTGAATTGCGTATACCAGATGACACCCTACGATATTGATACTATTTGCTGATTTTACAGGTGATTATATGGATTTTAAGGTCGTATCCGAATATAAGCCTACAGGCGATCAGCCGTATGCTATTGAGAGCCTGTCGGAGGGATTTTTAAACGGAAAAAAATTTCAGACTCTGCTCGGCGTTACGGGCAGCGGAAAAACCTTTACAATGGCAAATATAATTGAAAGGCTCAATAAGCCTACACTTGTTATTGCTCACAACAAAACGCTTGCCGCACAGCTTTACGACGAGTTTAAGGCTTTTTTCCCAAACAATGCGGTGGAATACTTTGTATCCTACTATGATTATTATCAGCCGGAGGCGTATGTTCCGCAGACCGACACATATATAGAAAAGGACAGCGCCGTAAACGACGAAATAGACAAGCTGCGCCATTCGGCTACATCCGCCCTGTCGGAAAGACGGGATGTTATTATTGTGGCAAGCGTCAGCTGCATATACGGTCTTGGTGCGCCCATAGACTACCGCACAATGACTCTTTCTATCCGCCCCGGTATGGTGTGGGAAAGGGATGCTGTGCTTAAAAGGCTTGTTGAAATACAGTACAACCGCAACGACCTCAATTTTGTGAGAGGCACCTTCAGAGTAAGGGGAGATGTTGTGGAGGTATTTCCTGCGGAAAGCACCGAAACCGCTATAAGGATAGAGTTTTTCGGTGACGAGATAGACCGTATAACCGAAATAAATGTACTTACGGGAGAGGTCACAGGCAAAAGAAACCATGTTTCCATATTTCCCGCATCTCATTATGTCACCTCGGGCGATAACCTCAAAAGAGCCCTGCGCACCATCGGCGAAGAGCTTGACGAGCGTGTTAAGGAGCTGAAAAGTCAGGACAAGCTTCTGGAGGCTCAAAGGCTTTTGCAGCGCACAAACTATGATATGGAAATGATACAGGAGATGGGCTTTTGCTCCGGTATTGAAAACTATTCAAGGCACCTGGACGGCAGAGCGCCCGGCAGTATGCCTCACACCCTTATAGATTACTTTCCCGATGATTTTTTGATAATAGTTGACGAATCACATGTTACAATACCTCAGATAGGCGCAATGTACAACGGCGACAGATCACGAAAAACAAGCCTTGTGGATTACGGCTTTCGTCTGCCGTCCGCTCTGGACAACAGACCCCTTAAATTTGAGGAGTTTGAGGGGAAAATAAAGCAAATGCTCTTTGTTTCCGCAACGCCAAACAAATATGAGGCTGCCCACAGCGAGGCTACCATAGAGCAGATAATACGCCCTACGGGTCTGCTTGACCCCATAGTTGAGGTACGTCCCATAAAGGGTCAGATAGATAACCTTTTAAGCGAAATAAACAAGATAATCAAAAAAAAGCAAAAAATACTTGTGACCACGCTTACCAAAAAGATGGCAGAGGATCTTACAGACTATCTGCGTGAGGCAGGTATAAGGGTAAAATACCTCCACTCGGACATAGATACGCTGGAAAGGCTTGAAATTATCAGGGATCTGCGTCTTGATGTGTTTGACGTGCTTGTAGGCATCAACCTTTTAAGGGAGGGGCTTGATATACCCGAGGTAAGCCTTATTGCCATACTCGATGCCGATAAGGAGGGCTTTTTGCGCTCGGAAACATCGCTTATACAGACCATAGGCCGTGCCGCAAGAAACTCGGACGGGCGTGTTATTATGTATGCCGATACGGTTACAGACTCAATGCGTAAAGCCATAACGGAAACCAACCGCCGCCGCAGCATACAGGAGCAGTATAACAAAGAACACGGCATTGTGCCAAAAACCATTATTAAAAAGGTATATGACATCATACGTGCCACCGAAGCGGTCGAAGGAAAAAAATATAAGCATCTTGAAAAGGATCCCGAGTCTATGAGCCGTGACGAGCTTTTAAAAAACATTGCCTCGCTTGAAAAGCAGATGCGCAGGGCTGCTGCCGAGCTTGAATTTGAAACCGCTGCACAGCTTAGGGATGAAATTATAGAACTGAAAAAATTATCTTTGATATAAGCACAGGTAGATAAAAATGGAAAGCAAAAAAATTATTATTAAAGGAGCAAAAGAAAATAACCTTAAAAATGTCAGCCTTGAGATACCCCGTGACAAATTTATAGTATTTACGGGCGTAAGCGGCTCGGGCAAATCCAGCCTTGCCTTTGACACAATATATGCCGAGGGACAAAGGCGTTATGTGGAGAGCCTTTCCTCATATGCACGCATGTTTCTCGGTCAGATGGAAAAGCCCGATGTCGAAAGCATAGACGGTCTTTCTCCCGCTATATCCATAGACCAGAAAACCACAAACAAAAACCCTCGTTCCACAGTCGGCACCGTTACCGAAATATACGATTATTTCAGGCTGCTTTTTGCACGCATAGGCATACCTCACTGTCCAAAATGCGGCAGGGAAATAAAAAAGCAAACTATCGACCAGATAGTAGATAAAATACTTGAAATGCCAGAGGGTACAAAAATACAGCTCCTTGCGCCCGTTGTGCGTGCAAGAAAGGGCGAGCATACAAAGCTGCTGGAGGACGCAAAGCGCAGCGGATATGTAAGAGCAAGGATAGACGGAAGCCTGTACGATTTGGGGGAGGAGATAAAGCTTGACAAAAACAAAAAGCACTCCATTGAGATAATTGTTGACAGGCTTGTGGTAAAGCCGAAAATACAGCAAAGGCTTACAAGCTCTATTGAAACGGTGTGTGCGCTTTCGGGCGGTCTGCTTATAGTTGATGCTGCAGGCTCCGGAGATATGATCTTCAGCCAAAGCTTTTCCTGCCCCGAATGCGGCATTAACATTGAGGAAATAGAGCCTCGTCTTTTTTCGTTCAACAACCCGAGCGGCGCCTGCCCCGATTGTACGGGTCTGGGCGTAAAGCTTATATTTGATGAGGATCTTATAGTCCCCAATAAGGATTTGAGCCTTAACGAGGGCGCAATATGTGTAAACGGATGGAATTCCATCGGTTCTGTCGGTACAATGAGCAACTCCCTTGTCACCGCTCTTTCGGAAAAATACGGTTTCAGCATGGATACCCCGTATAAGGAGCTTTCCCCCGAAGTACGCAAAATACTTATGAACGGTGACAACGAAATAATTGATGTTGCATATACAAGCGGCGGAAAAGTAAAATATTATCCCTATCAATTTGAGGGTATAATAAACAACCTTATGAGAAGATATAAGGAATCGGGCAGCGAAATCGCTCAGGAGGAATACGAGCAGTATATGACGGATATAACCTGCCCTACCTGCGGCGGCAAACGTCTTAAGCCCGAGGTGCTTGCCGTCACCATAGGCGGTAAAAGCATATCGGATCTGACAGAGATGTCAATTAAAAACATAATAAGCTTTTTTAACGAGCAAAATTTTACACCAAGGCAGCTTGCCATAGGAGAAGCTATCCTCAACGAGATCAAAGCAAGGCTTGATTTTTTGGCATCCGTAGGGCTTGAATACCTCACCCTTGCCCGCACCGCAGGCACACTTTCTGGCGGAGAATCACAGCGTATAAGGCTTGCAACGCAGATAGGCTCGGGGCTTATGGGTGTGCTTTATATACTGGACGAGCCAAGTATAGGGCTGCACCAGAGAGATAACTGCAAGCTTTTAAACACACTCCGTCATTTGCAGGAACTCGGCAATACACTCATTGTTGTAGAGCATGACGAGGATACAATGAGATCTGCCGATCATATTGTCGATGTAGGGCCTTATGCGGGCATAAACGGCGGCGAAATAGTTTATTCGGGTGAATACGACGGCATACTTAAATGCGAAAGATCCGTTACGGGCGCTTTCCTTAGCGGACGGGAAACAATTGCCGTACCCGCCGAACGCAGAAAGGGCAGCGGAAAATTTATTACCGTAAAGGGTGCCTCGGAAAACAACCTTAAAAATATCGACGTAAGCTTTCCGCTGGGCACATTTATATGCGTAACGGGTGTATCGGGTTCGGGCAAAAGCTCGCTTGTAAACCATGTTTTATACAAATATCTTGCCAAAAACCTCAACCGTGCCAAAACACGTCCCGGCAAATGCAAGGATATTACTGGGCTTGAAAACCTGGACAAGGTAATTGCCATAGACCAAAGCCCCATAGGCAGAACACCCCGCTCAAATCCTGCCACATATACCGGGCTGTTTGACATGATAAGAGATATTTTTGCACAAACGCCGGAGGCAAAAATAAGGGGATTCGGCAAAGGACGATTCAGCTTTAACACAAAGGGCGGCAGATGTGAGGCATGCACCGGCGACGGTATAATCAAAATTGAAATGCACTTTTTGCCCGATATTTTTGTACCGTGTGAAGTATGCGGAGGCAAACGCTACAACAGGGAAACCCTTGAGGTTAAATACAAGGGTAAGACCATATCGGATGTATTGGATATGACGGTTGACGAGGCGCTTATCTTTTTTGAAAATCTGCCTCGCTTAAAAGCAAAGCTCGAAACCATAAAAGCCGTAGGACTGGGCTATATAAAGCTTGGACAAAGCTCCACCACTCTTTCGGGCGGAGAGGCACAAAGGGTAAAGCTTGCCACAGAGCTTAGCAAGCGCAGCACAGGTAAGACAATATATGTGCTTGACGAGCCAACAACAGGGCTTCACAGCTATGATGTCCGCAAGCTGATCGACATAATACAGCGGCTCACAGATGGCGGAAACACCGTTGTGGTCATAGAACACAACCTTGATGTTATAAAAACCGCCGATTATGTGATCGACCTTGGCCCCGAGGGCGGCGATGGCGGAGGCAGACTTGTTGCGGCAGGTACACCCGAGGAAATATGCCGCTGCGAGGCGTCACACACAGGCAGATTTTTAAAAAAGCTGCTTGAAGATAACAGCAATTGATATACGGTTATGGCTTATCCTTTAAAAGCCAAATACATAATTTCAAGGAGAAAGCATGTGAAAAAATACATACCCGAATTTATACAGGCTAAAAACAATCTTATGAGTTATTTTGGCTGTAAGGACGATTTTTTTGTAAAAACCGCAACAAATGCCTCGTGGTATATACGCAGCCTTGACGGTACATATTTTGTCGGCTACGGCAAGGAGGACGAAAAGCCCCGTGAGGCTGTAATCGTGCGCCGTGACGGTGAACCCTACATAATAGAAAAGGGCGATTACACCATGGTAATATGTATTGAATGCGTCAAGATAGCTCTTATACTTAAAAATGCAAACAAAAAATAATATGAACGGAAAAAACAAAGATCCTCTTAAAATAACGGGAACCATTGCCGCTGTAATATTATTGTCGGTCGCTGCAATATACTTTACCGCAATTGTATTTAACTCGCAAAGCAACAATGGAGGAACGGCGTCCGCACCTTCTGCCGCAGCGGTTGAAAATAATACAGAGATGACCACCGCTGATTTGGAAAGCCCTGAGGAAAAGGCAGAAAAGGAATTTTGCCAACGTGTAGACGAGCTGCTTGCAAATATGACCTTGGAGGAAAAAATTAACCAACTGTTTTTTATAACACCCGAGGCGCTTACAGGCTCGGATAATGTCACGGAGGCAGGCGAGATGACAAAAAATGCTCTCTGTGCGCACCCCGTAGGCGGTATTATATACTTTACAAAAAACACCGTCAGCGAAGAACAAACAAAGCAAATGATAGCAAATACAAAACAGTTTGCGGAGGAAGTATGTCCCGTACCTCTTTTTATAGGCATCGATGAGGAGGGAGGCACGGTTGCAAGGCTTGCGTCAAGTGAAAATATAACCGTGCCCTATGTCGGCAATATGTCGGCTGTGGGTGAAAGCCGTGATATGCAAAAGGCATATGAGGCAGGCGATACATTGGGCAAATATCTCTCTGATTATGGCTTTAACCTTGATTTTGCGCCTGTTGCCGATGTACTCACCAATACCGAAAATCAGGTGGTCAGATACAGGAGCTTCGGCAGCGACCCCGATCTTGTATCGGAAATGGCACATCGGGTATCCGAAGGGCTTAATGACAACGGGGTATTATCGTGTTACAAGCACTTCCCCGGGCACGGTGCAACAGAGGGCGACACACACGAAGGCTTTGCATACACCGACAAAACCTATGATGAGCTTTTGCAATGTGAGCTTTTGCCCTTTATTGACGCTATTGACAACCATGCCGACTTTATAATGGTGGGGCATTTTTCACTGCCGAATATAACGGGCGACAATACACCCGCATCCATCTCCGACAAAATTATAAACGATATACTTATAGACAAGCTTAAATTTAACGGCATAATAATAACCGATTCTCTGTCAATGCAGGCGCTTACCGATTTATACGCACCCGATACGGCAGCCGTTACGGCAGTCAAAGCAGGCGCAGATATGCTGCTTATGCCTCAGGACTTTAATGCCGCATACAATGGCGTGCTTAATGCGGTAAACTCGGGAGAAATAAGTGTTGAACGCATAGACAGATCGGTCAAAAAAATTATCGGAGTAAAGCTGAGATATGCGGAAAGGGAACCTTAAATCATAAACGGTAAGGGAGGCAAAGCAAATGGCATTCAAGCTTAGCAGCGTTGTGCCTTGGGGCAGAAATTTTTACGAATATAAACTTATGTTTGCATTGGATGACAATGATTTAAAAAAGAAAATTGCAGGCTTTGGCGACGGCCCTGCCTCTTTTAATTACGAGGCGTCAAAGCTGGGGTATGACATTACATCGTTTGACCCCATATATCAATTTAGTGCAGATGAGCTACGAAAGCGCATTGAAGAGGCACGCAGCATAGTAATGCAGCAAATGAGGGAAAATACCGAAAATTATGTATGGACTCACATCAAAAGCCTTGACGAACTTGAAAATGTGCGTATGTCCGCCATGCGCCTGTTCCTTGACGATTTTGAAAACGACAGGTTTGAAGGGCGCTACATATATCATCAGCTGCCCGAAAAACTGCCTTATGAAACCCATGCCTTTGATATAGGCTTAAGCTCTCACTTTTTGCTGATGTATACATCCCTTGGGTATGACTTTCACATACAGGCTATGACCGAAATGCTAAGGGTATGCGATGAGATAAGGATTTTTCCTATAGTCGATCTGGATGCAAACAAAACAGAGCTTATATCGGATGTTATAAAATATTTCGACCGTAATTACGATATTGAAATAAAACAAACCGAATATGAATTTCAAAAGGGTGACAATAAACTGCTTATAATAAAAAACCGCATATAGCAATATGTACAAGGAGGTGTATGCCGATAAGCCGCAAAACACCTCCTTATATATTATCGGCTTTTTGTTCCGTCTGTACCGTTGCCCCCGAAAAGATCGC
This sequence comes from uncultured Clostridia bacterium, assembly GCA_947591605.1. Lineage (GTDB taxonomy): Bacteria > Bacillota > Clostridia > Lachnospirales > CAG-274 > CALWRD01. The sequence goes on along the minus strand of CANQDF010000009.1, from coordinate 54,363 downwards.
CAATGCCGTTGGCTATTGAACCTGCAGCATCACCTGCGCCCTTGCCTATATCGGCTGCAGCATCGCCTGCGCCCTGACCTATATCCTCTGCAGCGTTGCCTACGTCATCTGCCGCATTGCCTATATTGCTGCCCTCGCTGTCATCAAGGTCGTCCTGTCCCACTATCGAATCGGATTCCGTATTGACATCCGAGTCGGTAATATGGGTATCGGTAAGAGTTGTTTCCTCCCCGGTGTTTTCACCCTCCGAGGCTTGGTTCTCGGTAGTTGCTTCGGTATTGTTGTTTGTATCCGCACCGCCGCCGTTCCTGCCCGAGCAGGCAGTAGTCATTGTAAGCGCTATCAGCAGCGGAATTAACTTAAGCTTCATAATAATCCTCCTTACTGATTTTTATTTCAAGCTTATTATGCGTAGATAAATTTAATTTATAATTGATAATATTTGCCTAATGATTTATAATAAATAAAGGACATTATATTATTAAGGATGTGATCTATTATGAGAAAATGTGGAATTTTATTACACCCCACATCGTTACCCGGCAAATACGGTATAGGCGACCTTGGAAGATCCGCTTACAGCTTTGTTGATTTTCTTGAAAAATCCGGGCAAAGCTTGTGGCAGATACTTCCGCTCGGACATACAGGCTTCGGAGATTCACCTTATCAGAGTTTTTCCGCCTTTGCGGGCAATCCTCTTATGATAAGCCCGGAGCTGCTTGTTGAAGACGGACTTTTATCCGATGAGGATATAAGCAGCACACCTGCCTTTAATGACGACAAGGTAGACTTTGGCGCTGTACAGAGCTATAAAGAGGGACTTTTTAAAAAGGCTCACGCAAACTTTAGATCTCTTGAAAAGGGAGATAAGGACTATAAGAGCTTTTGCCGAAAAAACGCCTTTTGGATAAACGACTACGCCCTGTTTATGGCGCTCAAAAACTATTTTATACAAAAGCGTAAATTTGAATATGAAACAAAGGAATTTAAATCCTACTACAGACAAACCGTAAAAAGCCTCGGAGAAAACGGAGCCAAGGACTGCTATTACGGTGCCTGCTGGAACTCCTTCCCGGATGAGATAAAAAACCGTGAGGAGGAGGCAATAAAAAAATATACAAAGCTTTTAAGCGACGACATAAGCTACTATAAGTTTATACAGTATATTTTCTTTAAGCAATGGGAGGAGCTTAAGGCATATGCAAACGACAAGGGCATATCCCTTATAGGTGACATACCTATATTTGTGGCTGCCGACAGCGCAGATACATGGGCTGAAAGAGAGCTGTTCCATATAAATGCAAAGGGCTTCCCTACCGAGGTGGCAGGTGTTCCGCCGGATTATTTCAGTGCAGAGGGACAGCTTTGGGGCAATCCTCTGTATAATTGGGCATACCATAAAAAAACCGATTACCAATGGTGGATAAAACGTGTGGAAAGCGTGCTTAAGCTTGTGGATATAGTGCGCATAGACCACTTCAGAGCATTTGAGAGCTACTGGGCGATACCCTATGGCTCGGAAAATGCCGTAAAAGGCAAATGGAAAAAGGGCCCTCAGAGAGAGCTTTTTGACGCTATAAAAAACAAGCTCGGTTCGCTTGACATAATTGCCGAGGATCTGGGCGACCTTAACCCGGAGGTCGGTATGCTCAGAGATGAGCTCGGTCTGCCCGGTATGAAAATACTGCAGTTTGCATTTGACAACCACGGTAACGCCTATCTGCCTCACAATTACACAAGCGATAACTTTGTTGTTTATACCGGTACTCACGACAACGATACAACAAAGGGATGGTACGACAGCACAAACGAGCAGTGCCGTGATTATGCAAGACGTCTTATGAATATCTCCGGCAACGACATCAGCTGGGATATGATAAGGCTTGCAATATCGTCCTGTGCAAAGTACTGCATCATTCCGCTTCAGGATATACTGTGCCTCGGCAGCGAAGCAAGGATGAATACCCCCGGTGTTGCAAGCGGCAACTGGCAGTTCCGTTTCAGGCAGGGAGATTTGACCGACGAAACCGCCGACGGTTTAAGATATTTATGTGACCTGTATAACAGACATTAATATTGGGGAATACATTATATGATAAAATACGACATTGTACAAAACACAGCTAAAATAAACCTCGGCCTGCGCTACAATATAATAAAGGGATGTACACTTGAATATATTGAAAACGAGCCATTGGTACGCAAAAGCTATGCCGACAGGGCTGCCGCTGAGGAAGAATTCGGCAAATGCACCACAAGAATCGAGCATTCATATATGGGAGGTACAGAGTACTATACCGTAACAGAATTTACTCTTCAGGAAAGTGAATACGAGGGTAAATGTCGTATCTGCTGCAATAAAATACTTAAATACTCTCCTATGGTAATTAAGCTTACGGAAATAAACAGCGGCAAAATAATAAAAGCCTTCGACAACTTTTTAAGTGCCGAGGTCACTATGAATAAGCTTATGGCAAAATATCCCGAAAATGATTACAGACTTATTTTGCCCGATGATTTTTATTGCGGATAAAAAAATTCAGCCGCCGTTCAATTGTGAACGGCGGCTGATATTTTTTAATACATATATTTTATGCTGACATATATGGCTTACTACTCAAAATACTGTGCCTTGTCCGAGCCTATCCCCTCGGCGTAGGTTTTCAGTTTGGCACTGCTATCACGCATAGTCTGGCGTGTTTCATCCGTAATATCGCCTGTTTGCAGCGCCTCCTTTACCTTAACAACATCAATACCTATATTTAAAAGTTCAACCAGTTTATCCTCCGGCAGTTCACCGCCGTCCACCTTATCCTGCACCTCGGACTGCAGCTCAAGATAATTGGAAACCAGCTCCTCCATCTCTGTATTGTCCTCAACCGTTACAGGCTCCTCCAGAAGCTTGTCGATGGTTTCGTTATCCGCCTCGGATTGCGATGCCATCGTAGTTATATCGGAGCGTATTTCGGCAAGCCTGTCAAGCAGAGCATCGCCCCTCTCGGCTGTGCCGTCGATATATCCCTTGACCTCTGCCTTATATTGGTTAAACAATTCATATCTGTCATCGGGCAGCACACCTCTGTCATGCGCACCGACAATACTTTCCTCCGACTGCTCTATACATTCCATAAGGGATGTAAGTGCCGTATCCTCATCGGTCTTATGCGGATCCTCCGCAGCCGACAGATCATACTTAAGCTCGTCTATAAGGTTTTTGAGCTGATTGTATTTAAGTATATTTTCATCCGTTCCATCGCTGCCTATATCGGCTAACATATCATCAAGCTGCATTATCTCATTATATTTATCCTCGTCAATAAGCCCCTTATCATAGCACTCCTCTGCCCTTTGCTTAAGAGAGGTTATATCCGCACCAAGCTCGTCAAGCCTGTCGGCAAGCATATCCTGCCTGCTGTCCTCCTGCACGGCAGGCTCCTTTTCCTCATTGTTGCTTTTATTATCTCCGCAGCCCGATACGGCTAACATTAAAGCCAGGGCTGCCGCAGTTATCCTGATGTATTTTTTCATTTTTTATCCTCCCTATGCCTGTGAAGCATAAATTACAGTTTAATTATATATCATTTCCCCCGCAATTGCAACTGCTATAATTATATCCGCTTTTAACAATATCCTTAAGCCTGTGGTTGATATTTTCCTTCATAATATATGCAATAAGCTCCTCCTCACCTATACATATGCTTTTATTGCCGCTGCGCACATACACTATTGTATAGTAATCCCATCCAAGGCGGTATACAATGGTTTTAAGGCATATACCTTCACCCGCCATTATTCCCCTTACCGACAGCACCTTTTTATCGCTGCGGTACATTACGCTGCGATAAAAGGCAAAGGTCATATTTATATACTCCTGCCTGTTTATTTTTATGAGATAAAAACCTATGCACAAAAGGCTTATATTGCCAAAATACAGTATCGTCTGTACAAAGCCCAGCACAAACAGCGCCACGGCAATACCCTTGCTTAAAAAGCTTTGCACCCTGTTTGCCCTGAGTACGCCCAGGCAGTAGCCCAGTATATAGTGTAAAAATCTGCCTCCGTCAAGAGGATATGCAGGCAGCATATTAAATAAAAACAGCGCCATATTTATTCTGCTGCCAAAGATCAAATAAAGCGCAATATTTACCGCAGGCCCTGCCAGTACAATGACCATACGCCTGAAAAAGCTTATCCTTTCAATACCGTTTATATATGCCTGCTGACCTATAGGCGTAATGAGTATACCCTCCGGTCTTATGCCGCAAAGCATTGCCGCACATATATGCCCAGCCTCGTGCAGGGTCACCGAAAAAATAAGCACACACAAAAGCCTGCCGCAGCCTGCTGCCGTAAGCAGGGCACACATAACAAAAAACGAGGGCTTCAGATTTACACTAAAGCCCTTTATTTTAAAACTCAATATTTTCACTCTCCAAATTGATCTGCTCTGTAATCACTCTCCTTGGTAACTGTCATAGGGTCAATGCTTTCTCCGTTTTCATATACGCCAAAGTGCAGATGCGGGCCTGTTGAAGCTCCGGTGCAGCCCGAAACCGCTACGGTATCACCCTGTTTTATTTTGTCGTTTTCCTCTGCAAGCACCTTGTCAAGATGAGCATATATAACCGTTTTTCCGTCGTCTGCCCTGTATCTGAGATAATTGCCCCAGCTCTGCGACGAGCCCACCTCGGTGACCACTCCGCTGCTTGCCGCACATACCTCCGTACCCATAGGGACACCTATATCAATGCCGTTATGCAGCTCCTCACCCGAACCGAACGGGTCTGTGCGCTCACCGTAGTACGAGGTTATCACTCCCCTGACAGGGGCGACCCATTGTTCTGCGGCGCTCCCTTGTTATTCTGCTCATAAATACCGCTCCTGCTGTCTATTTCCGCTATGATCTCATCGTTCAGCTTAATATGCTCCTTTTCTCCTGCAAAGGTATATATGCCTCCGTCCCCTTTTATTGCGGCAATTATGCTGCTCCCCTTTTCCGCAAGCTCCTCACCCGTCATATTTGTACCTATCAGAGCCGAAAGCTTTTCCGCTGCCAGCTCTGCCTTTTCGCTTTCAAGCGATACGGCTGCAAGGGTGCATATTATTACGCCAAGGCAAATATTTGCTTTTATAAAAAAGTAGCTGTTCTGCCTGTCGATTCCCCTGTTTCTTGCGGAGCTGTGCCTGTATTTTGTTGTCCTTCTCCCTTTATAATGTCTTTTTTCCATTTTATCACCTCTTGTAAAGCTTATATATATATAAATATATTCGTAAATAAAGTAATATATTCTCAGCTGTTGAAGCGTTTTTCCATCTCGACTATAACAACAGGCATAAGGCACAGCATAATTACACAAAGCCATTGTATGCTGCTTAATGCGGTTACCCTGAAAATTTCCGCGGCAAAAGGCAGCTGTATAACGCCTGCCTGCATAACGGTGCCTATTATAAATGCCCCCACAAGATATTTATTGCCGAGAGGATTTATATGGAACAGGGAATGCTCGCTGCACATATTAAAAGCATGCACAAGCTGTGATATGCTGAGCACCGCAAAAGACATGGTGCGTCCTACGCAGGGGTCATTGTAAATAACCTTGCCAACGGCAAATGCCAAAAGCGCAAGCATACCTATCATTGCACCTTCAAGGCCTATCCTCAGCCATAGCGCCTTTGTAAAAAGTGAGTTGTTCCTTTGCGGCTTTCTCAGCATAATATCCTCATCGCACGGGTCAAAGCCAAGCGCAATTGCAGGCAGGGAATCCGTCACCAGATTGACCCACAAAAGCTGTATCGGCAGCAGCGGTGCCGAAAACCCCATCACCATTGCGGCAAATACCGTAATTATTTCGCCTATGTTGCTTGATAAGAGAAAATGCACCGATTTTTTTATATTTTCATATATATTTCTTCCCTCATGCACAGCCTCAACTATTGTGGCAAAATTATCGTCCGTAAGCACTATATCGGCTGCTCCCTTTGCCGCATCGGTACCCGTTATGCCCATAGCGCAGCCTATATCCGCTGCCTTAAGCGCAGGCGCATCGTTTATGCCGTCGCCTGTCATTGCAACTATCTCGCCCCTTGAACGCAGCAGCTTTACTATCCTTACTTTATGGGCAGGGCTCACCCTTGCAAACACACTGCAGTTATCTATTACCGCACCGAGCTGTTCATCGTTAAGTCTGTCCAGCTCTGTACCCGATATGACCATATCCCCTTGCCTGAGTATACCGATACGCTGGGCAATGACCGAGGCTGTTGCGGTGTTGTCGCCTGTTATCATAACGGGGCGTATACCCGCTTTGCGGCATTTTTCAACCGCTGCCTTTACCTCGGGCCTAGGAGGATCCATTATGCCTGCAAGGCCGCAGAATATAAGACCGTATTCGGCATATTCCCTGCTGCCGCAGTCCGATTTTATGTCCTTATATGCGGCTGCGAGTACACGCAGTGCTTTGCCGCACATAACCGCATTTTCCGCCAGTATTCTCTGCCTTGCGTCATCATTGAGCGGTACGGCTTTGCCGTTTACAAGATAATGAGTGCAAAGCATAAGTACATTTTCGGGCGCACCCTTGGTTATACAGCGCCTTGTATCCCCATAGCCGTGTATTGTGGTCATACGTTTGAGCGAGGAGTCAAACGGATATTCTCCTATCCTCGGATGCAGGCTTTCTGCATAGTTTTTATCTATACCCTCAGCCAAGGCTGCCTCGGCAAGTGCATTTTCGGTAGGTTCACCGCTGATCGAGCCGTCCTCCGACAGTTCACTGTCGTTGCATAAAGCCATAAGCGTGAGCATCAGGTGCCTGTCGGAAGAGCTTATCTCCGATACAGCCATTTTATTTTGGGTAAGTGTACCCGTTTTATCGGAGCATATAACAGTTGCACTGCCGAGAGCCTCAACAGCAGGCAGCTTTCTCACAACGGCACGCCTCTGCGCCATCCTTTTGGTACCTATTGCCAGCACTATTGTAACTATTGCGGGCAGCCCCTCCGGTATTGCCGCTACGGCAAGACTGACAGAGGTCATAAACATTTCAAAAAACGGCATATCACGTACTATACCTATAACAAATATAACAAAGCATATAAAAAGCGCTCCTATGCCAAGCAGCCTGCCAGTAACATTAAGCCTTTGCTGGAGAGGGGTAGGGTCGTTATCCGTATCGGAGAGCATATCGGCTATATTGCCCATTTCACTGTTCATACCCACTGCACATACGACCGCCTCACATCTGCCCATTACTATACCCGTGCCCATATAAAGCATATTGCAGCGCTCGCCAAGCGGCGTATCCTCGGGCAGTACACCGTCCGCCAGCTTGTCCGCAGGCACGGCTTCTCCGGTAAGATTTGCCTCCGTTACCTTGAGGGAATATGCCTCTGTTATGCGGCAATCCGCAGGCACACGGTTCCCCTGTGAGAGCCTTATTATATCACCCACAACCAGCTTGTCCGTTTCAATATCCCTAAATCTGCCGTCACGCTTTACGCTGCAATGCGGCATAGTAAGCTGCTTTAATGCCTCAATAGCCTTTTCCGCCTTGCTCTCCTGCACAACGCCTATTACGGCATTGAGTATAACTATTGCCATTATTATTATGGGATCCGCAAAGCCGCTGCCGCTGTACAGCCCGATAAAAAAGCTTATAAAGGCTGCTGCTATCAGCACAATTACCATAAAATCCTTGAATTGAGATATAAAACAGAGCAAAACAGACCTTTTTTTCTGTTCCCTTAGTCGGTTCGGACCGTCACGCTGCAAACGTTTTTCCGCTTCCTCCGTGCTTAAGCCGTTAATAAGGCTGCTGCCCATTGCTTTTACACATTCCTTAACTGTATGGCTGTGAAAATTGTTCATTTTACCACTCCTATTCCTGATATGTTTATCGGCGGTTATAACATTATATTGGGACAGGCGGTAAAATATTACCGACAAACAGGCAATTTTATTTGTCTGTAAACAATCACAAAAAACACAGCTGCCGCATACTATACAAACGAGGTGATAGTATTGCTGACAGTTATACTCTTATCCGCAGCAATGAGCATTGACGCCGCAGGGCTTGGTATTTCCTTGGGTGTAAGAAGCATTAAGCTTGACAGGACAGCCGCACTTATAACCTGCATGACCGGCTTTGTAATAATAAGCCTTGCATCTGCCGCAGGCAGCGGCTTATATATGCTCCTGCCCGAAAAATGCGGACATCTGATAAGCGGAATAATACTTATAGCCATGGGGCTTTGGATCATTGTGCAGAGCGGAAAAAAGCCCGATACATCTCAAAGCCGCACGGTGAATATAATACGCTCACCGTATGAAAGCGACCCGGACAGATCGGGCAGTATAGATGCGGCAGAGGCTTTCTTCCTGGGAACGGCTCTTTCGCTTGATTCTATAGGTATATGTATAGGTGCCGGCAGCATACCTTACTGCTTTTTACTGCCTGCTGCCGCAATGCTAATGCAGCTTGCTTTTATGAGCGCAGGCATAAAACTCGGCAGGCTTATAGGCAAGGATACGGACACCGGGGTGTGTACGCTCCTCTCCGGCACAATTATTGTATTGATAGGCATTTTTAACATTGTTTAACCGCTCACCTGGCGGTTATCCATATGGCTAAAGCAAAAAACAGCGTAATTATGTACAAAAGCGTATCTGCTTTTTTTGCCTCTCCCGCAAACAAATGGATTATGGCATAAAGCGCTATACCCGTTGAAACACCGGCAAGCATGCTGCCCGTAAGAGGCATAAGTATCATTGCCATAAACGCAGGCACTGCCTCGGTGATATTTTCAAAATCTATATATTTTATAACTCCCATCATGAGCACGCCTGCCATTATCAGCGTTGTTGCGGTTGCTGCGGAGGGTATCATGGACATAAGCGGGGATACAACTATGGACAAAAGAAACATTATGCCCGTAAATACAGCGGTAAGCCCCGTTCTGCCGCCCTCTATTATACCTGTGGTGCTCTCCGCATAGGTCGAAACTGTGGGCGAGCCCATAAGGGCGCCTGCGGCGGTCGTTATCGAATCCAGCTCCAGTATCTGCGGTATGCGTTTTTTGACAGGAGCTTCGCCCGTATTTACATCCGTAAATGTATCCGTTGCTATTATAACGCTTATGGTTTCAAATACGTCCATAATACATATAGACAGCACTACTACGGCAACCGACAAAAACGACAGCAAAAACGCCTTTGTGCTTGAAATATCCAATAATCCCCTGAACTCGATATTGCAGCAAAGCTTTTCTATGGGTATATCTATGTATGAAATGCCCCTCTCGGGCATATGTATAAGGCCAAGCGGTATTGCGGCTGCAATGCAAAGCATTTTGCCTATAAAAATGGCACCGTGTATATGCTTTTTTATCATGACCGCAATTATGACAACACCAAAAAGTGCCAGATAGGCGCTTAACGTATTGGAGTTTGAAAACTCCGAAAAGCTGAATATCTTAAGCAGGCTTGACGGGTCGGATTCTATTATATGAGCCTTTCTTAGCCCTGTAAAGGCTATAAAAAGCCCCACGCCTGCCGTAACGGCATATTTAAGGTTAACGGGTATGGCTCTGTGTATCTTAAACTCCAGCCCCGTTACCGAAAGTATAAAAAAGCATATTCCCGAAAGAAAAACTATGGCAAGCATCTGCGGATAGCTGTAACCGTAGCCCATACATATGGTATATGCGGCAAAGGTAGTTATTGTTATAGACGGTCCCTGTATAAACGGCACATTTATTATAACACCCATAGCTATTGAGCCTATCCCTGCCATTATAAAGCTTATTGCGGTAATGGCTGCCAAAAGCTGTTCGGCAGTCATACCGTCAAAAACGACTGCACCCGGTATTAGATTACCGTTTGCATCAAATGCACCTGCAAAAGCTGTAAGCATTATTTCGGGTACAAGCAGCAAAATATAAATAATGGTAAAATAGTTGGTTGCACCCGCCATAAGCTCCCTGCGTATGCCTGTATTATGCTCTTTAAGTTTAAAATATCTGTACAAAAAAGCCTTGATTTTTTCCATAACAAAATCCCTCGGACATCATTTGTTTTTGACTACCTCAACAGCCTTTTCAAGCTGAAGATCGTTTTCGGCAAACTCGGCCTCGTCCTTTGCAAGGTAAGGCATACTAAAATCCGGTGCCGCTTCTGCTTCATAATCCGGCTTTACACCTATACCGTCAATGCAGATACCGTTTGGCGTATAGTATCTTGACGTGGTGATTTTAAGGGCACTGCCGTCGCTTAAAGGATATGTGGTCTGCACAACTCCCTTGCCGTATGTGGTCACACCCACTACCTCGCCTATGCCTCTGTCCTGTACAGCGGCACTGAAAAGCTCCGATGCGGATGCGCTTGAAGCATTTACCAGCACTGCCATAGGCATATCAATGCCGTCCCCCGTGGAATACTCATATTCTCTGTTGCCGTTTTTATCCTCGGTATAGGTTATTACTCCCTCGCTCAAAAATTCATCCAGTATGCTGCTTACGGATGTCAGCAAGCCTCCGGGGTTATCCCTGAGATCTACTATTATCCTCTCCATACCGTCTGCCTTAAGCTTGTCAAACGATGTCTTGAACTGGTCGTATGTAACGCCTTCAAACTGTGATATGCGTATATACCCTATATTGTCCTCCAGCATTGCCGAGCAGACGGTAGGTGTATCTATATGTACCCTTTTTACTGTCATATCAAGATCAAGGGCCTGCTGAGGCCTGTAAACCGAAATATTTACCTCCGTGCCTTCCTCTCCCTTTATGAGGTCAACTATGTCCTGATAGTTTTCGTATCCCGCTTCCACACCTTCAACGGACACCAATATATCCCCTTGCATTATGCCTGCCTTTTCTGCCGAGGAACCCTCATATACATATTTTATCTCAATTTTGCTGTTTTCATTTATGCCTACGACTATGCCTATGCCAACATACTCTCCCTGCGTATTCTGCAAATAATTCTTATATGCGTCGGCAGGTATGTATGTGGAATATCTGTCGGTGGTATTATACACCATACCCGCATAAATGCCCTCATACATATCCTTTTCATTTATATCCTCAACATAATTGGACTCAAGAAAATTGTAAATAAGCTTTGCCTTTGTTTCGTAATTGATCTCTCCTTTTACAAAATATCTGTACAGCACAGCACTGCTCCTTGCAAGCAAAGCAACACAAACCGTCAGCAGTATGCCGAACAGCACCCCCCTCATAAAGCCGGAATCATTATTTTTATTTTTCTCCATATCTTCCATATCCTCACTCCTGCTCATATATTAATTATATTATGGAAATACCGAATAATTCAGGATTAAAACAATTTTGATATACTGCCGTATTTGACTGTGGACAGCTAAATGCGGCAAAACCCTTTTTAATTTTATACGGATCGGCATTTACTTAAATTTATACACGCTATACCAGTGTTCTCAGCCATTTATTTGCCGATACTCTTTTTAACGCTATAACTGCCTTAACCAGCTCCTCAATATAAACCATGGCAAATGTAACATAAATAGGCAGATGCAAACCGGCAGAGCCCAAAAATGCCATAGGCAGACCTATAAGCCATACAGAGCCGCTTTCCAGCACAAGACAGAACTTTGTATCGCCGCCGCTCCTCAATATGCCGCATATTGTTATATAGGTCAGGGTTTTAAGTATAATGCCGACAGAAATAATAATAAGCATTTTATATGCGCTGTCTGCGGCATATGTGTCCACATTGAACAGCCCTACAATAAAAGGTGAGGCGACAGCAAGCATACAGCCCATAACAACGCTTACAACAACACCGAAAAAAATACATTTTTTGGAATTATCCAACGCCTTAGCCTTATCTCCCGAGCCGAGGGCATTGGATATTATTATTGCACATGCCGAACCTACGCCCAAGCCCGCCACAAGGAAAAGGCTTTGCACGGTGGTGGCTATCTGCAAAGCTGCCTGTGCGACCGTTCCGCTGAACTTATAGGCTATATTATATGCCGACGTGCCAAATGCCCACACGGCTTCGTTTATGACAACCGGCAGTGAAACACCTATAAACGGCTTGCAAAACTCCCTGCTCAAAGCAAAATAATTTTTTGGCGATGTAATTACAGGGCTTGTTCTTGTCAGCATAAGCACAAGCTGAAGCAGCAATTCACAGCTTCTTGCAATAAGGGTGGAGAGCGCCGCACCCCTCACACTCATACCGAGCCGTATTATAAATATGTAATTGCCCGCAAAATTTATCAAAAACGAAATAAACGTGGTAAACATAGGCTGCATTGTGTTGCCCGTAACCTTAAGCGCCGAGTTGAAAACCATTATTACGGCCGTAAACACATAAGAAACCGCTATTGTACGCAGATAATCACAGCCCAGTGCAATTACCGCTTTATCCTTTGAATAAATGTGCATTATCTTATCCGGCATAAATAAGGCGGCGCAGGCAAACACAACGGCAGCGCCGACCGTAAGCAGCATTGAAAGACCGATGGTTTTATGCACGCTTTGCATATCGTTTTTACCCGCAAACTGACCCATAAATATTGCCGTGCCGCTGTTTATGCCAAAGGAAATAATAGTAAAAAGAAAAAATATCTGATTACCCAGACCAACGGCAGCCACAGGCCCCTCACCGAGAGTGCCTATCATAAAAGTATCCAGCATATTTACGGCCGAATTCAACAGCTCGTTAAGTATTATGGGTATTGCCAAAAAAGCAAGATTTTTTATAAAACGTTTATCGTCAAAAAATTTAAACATACCAACACCATCAATAAAAATAAACAAAAATATTGTATTTTTTCTCTCTATAAGTTATGATACCATTAATAGAAAAATATTGCAAGTGAGGAGAGAAATTATGAGCAAAATTGTGTTTATTTCGGGTTCGGCAAAGGGTATAGGCCGTGCCGCTGCACTTGAATTTGCAAAAAACGGTTATACCGTAATACTCAATACAAAAAAATCAAAGGATGAGCTTGCCGCAACGCTTGATAAGGTAAAAAAATATTCACCCTCTTCCGCCGCCTTTATATCGGATGTATCGGACTATGAACAGGCCAAAAATACAATAAAAGACATATATAATAAATTTGGCGGTATTGATGTGCTTGTAAATAATGCCGGTATATCGCATATAGGGCTTTTTGAGGATATGAAGCCCCATGAATGGCAGCATATTATTAAAAATAATGTTGAAAGCATGTTAAACTGCACTCATTTGGTACTGCCTGATATGGTACGCCGCCACTGCGGCTGCATAATAAACATATCCTCCATGTGGGGTACGTCGGGTGCATCCTGTGAGGCAGTATATTCCGCCTCAAAAGGGGCTATGAATGCCTTTACAAAAGCCCTGGCAAAGGAATTGGGGCCTTCAGGCATAACCGTAAACGCTATAGCCTGCGGAGCTGTTCAGACGGATATGAACAGCTTTTTAAGCGATGAGGAACGCTCGGACTTTATAGAGCAGATACCCTTATGCCGCTTTGGTACACCCGAGGAGGTGGCAGGGCTTGCGCTTTTTCTTGCAGAGAAAAACACATATATAACAGGACAGATAATAGGTATAGACGGGGGGTTTTAATTTATTATGCCCAAAAAAATATTTAAAGTATTATTTAAGCGCAAAACACTTACGCCGCAGGAAGAGCTTAAAAAGCTAAAAAGAGATAATATAAGGTATCAGATAGACATAATTATAATATTTTTAATACTTCTTGCATTGTTCTTTTTCAACTATAATTACACTGTTTTCAAGATACTTATAGCAGGCAATTATATAAATACGGATGCACTTGACAGCATATATTCAAGGCATATTGCATTTGAAAGCGGCAGCTCGTATTTAAAGGCTTTTGACAATGTTGTAATATCTGTTTTTACGGATGAATTGAGAAAGGAAAGCAAGGATAATTATACAGTCTTTTTTAACCGAGGAGAACTTTCACGGGAGCAAAACTCCATTGAAACCGACGGTAAAATGACAAGCTTTAAAAAGCTTGATGACAATACAGGCATACTTACCCTTACAGCCTTTTCCTCCTCATCGGGCAAAGCCGTAAAGGATGAGCTTGGTCGGATGCGTGACTGCAAAAACCTTATAATAGACCTGAGAGATAACGGAGGGGGAGTACTAAAATATGCCAATAGGATCTCGGAGTATTTTTTACCCGCCGGCAATACAATAAGCATATATAATTACCGCAGCAAGCTTTTTTCATCGGCGCCAAAATCAAAAAACAAAACTCCTCTGCACCCCGACAAGATATACATATTGCAAAACAATATGACTGCCTCCGCCGCAGAGGTATTTATAAATGCACTGAGGGAAAACCTTGACAATGTTACCGTAATAGGCGGTTATTCATACGGTAAAGGAATAGGTCAAACGGAGATAAAGCTTTTGGACGGGTACGGCGTAAAGGCTACAACACTTAATATACTTACCCCAAAAGGCAATACAATACACGGTACAGGAATAAAACCCGATATTACACCCGATCGTGATGAGCTGGAGTATACACTTGAGCATATAGATAAAAACAGGTAATTTAACAGGAATATATAAAGCAAAGAGTCTGCCCAAACGGGCAGACCCTTTGCGTGTCGAAAAAATCGACACGCTTGCAGGAAATGCTTGCATTTCCTGCATTTTTTTCACAGAGTACAAAGAGATTCGCGCCTCGCTATCGCTCGACACTCCCTCTTTTCCTCGGACGGGCAAAGCTCGTCCTGCGGATTTTAGCCTGCGGCGCTTAAATTACCTTTAAATGTTTTTTTCAAGTTTAAACTCTTAAAAATCATTTTTTGAATCTAATTTAAGCTTTTTTGACAGTCTAAGGGTCTGCCCAAACGGGCAGACCCTTTTTATTGTAAATATTACATTATTCAGCTTCGGTTACTGCTTCGGTAGTTTCCTCGGTAAGCACCTCTGTGGTATCCTCGGTGTCGGAAGCTGTTGTATCTTCCTCTGCCTCGTCTGCCTCAGTGGTTTCCTCGGTTTCTGCCTCAGCTGCTTCCTGCTCTGCTGCATATGCCTCTGCTGCTTCAAGCACCGTATCATATACGTTTGCTACAAGTACGCTCATCTGTGCCCTTGTAATAAGTGCTGTAGGAGCGATGCCTGTATCTGTACCGTTTGCGATACCTGCATTAAGAAGTGCTGCTACATATGGCTTAGCATAGTCTGCAACCTGTGCTGCATCGGAATAACCGTTAAGCACTGCTGTGCTTGTGTCAAGCTCTGCGCCTGTAAATTCAAGTGCCTTTGCAACAAGTACCATCATATCCTGTCTGGTAATTGTATTTTCGGGCTTGAATGTACCGTCGCTGTAGCCTGAAGCAATACCTGCTTCCTTAGCTATTGCAAGCGCATTTGCATAGTACTTGCCGGACTCAACATCCGTAAAGTTATCTGTGCCTGCGTCTGTAAGACCAAGAGTCTTAACAAGCATTACAATGAAGTCTGCTCTCTTGCTGTATGCGTCAGGAGCAAATGTATTTGCACTTACGCCGTTTACAATACCTGCCGATGCAAGCTTGTTGATGGAATCAACTGCCCATGCACGGCTTGCAATATCGGTAAAGTTTACTCTTACGCCTGTGTTTACAGGAGGTGTGATAACAACGCCGCTAGGTGTTACAAAGGACTTAGCCTGAGCTGCTGTTGTGCGCTCCGTTATTTCCTCGTCCTCGCTTACGGTTGTTGAAGCTGCCTCTCCGGAGGCTTTAACGGATGAACCGCCGCCACCGCCGCTCCTGCTGCTGCCGCTGCCGCCGCCCGATGATGAGCCGCCGCCGCTTGGTGAAGGAGCCTTTGTGGTGTCCTCTGTGTTGTCTGTTGATGGCTCTGTATCTTCTTTTATCTCATAGATGCTGTAATCAATATAATCGTCTGCATCATGTACATAAGGTGTTGTAAGAACAAGGAAGTCGCCTCTGATAAACTTGCCGTTTTCATCTCTTGAATAACGACCGTTTGTTATTACAGAGCTGCTGTCCGTATTCTTGAAGAAGCTGTCATCAACCTTAACAAGGTCGGCATTGTAGGAGTTAAGGTCAAATGTACCGCCTGCAAGCTCCTTAAGAGTTGCATATGTGATCTTTGAACCGTTATCCACATAGTTCTTGAAGCCAAAGCTCTCATTGAAGAGCTCCTCATTTGTCCAAACCTCAGGATCCTTCTGGTTAGGTGTACCTGCGTTTATTTCATCAGGATCGTTGAAACCATAGATGAAGTAATTGCTTGAGCTGATCAGTGAATTGCTGCTTGCATTCTCATAAGATACGCCTTCTTTGTAGCTTACGGAACCTATTCTGTCGGGACGCTCGCCCTTGTAGGAGATAAGGCCCTTTATATCAAAGTTGTAGTTACTTGGTCTGTCTGAGTAAAGAGCGATATTATATCTCTCGTTCATGTAGGATACAACATTCCTTACCTTTAACTCAGGGTTGAAGTTAGAGTCGATACCACTACCCATGTTCTCGAATGTGATACCGTCCTTGATATAGTGCATTACGGAGATGTTCTCGCCGCCTGTCTTGAAGCCGTTGCAGCCGTCGGGATCCGACCAAGGAGCATCCGTACCGTCATCTGCAAGCTCATAGCCCTGCTTGTAAGCAACACAGTTATCAAGGGTTACAGGACCGATAGGACCTGTTTCAAGCTTTGTATAAAGATCCCAGCCGTCATCTACGTTGTGGTGAGATATACAATTCTGGAATACGTTGCCGTAACCCGATGTAAGCTTGGAAGCAAAACCATCGGCATTGTTCTTTGATGGGTCTGCATTGTTGAATGACTCACAATCCTTTATAAGGTTGTAAGCAGGCCATTCGTCAATTATTTCCGCATTGTCAACACGGCTTATCTGAAGACCTGTATCACCATTGTCATGGAATACACAATCCTCAACTATTGTATGGTCGGCGCCAAGCTCGAAGGACTTGGTGTTACCTGCCGCATTACATACCTCTATGCCGCGGAATACCCAGTAATCGCCTGCAATCGTAAAGCCCGGTGTTAATTTCTGACAGTCGATAACAGGATGAGCACCCTCGTCTGCTACAAGATACTTTCTTGCGGCAGCCGTACCTGTGTTTGTTAAAGGTATATTGATCTTGTCGGTTGGATGGTATACACCGTCAAGCATTATGACCTTCTGTCCAAGCTGACAAAGACCTATACCGCTCTCAAAGTCTATAGGATTCTCTCTTGTACCGTCACCTGTTTTAACGGAGCCCTCGGGGCTTACATAGATGTCGTCAAGAGTTTCATCCATAGCCTTACATGTTATGATAAACCTCAAAACAACAGGATCATATGATACACAATCATCAACACGGCTAGGTGTATAAGTTACGGTGAACTCTGTCTTAGCGTTTGGCTCAAGAGTTACAGGGTAGCTTGTAGCCTTTCTGGTGATAGGTGTATCTGTGTAAACCTCCTCATCGCCCTGTCTGATAGTAACAAGACCGCCTGAGTAGTTGTTAGCCTTAAGCACCAGTGTATATTCGGGTGAACCCGTATACAATGTTGACTGAAGTGTTATGTTTGGTGAATATGTGTTTGTTGTAAGGTTACTTATAACAGGATCCGTTTCGGGAGCTGTTTCGTAAAGCTCAACATTTGTAATATCAATATCTGCGTTACGGCAAGCGAAGAAGCCTACCCAGATATTGTCCTTATCCTCCTGAGTTATAAGCAGGTCGGAAAGACCGTCTGTAGAATCAAAGGAGTAGTTAACGCCTGTTTCGCCCGTCTGGTAGTTATAGGTTGTGATCTTATAACCGTAGTTGATCCTCTGAAGAGTGATATTGTACCTTTCACCCTTAACAGGAGGCTGCTCTGTTGAGTTATAAGGACCTACCCTTGTACCGCCGCTGCTGATATAGTTTGTAACGCCCTTTCTTACGAAAAGGTTGATCCTGTTACGCTGTGTATTTGCCCAATATCCGCTGGATGTGATATCCTTTGAATATGTAGCGCCGCTGTAACCGCCCGCAAGAACGATGTTTGAAGCAAATACGGGAGCAACGTTTGCAACTGCTACCTTTCTGGTTGTGCCTCTGTAGTCAACAGCACTCATACCCTTTACATAAGCCTCCCAAATGTTGACAGGCTCGCCGTACTTATCCAGCTGAGCATCCTCTGCCTTGATAGTGATAAGGTTATCATCGCCAAGACCGTCCTTAGCAAAGAGAGCAACCGCATCTCTTGCCTCAAGACCGAATGCTTCCTGACCGTCACGGTACATATCAATAGCCTCGTCACGGCCTATAGGACGACCGAGGAGCTCCTCTGCCTCTTTCTGGGACTTTTCGATCTCCAGCTGATCCTTACCTTCGGGATCATCGGGGTCAAGTATGTATCTGTTTATTTTTACATCTGCAGTAAGTGTAAAGTTGTTATCGGAATCTATCCTTGTATAGTAGTAGCCGATACCGTCCTGGTCACCGGATATCTTACCTGCGCCGTCCCAAGAGTTGATCCTGACGTCCTTAACGTTGGTAAGCTTGCCGTTTTCCATAATACCTACAGCATTGTCATAGTTGTCTGCGCCTACAAGAGCGCCGTCAACATATATCTCGGTCGTAGGAGGCTTGTTGTCAAGACCCATTGAGGAAGCACCAAAGATAGATGGCTTCCAGATGTATCTCTTGCCTTCCTCTATTGTAACTGCCAATGTTTCATCTTCAAAATCCCTGTAAACAACAGTTACCTGAGTTGTACCTACCTTGCTGTTGTCATAGCTTGTAAGGTCGATATAATAATCGGGTGCTGTTGCGGGATCCGTGAACAGGCTTGAAGCTATGGTGTATGTACCGTCAGCCTCGGGCTTAAGATCCTCGTTTTCTTCATCCGGAGATGTAAGAGTATAGTATCTTGTGCCGTCATAGTAGTAGATAGGGCTGTTGTCCATATCTTCCACATCGTCACTGTCGTATACGACCGCACTTATCATGCCCTTTGCATCA
The DNA here is from genome assembly GCA_947591605.1 of uncultured Clostridia bacterium. Classification (GTDB taxonomy): domain Bacteria; phylum Bacillota; class Clostridia; order Lachnospirales; family CAG-274; genus CALWRD01. Next base: position 35,367 of record CANQDF010000009.1, on the reverse strand, counting down.
TATCTTTCGCCTACGCTGAAGGTAGTTCTTGGATATGTTACTATACGTGGAGCAACCGGCATCCTTTCCTTAACAACAATAGTAAAGGTTATTGTCTTGGAAGGATCTCTCTTAAGCCTTATGGTAAGAACCTCGGCATCGTTAGGCACGCTGCTGTCAAAGCCCTCAACGGTATATTCGCTTTCAAGCAGTGCCTGATACTTGCTTGTGTCGCCAAGGTCATATTCGGCTCTTACAACAAGACCTGCGGTATCAAGCTCATCGCCAAGGTAATATGTTGTTTTTGCAGGCAGTGCAGCTATGAAAAGACTCTTTATTTCTGCCTGAAGAACCTTGATATTAAAGCTTGCGCTCTTTCCGTTAGGATCAATGCTTGGATCCTGATCCGTATACTCTACGGTAACGGTCTTTGTGCCTAACATTGTATCGTCAAAGTAAAGGCTGCTGTCAATGACCTGACCGTCTATCTTAAGTATGTACTCATCATTCTTAAGAGTAGCTGTGGTGCCGTCATTGAATGTTGCGTTTACAACAAGACCGACATCACTGAATTTTGAACCTGTGTAGAAAGTATTCCTTGCGGTAGGATATCTGACGCTGAGGCTTTCTACCTTTTTAGGCTCAATATTTACATCAAATGTAGTTGTGCAGTCACCGCATACAACCGTAATAGGATGTGTGCCTACCGTGTCCTTGATATCGTCAAAGCAAACTACATCGTAATCATGGGGGTCAACCTCTTCGGTAGAACCGTCGGGGAGAGTACCGACGATCTTAAGACCTGCCTGCTCAAAGCTGCTGCCTACAACATAGGTCGTCCTGTCGGGAACCTGTTCTACGGCAATGGATGTATACTTGTTTTCAAGCATCTCAAGCTTGATATCGGAAAATTCGATATCGGCAGCTCTTGTTACAAAAAGACCGGGATAAATAGTATCCGTGAAATTTATCCAGTTATTAACGGAAACAGGTGCAAGATCACCGTATGTAAGGATAAAGGCGTTACCGTTTTTCCTGAGTTTAAGTTCGATGGTATCGCCGGGCTTAGGATCCGTACCCGTTTCATTTGAGAATAAAGGCATTGCGCTTGGCGTTACAGCCGTATTGTTATTTCTTGCATATACCTTATATGGCTCTCTGGACATATTCATAGGGCCTACAAAAAGCATATTGCTCCTTGAAGAGTAATTGGTCATAGGCCTAACTTCATCCCTTACAATAAGACCAAAGCCTATCTGCTGTGGGTTTGAGCCGGTCAAATCCAGCTTATTGATCTTTGCCTTTGCGGAAAGCTCAAAGCTGTCCGATGCGCTAAGCTCCTTATAGTACAGTGTATGACCATCCGATGAAGCCTGCATCTTACCTATAGCCTCGACAACGGTACCGTCATCTCTGAAGACGCCCATACGTATATCTACATTGCCGTCATCGTCTTTTACAACGGAATAATATGGCTGATCGTTGTATACGGCATCATCGCCCGCATATGTATCATGATCCGTACCGGACATTTTAGCGGTACCGCCGGAATCACCCGTAACGGTTGCCATCCAACCGTCATCACCCTCATCAGGGATATTGGTTATCATACCGTCACGCATAAATGTATCGGCTGCATAAGCCTCTACAGCAGCGCTTGATACCACGTCGTCTTCCTGAACGGAAGCCTCGGCGGCAGCCGGCGAAACCGTTTCCTCTGCGAAGGTAACAGATGAAAAGCTGGAAAAAACCATAGTTGTTGCAAGAGCAAAAGCAACTATTCTACGCTTTTTCATTAATTAATTCCTCCTTTTTTTATTTCGGCAAAAAACCGATTGTTCCTATGAAATATATAACTTTCACAATTCCGACACACATACCTGCCCGCCTTACTGCCCCGAGTAAATCGGATAGGTCTATATGCACAACCACAAAATTTATTATTCATAGCTATATTAATTATAACAAATTTTTATAAAAAATCAATATTTAATTTAAAAGATATAAGAATTTTTTTATACATATTTATTACATTATTAACATATTTTTCATTTCCTTAACAGCAAATATACAATGAATAAGCCAAAAAGGACGGCACTCCCTGCACCGTCCTTTAAAATGAAACATTTATTAAAATTTTTTTAATATTTTAAGCTGCATCGGCACAAGCCGCACGGCAGGCAATATATTTACGGCATATAGTCATTATGCGCCAAACACCTCATCACACAAAGCTCTGAGCCGTTTTGCCGCAAGATATACGTCCTCCCGTGCAAAAATTGCCGAAACCACAGCCGCACCCGACAGCTCAAGCCCCGCAAGCTCTCCGATATTGTCCGGGCCTATGCCGCCTATTGCGACCGCAGGTATAGTAACGGCACCGGTGATCCTGCGTATCTCCTCCCGTGCAACGGGCTTTGCGTCGCTCTTTGTGTCGGTATGGAACACCGAGCCTACGCCTATATAGTCGGCGCCCTGCTTTTCGGCAGCCAGCGCAGCATATAGGTTAGCTGCGGAAACACCTATTATCTTGTCGCTGCCAAGTATTGCTCTTGCCTTTTTTATTTCCATATCGCCCTGACCGACATGGACACCGTCGGCATCTATATCCCTTGCAAGCTCCACGTTGTCGTTTATTACAAAGGGAACGCCGTATGAAGCGCATACCTCCTTGACTTCAAGTGCGACAGCCTTGAATGCGGCATAGTCAAGCTGCTTTTCCCTGAGCTGTACAAACGTTACACCGCCCTTTATTGCCTCCTCGACCTTATCGGCGAGCCGCTCTCCGTCCTTAAGCCAAGCTCTGTCGGTCACTGCATAAAGCCTCATTGATCTTTTATCGGGCTTCATATTTTACCTCCCGTCACTCTGTCAGAGCCAACGCCCTGTCAGCCACCTGTTTTACGCTTTGTTTACTTATAAGCAGATCATAGCTGCCGTCCTTGTCAATTATATAAAAATTACTGTTGTAATCATAAAAATTGATGGTTTCCTTACTGCCGTCAAGCATGGTGTAGACAAGCACCGCATCGGGCTGACCGCTCTTTTGTGTGTGTTCTGTTATCTGGTCAAACGTAAGCCCTGCCAGCAGCTCGTAGAACGCCGCAAAGCCGTCCGCTTTCACAGCACTCCCGTTTATTGTTATATCCCGGTTATCCTTGATATTTCCCTTATTGTCGGTTACAAGCTCCTTACCGTTTTCCGCTTTAAAGTCCAGCTTAAAGCTGCCCGATTCACCCGTAAGCTCAGCCGAGCTTATATCGGTACGCATATGGAGGGCAATAAATTTTTCGATAAAATCGGTAACGTTATAGTTTTCAAACGGCTCCAGCAGGCTTTTATTTATGGCAAACACGCTTACTCTGCCGTCTATAAGAGCATACACGTTTTCATCTCCGGCATCGCTGCCTGCCTTTATCTCAAGTTTGTTTTCGTTATCCCTCAGCCTGACTGTCATTTTGGGCTTATCGAGGCCGTATACGGAGTAATCCTCCGGCTTTGCATCCACAACGCTGCTTACCGTAAGCCCGGAGCAGGTTCTGAGTATAGAGCCTGTAAGGTTATAAGGATATACCGAGGCACCGTTCACGGGCTTTTCCATAGTAAGTGTAGCCAGACCGCTGTTTGCATATACCGTATTGGCATTTGATTTTTCGGCGTCATAGTATATCAGCAGCTCGTCACCGTCCGCCTTTATAACCTGTATATAATCCACATAATTTGCCTTTATTGCGCTTATGTTCTTATCCACCAGATCGTTTATGCCGTAAAGCAGACGTTTGCCCACAACGGCATCCACAAGATATATACCCTCCGCATCGGAGCTTTCAACATAATAATATTTTTTATCCGCAGTAAGAGAACCAAGTCTGAGAGTAAGCGTACTTCCGTCACTGTAGGTCGCCTTGCCCTCGGCAAGCGGCTCGGCAAGCCCGTAAACTGCTCTGTCGCCTTGCTCTATGACTTCGTCGGCATAAAGCGAAACAAAATTGCTTGCAAGGCTTGCGGCATTTGACGGATTTATAACGACATCCTCATAATTTTTTACACTGTACGAGCCGTCTTCGCCGATAACAAGGCTTAGCTCGCTGTCCGATTTGCCCGCCTCGTGAGAGGTTATATCAATGCTTCTGACATCCTCGGCATTTTTGTCACAAAGGGTATACCTGCCCGAATTTACGTAGGATATAGTATCCGATGTATCCTCGGTGGTTTCCTCGGCGTTTTGCAGCGGCGAACGGCTGTTTGATTTGACGGCATATATGCCCACAAGCAAGGCAAACACAGCTATACCGCCCAAAAGCGGAATAAGTTTGTTTTTCATCATCCGTTTCTCCTTCCGAGCCATACGATAAAACCGCAAAGGAACAGCGTACCCGGGATCACTGCCCAGCTAAACACCTGAATTTTGGTCCTGGCACCGTCCGAAACGGTAAAGGTGCCGCTGTCAAGCCTTTTGGATCTGATATTTACGGACAGGGAGTTGTCATCGAGCCATTTTACCGCATTCATTATAAAGGTTGTGCCGCTTCCGTTTACATACATATCATAGTCCGGTATAAGCATTGAATATGCACCCGATACAACAACCTTTGTAGTATGGCTTGTATCCGTATAGCCGGAATCCGTTACCGCATATGCAAGCGCAAACGGTCCCTCTATATCCCCCGGCTCCTTATTGAACGAAGTGTTTTGTGCGTTTTTTATAAACGACGTATCGGACGAAGCTATCAGAGGTTCGATTACAAGCCCCTGTTTTTTTACATCGCTCTCCTTGAATGCCTGCGTCATGTAAGCAAGCATACTGTAGCCGCTGTCTATTATATCCGAGGTTATGCCGTGGGCATTTATCTCGGGGAGCACCGCAGCAGGCGTACCTGCCATATATCTGGACTCATCTCCCTCAAGCACATATCCGCTCATTGCCTCCAGACCGTATTCCTCTATAACGGAGCAAAGCCCCGGATGTGTACTGCTGTCAATACCGCTTACAATTATCAAGGCACGTCCGTCTGCGGTAAGGTAGTCCTTTACCTTTTGTGCCTCCTCCTCGGAATAGTCCTTTGCGCCCATAGTGATAAAAAGCATTGTGCAGTCATCGGGTATATCGCTTTCCAGCAGGTTTATGCTTTCAACGCTGTAATTGTTGAGCTTAAGCTGCTGATCAAGCAGCGCATAGTTTTCCGGCTCCGCCTCACCGTGGCCTGTAACATAATATATGGTAGGCTCTACCTGCGAGGTAACATATTGTATTGCGCCTGTTACATATTCTTCAATATTAAAGTTGCCTCTGCTGTCATAGTAATCCGAATAATTTATTACCTTAAACTTATCTCCGCACTGTACAATAATGCTGTTTTTATCTACATTGATATCCTCGGAGGTATATGAAGAAGCAAAATCGGGATAAAGATACATATCCTTATTTTCAACGCTGATATTGCTGTCGGCAAGCCTGTAGAGGTCAAGCACCTGCTCCACCCTGCTTATGACGGTATCGCTGTCCTTGGCACCGAAAAGCGTATATATTTTTACATCCGCATCCGTATTTTTAAGCACCTCTTCCGTTTCATCGGAAAGAGAAAATATGCTCTCGGACGTCATATCAAACTTATAGTCAAACTCGCCTGCTACAAGGTTTACAGCCACCAATACGGCTATTACCACAATTGTTGCAACAGTAGAATATGCACCGTATTTGAATTTTTTATTAACTGATTTATTCATTTGTCACCCTCCGATCAGCTCCATCTTCTTTTCTCGATAACACTCACCGTAAGATACAAAAAAGCAGCGGCAAATGTAACATAATACACCACATCCGACAGACCGAATACGCCGAGGTAGAAGTTCTGGAACCTGTTAAGCACCGACAGCCAGCCGAGCAGCCTTGTTATGGTACTGTCAAACAATGCGGGGAAAAGCATATATGCCGCAAAAAGCAGCAAATAGCATAATACACCCGACACCAACGTACCTGCTATACTCTTTGTGCCGCTGTATAAAACTATAAGCACCGCCAGTATAAGCACAGCAACAAACACTGCCGAGGACAGCCTTGTAATTGGCGCATTGGCAGCTATATTATCCATCATAAGCAGCAAAAAAAGCGCAGCAAAGGTACCCGCCGCAGCCACTATCTGGTTGTCGGTAAGCACCGATATGAACAAACCTACGCTAATGAGGCAGCAGCCCATAAGAAAATAACCCGTCACAACACCTACGGTGCCTTTTACGTTAAGCTCGCCGTACTTGCTGAGTATAAAAGGGAATATCATTGTAATTGCAAGACCTATAAGAAAAAGAAGGCTTGCCGCAATAAACTTGCCCACAACTATATCCGTAACCCTAAGCGGAGATGTGTAGAGGAGCTGATCCGTCTTTTGTCTTGCCTCCTCCGCAAAAAGCCTCATTGTAAGCACGGGTACAAGTATAAGAAACATTATCATGGTACCTATAAGCGTTTCACTGTAGTCCATGCTTGCCCCCGCAATATTCTGCGACACAAAAAAATAACCCGTTATAAGCACAAAAAAACCAAGGAACGCATAACCCGTCAATGTGGTAAAATATGTTCTTAACTCCTTTTTTATAATGGCTGCCATATTACTCCTCCTCACTTTCGGCATCGGAGGATACGGACTGTTCTGCGCCGCTTTCCTCTTCGTCTGTATGCCGTTCATCCCCGTCGCTGACTTGTTCAAGCTCTTCGCCGCCGTCCGCATCGTTATCCCACGCTTCGGGCATATCATATTCGCCGTTTATTACCTTAAGGAATGCGTCCTCAAGGCTAAGCGCTGCCGGCTTCAGCATAACAATATCTATGCCGGCAGATACAAGCGCTTTTACAATATCCGCCCTTATATCCTCGGAGCCTGTATTTATCCTAAGCTGTGAGCAGCCCTCCTCGTCACAGGCCGACTCCTGCACCGATACGACGCCCTCAACGGCTTTCAGTGCTTGTGATGCGGCATTTATATCGCCTTTTATCTTTACAAGCTGAATATTTTCCGCAGCACCCTCCTCAAGATTATGGGTAGTATCGCTTGCAACTATTTTGCCGTTGTTTATTATCATCACCCTGTCGCACACGGCGCCCACTTCGCTTAATATATGTGAGCTTAAAAGTATGGTATGCCTTTTGCCAAGCTCCTTTATTACCCTGCGCATCTCTATTATCTGTCCCGGGTCAAGGCCGACCGTGGGCTCGTCAAGTATCAGTACGGAGGGATAGCCCACAAGCGCCTGTGCAAGGCCTACACGCTGTCTGTAGCCCTTTGACAGGTTTTTTACTATCCTTTTGCGCACATTAGAAATGCCTACCGTGGACGTTATATCGTCAAGCATTGCCGCACGCTCACTCTTTTTTACCTTTTTTATATCGCATACAAAGTCCAGATACTCATCCACACGCATTTCACCGTATACGGGCGGAACGTCCGGCAGATACCCAAGCTGTTTTCTTGCATTTATTGTATCGTCCAGAATATCGTATCCGTTTATGGTTACGGTACCCTCCGTTGCGGAGATAAAACCCGTCATCATATTCATAGTTGTGGTTTTGCCTGCGCCGTTTGGCCCAAGAAAGCCCAGTATCTCACCGTCATTTACCGTAAAGCTGATATTGTCCACAGCTCTGTGATGGCCGTATACTTTTGTAAGATTTTTTACCTCTATCAAAGTAACTCCCTCCCTTGATTTTATGTTATTAAGCCTGTAAAAGGCATTTTATGCGCAAATTGCAACAAAACACAAATATTAATATACATCAAAGCACAGATTTTGGCAACCCGTTAAAGATTAAACTTTTCTTAACAGCATACAAATAGGGTGCAAATCAGGTAATGACTGCACCCGGTTTTTATTGACCGATGTATTCAAGCGGATCCTTTACGCCGTTTAGCTCAAATGCCCTTATCCTGTCACGGCAGGTACCGCATGTGCCGCAGGGCTTCTCACCGCCCTCATAGCAGCTCCATGTAAGATGAAAGGGCACGCCAAGCCTAAGGCCCTCCTTAACGACCTGCGCTTTTGTTTTGCCTATAAAAGGCGCCGTTATGCTCAAGGTTTTTCCGCTGCCGATATAAATTGCAGAGCCTATTGCCCTGTTGAACTCCTCACTGCAGTCGGGATATGCGTTGCCTGCAGCATCATCACCGTGAGCACCGTAATATATCTCACCGCATCCCAAGGATATTGCTTCTGCCGCCGCAGCGGAAAGAAAAAGCCCGTTTCTGAACGGAACATATGTAGACACGGGAGCGCCTCCGCTTTTTTCAAGCTGACCCGAATAGCTTTCGTGCGGTATCTCCTCCTGTGAGGAGCTTAAAAGGGAACAGCTGCTGCCCTCAAATATTGCGGACATATCCAGTGTACGCCTTGCAACACCGTAGTATGCGGCTATTTTTTCAGATGCCTCTATCTCCTTGATATGCTTTTGCCCGTATGAAACGGAAAGAGCAGTTACCTCATCCCTGCCGTATTTTTCCACAGCCAGAGCAAGACAGACGGTACTGTCGGTCCCTCCGGAAAACAAAACCAAAGCCTTCATAAAAATCAATCCTCTTTAATGTTAAGTGTTTTATAGATCTCTCTTTTGCCTACGCCTCTGTCCCTGGCAACCTGCTTCATTGCCTCCTTTGGCTCCATGCCGCTTTCCAGACAGCAGCGGTAGTGCTCTTGCACGGTCATCTTTTCAAAGCCCGCAATTTTTTCTCTTTCAGCCTCAGCCGCACTTTTACCGCCTATTACAAGCACAAACTCTCCCTTTGGCTCATTTTGTGCAAAGTACTCCAAAAGCTCGGAAAGAGTGCCCCTGTTAACGGTTTCGTGCTTTTTTGTAAGCTCCCTCACCGCAGCGGCAGGACGATCCGCCATGGTTTTGCAAAGCTGCCCGAGCGTATCCGTAAGGTGATGCGGCGCCTCGTACAAAACAACTGTCCTTGTTTCGCCCTCAATACGGGATATTACCTCGCTGCGCTGCTTTTTGTTTGCGGGCAAAAAGCCCTCAAACACAAAACTCCTTGTCGGCATGCCGCTGAGTACCGCTGCCGTTGCAACCGCTGTGGGGCCCGGCACGGCTGTAACGGATATGCCCTCCTCATAGCAGAGTGCAATAAGGTCTTCACCAGGATCGGATATACCCGGCATACCCGCATCGCTTACCAGGGCAATATTTTTACCCTCCTTAAGCATTGACACAATAGCCTTGCCTTTTGCCGCTTTATTGTGCTCATGGTAGCTTGTAAGCGGTGTTTTTATATTATAGCGGTTCAAGAGCTTGACCGTTTGCCTTGTATCCTCGGCAGCTATCAGATCTGCCTCTTTAAATATGCGCAGAGCCCTTAGCGTAATATCCTCCATATTGCCTATAGGCGTACCGCACACATACAAAATTCCTGTATCCATACCGACCTCAATTATAGTAAATATCCCTTATCTCCGAGGTATATTCACCGTTGATAAGATAAATAATAAGCGGCGGCTCCACCTTAAGCATAGGCTTGCCGCCCTTTATAAACTCAACAAGCACAAGGGTTGGCTCCTTTTCAACATAGGGATGCACAAGGCGCATACGTTTAGGCTCCAGATGATACTGCCTTGAAAGCGCAAAAATATCCACAAGCCTTGCAGGGCGATGCACCATATACATTCTGCCGCCCACACGCAGCATTTTATCCGCCATGCTCAGCACATCCTCCAGTGTACAGAGTATCTCGTGCCTTGCAACAGCCTTGGGTGTACGGTCATTTAAAAGGCCTCCGCCGTTTGGCATATAAGGCGGATTGCAGGTAACCACATCAAAGCTGCCTGCCCTGAACATTTTGTCCAACTCTCTTATATCACCGTGCTGTATGAATATGTTGTTTTCCAGGTCGTTAAGCAGAACGCTGCGCTGTGCCATTTCCGCACTTTCCTGCTGTATCTCCACACCCACAAACTGCTCGCCGTCGGTTTTGCCCTTCATAAGTATGGGTATAACTCCTGTGCCCGTACACATATCAAGGGCAACCTCGTTTTTATTCATTTTTGCATAACCCGCAAGCAAAACCGCATCTATGCCAAAGCAGAACCTTTCGGGATCCTGGATAAGCATATAACCGTTTCGGTGCAGATCGTCTACTCTTTCGTTTTTATTTATGTTTACGTTAGCCATCAGTCCATAATTTCCTTTAGATCTTCTTTGGATATACTTTCTTCCTTAGTACGTTTTCTGCGTTTTAAAATTTTTATCTCCTCGGGTGCAAAAAAGCCTATCTGAGCATCCTTTTTGGGGTCGCTCCTTACAGCGGCACGTATTGTGCGCTTTAAAACGCTTACGCTGAGAACCTCGCCTTCGCCCTCCGGTGTGGATATCAGATCCCCCTCCTTGGGCAGATCCTTTATAAGCTCCTCGTATACATCCTGCTCGTATTTAAGGCAGCACATAAGCCTGCCGCATATGCCGGATATCTTTGCCGGATTAAGTGAAAGATTTTGATCCTTTGCCATTTTAATGCTTACAGGATGAAAATCACTTAAAAACGTGGCGCAGCACAGCGTTCTGCCGCATATGCCTATACCGTTGAGCATTTTTGCTTCATCCCTTATGCCTATCTGCCTGAGCTCAATCCTTACCCTGAATACGGCAGCCAGATCCTTTACAAGCTCCCTAAAGTCCACTCTGCCGCCCGATGTAAAATAAAATATTATTTTATTTCCGTCAAAGGTAAGCTCGACATCCACAAGCTTCATATCAAGGTTATGCTTTTTGATCTTCTCGATACATATATCAAACGCTTCCTTTTCACGGGAACGGTTTTCTTCATTTTTAACGGTATCCTCATCGGTCGCAAACCTGATAACTTTTTTGAGCGGCAGCACAAGCTCGTTTTCTTCAACCTCTTTCAAGGGTATCTCAACATAGCCGTACTCAATACCCCTGGCGGTTTCCACAATAACGGGCTGACCTGCCTCCGTTTTATCGTCAAGCGGTTCAAAATAGTATATTTTACCCGCCTTTTTAAACCTAACGCCAACAACCTTCATTTTTACTTCTCCTTTAGCTTAAAAAACAAATTTTCAATAACAAGCTGAAAATCACCGTATCTTCTTAAATTTTCCAAAGCGTCCTCTATAAGAGAACACCCTCTTATAAGACGCCTTGTGCCCGTAAGAGTACATATGCGGCTTATAATATCCGTTATATCCTGCCTGACAAGTGCAGCCGTGCTGCCTGTCTGCATATATACAAGGCAGTCCCTGTAAAGCAGATACATAATATCCAGATAACTTTCTATATTGTCTTTATACTGCTCCATCTGTGCGGTAAGCTTATAAAGCCCGATGAGATCCGTTTCCAGCAGCTTTATCGTGTTTTCCGCAACAGATGCGCACAAAGCGCCGAACTCCTCCGATAAAGCAAGCTCCGCAGCCCTGCCTATACTGCCGCCGCTGTAAACGGCAGCCGTGTATGCCGCTGCATCCGAAACGGAAAGCCTTGAAACAAGGTATTTTTTTATCTCCTCGGCAGGCAGATTTTCCGTCCTGAAATGCTGGCAGCGTGAAAGCACCGTTGGCAGCAGCTTGCTGCAATTTTCGGTAATAAGCAAAAATACCGCAAAATAAGGCGGTTCTTCAAGGGTTTTTAAAAAAGCATTCTGCGCAGCGGTATTCATCCTGTCCGCATCCTCTATTATAAACACCTTATAGCGGTTACTGTACGGCTTTACCGCAATATTTTTGTTAATAACATTTCTTACAGCGTCTATTTTTATCTCACGCTCACCCTCGCTGCGCTTTACAAATATTACATCGGGATTATTGCCGCTATCAAAGGTTTTACAGCTTATGCAGCTGCCGCACGGACTGCCTGTGCCTGCTTTGCAATTAAGCGTTTTTGCAAAGGCGTATGCAAGAGTTTTTCTGCCCGAGCCCTTCAAGCCGTCAAATATATAGGCATGGTTAACTCTTTTGTGCTCAACAGCCTGTTTAAGACTTTTTATTATACTTTTATTGCCTATAACGGCTCCAAAATCATACATAATATTTACCACTCAAAAAGCTGCTCTATATATCCAACTATCTCCGAATGAAGCTCCTCCCTGCTTTTTAATGCGTCAAGCATTTTTATCCTGTTTTTGTTGCGTCTTGCAAGGCTCACATAGCCGTCATATACTCTGTGATGAAAATTAAAGCTTTCGGATTCTATCCTGTCAAGCTCTGCCTGTTCCGCCTTTCTCTTAAGCCCGTCATGCGGCTTTAGCCTTAAAAAAAAGGTTATATCCGGCTCAAGATCGTCTACGGCATAGCGGTTAAGGCTCCGTATCCTGCGCTCACCCATCCCCCTTGCATACCCTTGGTATACAAGGCTGGAATCCACAAATCTGTCGGATATGACTATATTGCCGTCCTTTAGGGCAGGCAGTATAACCTCCTGCACAAGCTGTGCTCTTGCGGCGGCATAAAGCATCGCCTCCGTCATTTGGTGCATCTCGCCGTTGTCTTTATCTATAATAATTTCCCTTATTTTTTCGCCTATATGGGTCCCGCCCGGCTCACGCACACAAACCACCTTAAAGCCCTTATCCTCGAGATAGGTCTTAAGCATATTTATCTGTGTTGTCTTGCCTGCGCCGTCGGTACCCTCCATTGTTATAAACAAGCCGGACACATCCGCACCTCCGCTTCGGAAACAGTAAAACATATAAATGTAATTGCATATACATTAGGTATTATAACACACATTATCAAAACGGGCAAGATTTTTGACAATTTTTTAATATGTGTGTAAATTTCGATATAAAATGTACTGTAATTTAATCCTGCTTTTTATACCTCGACCGTTATTATAAATTATTTGCAAAAAAAATTGCTGCCGCATACAGGTTTGACCTCATATGCGACAGCCTTTTATGCCACGGCATTAACGTATTTTACGTCTGTAAAGCAGGACAAATATAAAGCCTGCAACAGCTGCAGCAGCCGTTATAACTATATTGCCGTACTTATTTATAATATTTTTTATGCTGCCGACATTATCGGCATTACGCATATCCTGCGGCATCTGCCCACCGCCTGCTCCAAAACCGTTTTCCCTCTGCCTGCGACCTTTAAATTGACCATCGAGCATTTGTCCGTCGGCAGGCATACCGGGCGGTGTATTTGTACCGTCCTGTGTCATATTTTTGTCACGGGGCATTCTTTCGGCATCGGGAATACCCATTCCGCCGTCATCCGGCATTGCGTCGGCATCGGGAGGGCGCATTCCGCCGTCACCCGGCATTGTATCCGCATCGGGAGAGCGCATTTCTCCGTCACCCGTCATTGCATCCGCATCGGCAGGCATATTTCCGCCCGTTCCGAAGGGTTTGCCGCCAATATTATCCGAGCCGTTTTCTCCCGTGCCGTCCGTATTCCTCCGCATACCTCTGCCGCCAAAGGCTCCGGCTGCCCTTGTGCCGTAGGAGCTTATTTTATTCTCCGCTTGTATTTGGGCTGCCGGGCTGTCCGATACGTAAAGGGAATAGCTTTCGCCAAGTGTTATTTGCGGTTTGCTTATCAGTACCCAGTCGAATTTTTTTGTCGGTGTAAATTCCGTTACCGTATTTCCGTCCGTATCGGTAAGCTTTACATCGGTACCCGCTTCATAGCTGCTGTCCAAGTAAAAAACAAGGACGTTTGCGGCGGAATCCTCCGACGGAAGCTCTGCCATCTGTGAGCTGCCCGCAGCCGATATTTCTCCTCCGTCAACAATAAAGCCGTATTCAAAATCCAGAGAGGAGTTGCCTCCGTTTTCGGGGCCGAAAACCTTAAGACTGCCGCCCGTCATCTTTGCCGCACCGTTGGAATCCACACCGTCGCCCGATGTTTCAACAAAAATATTGCCTCCGCTTACGGTAAGATATATATCCTCCTCGGTTATCTCTCTGTTTTTGTCCTGCATAGGCATAAACCCTGCGTTACTGTTGGGGCCTGTGGCATTTATTCCGTCGTCGGATGATATTACGTTTATATCTCCTCCGCATATCGTTATATAGTCACCCTCTATGCCCTCTCTGCAAAGGCTGATATCTATGCTTTCCGCATCTATATTTACATTGTCCTCTCCGTGTATTGCATCGTCACCGCACCTTATGGCAAAGCTTCCGCCGTTTATTGATATATCTCCGTCGGAGTGTATGCCGTCATCTGCGGAATCGACCGTACATACGCCGTTGTTAAACTCGATATAGCTGCCTGCCTTTACAGCCTTTGTACTTACGGTATCCTCGGACTGCGTTTTGACGGCATCAAACGGCATTGACCGCATATTGACATCTGCAATTACGGCGCCGTCCGAGGTGGTTATATCAAGCTCGGAGCTTTCGGAGTAAAATGCGCTTGAGGCATATATACCGTCACCTCCGCTGTTTATTGAAATAACGGAGCTTTCGGACACAATAAAGCCCCTGTCGGTATCATCGTCTTCACATCTGATACCGTCACCCGTTGAGTTTATGTCTATATGTCCTCCCGCAACCGATATATAATCGTTGGCGTTTATGCCCTCGTCTGCCGATGTAAGGTCAATTGCCGTATCCAAAATTTTAAGGCCGTCATTTGATTTTATACCGTCCTCAAAGCTTGCACTTATGCCGAGTGTGCCTGTACCGTTTATTATAAGGTCGTCCGAGGAGTACAATGCCGCTGTCGGCTTGCCGCCGTTAAGCCTCTCCTCGCTGTATGCGCTGCCGTCCGTAAGACGGTTGCTTGTGCCCTCGGGGCATGATATAACGGTTCTTTCCGAATTAACAACATAAATTGCGGCAAAATCGGAGGATGTCACCGAAGCATTATCAAGGACGAGCCTGACCTCCTTATTGTCGTTTGAGTTTATGGTTATGCTGCCGTCCGTCAGCTCACCCGAAAGCACATAGGTGCCCCCTGCCAAAATTGTAATATCACCGCCGTTTACAATAACATTTTTGCTTTGGCTGCTTGCGGTTTCGCCCAGAAGCTCAATTTTTTCAAACGGTGCAGAGGTATAGTCTGTATAGCTGTCTGCCTGTGTATAGCTTATCGTATGCCCATTTCCGTACTCCTTAACACTGTCTTTTTCATAATAAGGGGTCCTATGAGCGGCATACAGCCCTGCCGCTATAGCGGCAAGCAGAAGCGCCGTAAGCAGCACGGCAAGTATATCTGTCTTTTTTGAGCCTATCATATTATCACCCTCACGACATATATTCTCCGTTGTATGATACAAGCACTACATTATTTACACCGCTGCATGAGGAAATTTTATTTACAAAATCGGTATTTTCGTTTTTGAGCCTTACCTCATAGGTAAGCTCTGTGCCTGCCTTGGTAACGGATTTGGATCTTACCGCACTCTTTTTTGCATCGCTTTGTATTATCTCGTATGCGGTTTCCTCCGCATTTTTATCCGCGCAGCTTACAACAAGTATGTAAGGTACGTCCACTTCCTTTTTTAATGAGAATACAACAAGCACAACGCCGATTATAACGGAGCCTGCAACACCGAGCACTATAAGCCCCGCTCCTATAACTATGCCTATCGCTATTGCCCAGAACAGGAAGGCGATATCCATCGGCTCCTTTATTGCCGTCCTGAAACGTACTATGGACAGGGCACCGACCATACCCAGGGAAAGCACCACATTTGACGTTACCGCTATAATAACAAGAGCTGTTATCATAGTCATTGCTATGAGCGACACGCCAAAGGACGCCGAATACATTACTCCCGCATAGGTTCTTTTGTATATAAAAAATATAAAAAGACCCATAACAAAGGAAACTCCAAGCGCTATAACTACATCCAAAACGGAAAAGGAATTAAGGCTATCCAGAAAACCTGATTTAAATACATCGTTAAAACTGTTCATAATATTACACCTTTCTTTTTAATATCTTACCGCAGCATATTTGGAAAATGCCCGCACACGTCTGTCCTTTAACTGTACCGCTGCCTCTATTGCATAGGGCAAAAATTCGTCATATTTAACCTCCAGTATACAATACGGGCAGAAAGACGCAAACACAGCCTCGGTATTTAAAAAACCGTTTACGGCATAGCTGCCGCATATATGAGTATCTATGGTTATGCGTACATTGCCCGGGGAATATACATAGCATTCCCTGTTGTATTCAACTATTGCTTTGGGCCTTAAAAGCTGAAACTGCATTTTGGCATAAAGCTCTCTCATTATATTGCTGTTACTGCCGATAAGGAAACCCGTATTGCCTTTGATAAGCTCCGCACAGTTATCGTATGTTATTGCGGTGCTCTGCTTGCTGCAAAGGCTGCCTATTTTGCTTTTTTTCTCCAGACGTATAAAGGACGTATCGTCACCGTAGTACCTTATACGGAACTTTTCTCTTTTATCCGTACCGTCTGCTTTTTCTCTCAGAACCTTATCTGCATAGTTGTCAAAGTACAGGCTGCGTACCGTGTAGGAGCCGTCATCACCGCAATGCTCGTCATGATCCGCTACGGCGCCCAGCCTTGACCTTAGCATAACAATATCACACATATTTATTGAAAATTTATATTCGTGCCTAAATTTCACTTTACTCACCTCCCGATTTACATATATAATAAACCGTACAGATTAAATTGAAACTTGATAAAAATGAGAATTGCATTAGAAATTTAAAAAGGCTCCGGAGTCGGCATTTGCCGAGCCCGAAGCCTTTATTGTTATTTTTTGATTAAGCTAAACCTATTACCGTACAGACTTCTTCCTGCTTCTGAATACAAGGAACATACCTATACCTACGGCTGCAAGACCTACAAGGCAAAGCAGCGCTGTATTTACGGGTGAACCTGTCTGAGGCAGCGAATCGGAGTCGTTAAGCTTTGGATTAACGCTGTCTGCATCCGAGTCGTTCTGCATAACCGAATTTGCATCGGAATCGTTTGCATTAAGCGATAATGTATCAACATTGCCCTTTGAAGCGGAATCACTGCTTACGCTTATACCGGACTCGCTAAGGCTGTTATCGGCTGCACTGTCGCTGTATGCGGCATTGTCGGAATCGGGTGCATTATCGACATCCTGAGTATCCACGCCCGGTACATATACATCCGTATCGTCAGGAGCTGCCGTATCATCGGGACCTGCAGCTGTGTTATCGTTTTCTTCAACCGATACGGAAGTGCTTTCGTCCTCCTGTGTTGTTACCTCGGTATCCTCATCCGAAGATGTTGTCTTTTCATCATCGTCAGCATTCTTTACGGTTTCATCCTTGACTCTGCTGTCAGCCTTGTGGCTTGACGAACCGCCGCTGCTGCCGCCACCTCTATGTGATGAGCTGCTTGACGAACCGTTTGAGCTGTCGTCGTCATCATCGTTATCCTTATCGGTAGTTGTCTGTGTAAGCTCCTCGCTTGTTGTTTCGGTAAGCTCCTCACTTGTTGTTTCGGTAAGCTCCTCACTTTCGGTTTCCGCAGGTTCGTCGGAAATATTGCCGCCTTCCGTGGTTGCCTGAGAGCTATCCTCGGTATCCTTAGAGCTATCCTCGGTATCCTTAGAGCTGTCCTCGGTATCCTTAGAACTGTCTTCGGTATCCTTGGAGCTGTCTTCCGTGTCCTTGGAGCTGTCCTCGGTATCCTTAGATTCATCCTCTGTGTCCTTGGACTCATCCTCGGTATCAGGCTCGGTGGTGTCGTCACCGCTTGGCTCATTCGACGAAGGCTCATCCTTGCTGTCGGTTTCGGTATCGGGATCTGTCGTATCGTCCGACTTTTCCTCGCTGGTTGTTTCCGTATCTGTTTCTTTTTGTGTGGTTGTTGTAAAGGTTGTTGTTTCGGATGTAGTTTCCGTAGTGGTTACGGTTGTGGTTTCCTTTGTGGTTGTTTCGGCTGTAGTATCATTATCATCGCCGCTGCTGAAAAGTACAGGCAAATTACCTATAAAGTCGTTCCTGTGGCTCTCTGTAAAGTTTTCGTATGTCTTGCTTATAACATTGCCGTCAAAGCTGAACTCCGTTACAACATCGGCACATGGAGCAAGTATGGTACCAAAGAAAGTAGCACTTACATCGATCTTGCCATGATACAGACCATCGGAAGCACTGCTGTCATAGAAGTTCCAGAGTATCTTGCCGTATTCCCATGTTGTTCTTTCGTTGTTATTTTCCTCATGACCCGAAACATCAACAGGGATAATGTTGGAGTTGAGTACAAAGCTGTCCTTATAATTTGCAAGGTCAACATTAAGTATCAGAGAATTCTTTTTGTTGACATCATTGTTGTAATTTCTAAACTTGATAAATGTGCCCTCGGTAAGCTTTTCGGTATCAACATCCACAAGCAAATAATCCTTGCTGTTCATGCCGTTGACATCCAAAGACCTTTGGTTATGATCCTTTCCGTCGTAGATGCTGTCAAAGCTTACATTAGGCTCTGCCTTTGATATATCACGGGAAAGAGCTTTGAGCTTTGCAAACTCACCTTCCATATCAATGAATCTATCTCCGCCCTTTTTCTCCTGATAAATATTTTTAACATGGGCATTATCCATACCTATGTAATCAACCATGTCGGAGCCCTTTATACGGAAGCCCTCGCCGCCGTTGTTGGAATCCACCGTAACATCGGGGCCTACAACAAGGATAGAGTTTGCATTGTAAAGGATCTGATTGTTTATATCGGAGAAATCCTTAACATATGTTATCTCCAATGGTGCAAGCTCCTTTGTGCCGGAGTTGGATTGACCCTTGCTCATATGGTTTGTTGCAATATTGCCGTTTGTATGAGGATTGATCTTTACATCATCCGAAGCAAAAATATGGAAATGCGTTGCTGCATATAAAGGATCCGCCTCACTGTAAAAGCCCGAATCATAGTATGTTGGCGCATATTGACCTCCCTGGGTATCCTTTCTTATCTCCTTATAGGTATAACCCGGCTTGATAGGATCCGTAAAGGCGGCGCCTACCTCGGCGGGTACAGCCACATTAAGTGCCAAAGCGGCAATTGTAACTGTTCTCAAAATTTGACTGCATATTTTTTTGCCAAATTTCATATTAATTGACCCCCTTATTGAATTAAATTAATGATAAATTAATTTTAGCCGAAAAAAGACTTACGCATTTTTCGTAAATTTATTATATTATAGCACTTATTACCTTACAGGGCAAGAAAAAAGCTTAAAAAAAAATTAACAAATTCTTAACAAGTTTTTTTCCAAGCTTTTTTATTTGTTTTTTACAACCAAAGGGGTAATAATTAATTATACACATCCTTTTTTTGTTCAATTTAAACAAAAAAGCAAGCAATAATGTAATGCTTTAAAAATAAAAAAGGCAAAAGCCGTAATTGATATAATATCAACACAGTATTTTGCCTTGTTTTATTTTTACCTGTTTAGGCCTTGATCTACAAGCCTGCAAGCACCTCTACAGCCTTATCTGCAACGATAACCTCGGTATGTTCCTCAAGGTAAGCCTTTGCAACCGCATTTGAAATATGCTTTGTGCCGAATTCGGATACGAGCGATTCAAGCGCCTCGGTACTGATACCGTCCGCACAGCCGCCCACAACCGAAAGGTAATAAAGGCCGTCCTCCTTATAAAGAGTGCTTATGCCGTCGTATATAGGTTTAAGCTGCGCACAGAGCCTTGTAACGTCCCCAAGGCTCTCGAAGGAATAAAGCAGATATGCCCTGTCGCCAAAATCTATCTCCTCGGGTACAGCCTCAACACGCTTGCTTACAAAAAGCCTCTCCCTGAATGCCATAGGCATCATATTTATGTTTGCTTCAGCAGGCTCTTCACCGTCCACCTTGGAAACAATAAGCATAATTTCGTCATTGCCCAATGGCACCGCCTCTATCATAAGAGGGATATTTTCGGCAGCAAAATCAAACTTTCTGACAGCCTCCTCCAGCATCTCCCTGAAAAACTCCTTTGCCTTTTCCGAGCCATAGGCTGCAAGCTCTGTAAATTTTAAATTACGCTCCTCCAGATCGGTACGGTTTAAAAGCACCTTTATCTGGCTGTTGCTTATTTTTTCTATCTTCATAAACCATCACAACCTTAAAATTAATATGATCCCTTTACGGTATATCTCCATAAACTCTTCTAACTATAAGTATAAATAAATATATGCCGTTTGTAAAGAGGATAATTATGAAAAATAACTGAAATTTGTCCTTTTTGCCTCCGATCATATCACTTGCATAGGGCAGCAGCAGGCAGACAGATACGCAATAAAAACGGATAATATTAATTTTTTCTCAGTGCATTAAGCGCACTTAATTTCATGGCACGCCTTGCGGGCAGATAACCCGAAATAAGCCCTATTACGCCCGAAAACAGCATTGCCGCCGCACAAAGCCATACGGGTATCACGGATACATCCGCACCCT
This sequence comes from uncultured Clostridia bacterium, assembly GCA_947591605.1. GTDB lineage: Bacteria > Bacillota > Clostridia > Lachnospirales > CAG-274 > CALWRD01. The sequence continues at coordinate 15,031 of CANQDF010000009.1, read as the reverse complement.
CGACGCTCTGCATCTCCGCAATAAAGGACAAGCCTACATTATTAAGCACAGCCGAAATGCCCAGGCTGATAATTACACCCAAAAAGCCGCCTATTATACCTATAAGCATAGCCTCCAACAAAAACATACGCTTTATATCGGTAAGCCTTGCGCCTATGACCTTCATTATGCCTATCTCCGCAGTGCGCTCGTATATTGACATTATCATTGTATTGGCAATGCCTATTGCCGCCACAAAAAGCGATACCGAGCCTATGGCACCCAGCAGAAGCTGCAGACTGCCTGCGATCTTTTTCATGCCCGATACATAGTCCATTGCGCTGTATACCTCATAGCCGATAGCCTTAAGCTCCTCGGCAACCGCCTCAACACAATCCATATCCTCACACTTTACATATGCCTGTGAATAGCCCTTGGACTGCTCCTGCCTGTTAAGGCTTTTTGCCTTGTTGTCGGACATATCCTTCATATCGTGCTTACGCCGCTCTGCCTGTATTTTTTCCACCGCATCTATGGGCATTATAATGCTGTATCCGTTGCCGTATTCGTCACCGTAAATACCTACCGCATTTATATTGAACGGCTTTATGCTCTTATCCGCTTTTCGTGAGGAAAACTCATAATCGTAGCTTATTTTGAGCTTTTCCTTCATAACATCCGGAGGGTCTTCGTTTACGCCGCCTTCCCGATAAAATTTATCCCTCTGCCCTTTTTTGTAAAACTGGTTCAGCATTTCCGAGCCAAAAACCACGTTCATGCTTCCCGCATCGTCCTTGTTGAGGGCACGTCCTCTAGAAACGGTATACCCCATATCCTCCATGGTTTCCGGCAGAATGCCTGTAACGCTGAAGTCACCGTACAGCTTGCCGCACTGTACAAAAAGATATTCGTTTGCAATAGGGGTTGCCGACTTTACGCCATCAATGCTCTTAAGGCTGCTTATGCTCTCCTTTGTAAGCGTAAGAGGGCTGTCCTCCGCTGCGCTGTCGTTCCAGTAATCGGGGTTTGCTATCTCTATTTTGGTTATATCGCCCATCATCTCTATCTGTTTTTGAAAGCTCTCGTTCATCGCAAGCCCGAGAGAAACCATTATAACTATGGACGCCGTGCCTATAACAACGCCAAGCACCGTAAGGAAGGTACGCAGCTTTCTCTTAAAAAGATTTTTTAAAGCCATCGCAATAATATCAATATTACTCACTTAGCTCCCTTTCCCTTCTCCTTGCAGCGCATTTTTTTATAATTACGCCTATAATAAAAGCAAAAACCAAAACCGCTGCACCTATACCCAACAAAAGAGGCAGCCTGCTTTTTGCTTCTCCCTCGTCGGGCATTTCTTCTTCAAAGCCTTCCCCGTAATCATCCATAGGCACCGCCTCTTGAACATTTACGGTAAAATCCTGCACCTTTTCGTGCTTTTCTCCCGAGGAATCCTCATAGGATATTATCACCCTGCCCGAATGGCTGCCCATATCAATAGGCATGACAGTACCCTCATACATATCGCTTGCACCCGCATCCATGGTACCTGCATAATAGGTGGCGGAAGAGGTGTCAAAGCCCTCGCCCTCGACACGCACCATTACGTTTGAAAGCGTTACCTTGCCCGTATTGTACAGGTCAAATGCAATACCCATACCCTCGCCCATATTGGCGTCGGCAGGCACTATTATATCGCTTGTTGTAAGCTCTGCCTTTTGCTTTACGTTTATACCGACAAGCTCGGTAGACTTGTACTCGTTAAACTCCGCATCCTCATATTCAAAATTGACATTAAGGCTGTATGTCCTTGCATCGGCATCGGGCACGGTAAACATATTAAAGGTATGCGATACCTCGCCGCCCGGTGTTATCTCATTTATGTAATATGTGTTTGACGCCTTGTCGGGCGTAAAAACATTGCCCTTTTCTTCCGTTTCCTCATCAACGGTAAGGTAAAGCCTTATATTTTTTATCGTCTTGACGGGATGAGTGTTTTTAAACGTCATTTCAACATTAAAGCTCTTGCCCGCTTCAACTATTACAGGGTCGCATTTATACCTGCTTATTATTATTTTGGGGGTAGAGGTTTTCTTATCCTCGTCCTTACCTTCTTCATCCTCATTTTCCTTATCGGGGTTATATACATTTACGCCGCTGTATTGGGTAAACTTGCGGGTTTCGTACCCCTCCTCGGTCTTTGCGCCCGTCCTGTACTCTATATCAAAGCCCAGAGGATAATTTTTGCTGCCCGCCTCCGAGGTGGCTGCAAAATCAAAAGAATAGCTCCGCTCCTCACCCACGGCAAGCTCCTTTATCTGTTTCACCGCCGTAGAGCGAGGTACAACCGCATTATCCTTATTGCCTAAAGCAGTTATAACTATATCCTCCGTCTTGCTTTCGCCGGTGTTTTTTACCGTAAGCTTTACCGAAAATACCTGACCGACACCATAGGTGCCCGCAGGCTCGCTTACACTGACCGTAAGGTCGGTTTTGCCGCCGTTATCCTCATCGGCATTTACTACATTTACATAGTAGCCGAACTCCTTGGTTACCTCCTTGTCGTCCGCATCATTGTATGTAAGCTTGTATGTAAGCGGATAGGAGCCTGTTTTCACCTCGCTGCCCACCGTAAGAGCAAATGTAAGGCGTTCGCTTGTTCCCTTTTTAAGCAAGCCGAAGTTATAGGAGCTGCTGCCCTCTTCCATACCTATTGTTTCGGGAGTAAGCCCCGTAAGAGCGACATTTACATTTTTTGCATCCTCGCTGCCGTCATTTTTCAGCTCGGCAAAAAGCTCTACTCTGCCGCCTGCCTCGACCCTCTGCGCAGATCTGCCGAAGCCGTCAAGCGTAACAGAGGTATTGGGGGCATCACCGTTTATTTTGATATATAAGGTATCGCTGCCCGTAAAGCCCGACTTGTTTTTTGCCGTAAAGGAATAATTAAGCGTTAGCGGATAGGTGCCGCTTTTTGCATTTTCGTCAACGCTTATGCGCAGGCGCAGCTTCATTGTTGTTGTGTGCTGCAAAAAATACTTTGTATTGCTTTTATCAAGCACGGCAACATCAAACGGTATGTTTTCACCCGATGCAACGGGCTGCACCAATATATTGTAGGCATAAAAGGAGCTGACATTCTTTATCAGTATATCCACATCCCTTTCCTCGCCCTTTTCAAAATTAAATATACCGTCGCTTGACATTTTAAGCACGGGTACGGGGTTTTCCTCCTGACCGGGTGAATAATAATTGCTGTCGGTATAATAATCATCCTCATCCAAATCATCGGCATATACCATACTGCCGCATACCGATGACAGAAGCGCCGCCATGGCAAGCAAAAGCGCCGTAAGCCTAGCTTTCGTATTCATAAGTTTCTCCCTCCACGTTTTCTATTTTTCCGTCACGGATATGTATTATGACATCCGCATAGTCGGATATTTCAAGGTCATGCGTAACTATTATAAGCGTCTGGTCGTTTTCCCTTGCCATACCCGTAATAAGCTCCATCATTTCGGTTGTTGTTTTTGTGTCCAGGTTACCGGTGGGTTCATCGGCAAAAACCACCTCGGGTTCGGTTACAAAAGCCCTTGCAATGCTCACCCTTTGCTGCTGTCCGCCGCTCATCTCGGACGGCTTATGGTAAAGCCTGTCCTTAAGCCCCACGCAAGCAAGCATTTTTTTTGCCTCCTGCCTGCGCAGCCTTCTCCTTGCATTGCGGAATATAAGCGGCATTTCCACATTTTCGATTGCGGTGTAATCCCCCAGCAGATTATAATTTTGAAAAACAAAGCCTATATGCTGCCTGCGGAAATCCGCAAGCTCCTTTTCCGTCATTTTTTCAATATGTCTGCCTTTAAATATTATCTCGCCGCCCGTGGGCTTTTCAAGCCCGGCAAGCATATTGAGCAGCGTTGATTTGCCCGAGCCCGATGTACCAAGCAGGCAGTAGATCCTGCCCTTGTAAAAATCAAAGGATATATCGTCAAGAGCCGTTATCCTCTCTCTGCCCATAGAAAAAACTTTTTTCAGACCCCTTACTTTAATTATTCTCTCCACTGCGGTCCTCCGTAAAATCTGTAATATTTTCGGATAATTAACAGTCAGCCTGCATTTCCCGACACAGACATTGTACTATAGTTAAAAATTAATGTCATCAACTTTCAGTTAAGAAACAGTTAAGAATTAATTAAATTTTTATTGCTATTTATTTCGCCCTTTTATAAAGTTTAAGGACATCACAGACTTTGCGCTGCTATATCCTTAACAACCTCCGCTGCAATTATAAGCCCGACCACAGACGGTACAAATGCCGTGCTCCCCGGTACTGCTCTGCGGCGTGCCACCTCCTGTACGGAGGCGTCCTCACCGCACTGTTTATCAAGATACTGCGGTTTTATGGGTTTTTCTGCGGAGTAAACGGTTTTTAGGCTGTTTATGCCTCTTTTTTTAAGCTCATGCCTCATGGTTTTTGCAAGCGGACACACGGATGTATCGTAGATATCGACAACCTTAAACGCCGTGGGGTCAAGCTTATTGCCTGCGCCCATGGAGCTTATAACGGGTACGCCCGCACATTTTGCCCTTACTATTATTTCAAGCTTTCCCGTAACGGTATCTATGGCATCCACAACATAATCGTAAGAGGAAAAATCAAATTCATCTGCGGTTTCGGGCAGAAAAAATGTATGATAGGTTTTTACTTGTGCATGCGGGTTTATATCAAGTATTCTGTCCCTTGCGGCATCGGTTTTGTACATGCCCAGTGTGCTTTCAAGGGCAATTATCTGCCTGTTGAGGTTTGAGAGCGACACCCTGTCGTTGTCTATAAGCGCAAAAGAGCCTATGCCGCTGCGTGCAAGCGCCTCGACAACATAACCGCCCACACCGCCTATGCCGAATATCGCTACATTTGCCCCTGCCAGCCTCTGCATCGCCTCACTGCCAAGCAAAAGCTCCGTCCTTGAAAATCTTTCATACATTATATCAGCTCACCTCACAAAGCCACGGTTCAGGACTGCAAAAGCTCTTCCGCAGTGCGTGCAACCAATTGATAATCATAGTCGTTTGCCGCTGCCTTAAGCCTTTTAAGCGCCTGTGTATCTCTCTCGCAATAGGTATAATCGGAAAGCTCCAAAAGCACCTTATCAATTTTTACCATATTAAATTCGCCCGAGTACTGCACAAGCTTTTTAAGGCTGTCCTCGGGAATGGTATCCCTATAAGGCTTGTTTATTATATCATTTTTGCTGTTATATTTATTGATGCAGTATTGTGCATAATTTATTACATTTTCAAGCTCGGTAAAAAACGGCTGCAGCCTTTCGTCTATCTTTGCCATATCCTTTGCCTTGCCGAGCCTTTCCAGCTCTGCGGCAAGCTCCGACAGCCTGTCTGCCCTTACACCTGCGGACGCTCCCTTGATGGCATGCACATAAATTACAAAAAGAGATACATCACCCTTTTTAATTATGTCAAAGAGCTCTTCCTTGCGCTTTTTCATATCTTCAAGATAGGTGCTCAGCACACTTATATAGCCCGACTCCTGACCGCCCATCTGCTGTATGCCCGCTTCGGTATCTATATATCTGCTGTATGTTTTGGGTTTTGCGGTATGCTGTCCCGATACCTGCTGCGCCGCCCTTTGCAAAACGGCAGCCTTGCTGCTTAAATAGCGTGATAAGACCGATTCAAGCTTTTTTACGTTGATAGGCTTTGCCACATGGTCATTAAAGCCCTCCCTTAAAAGCCTTGCCTTTGTGCTGCTCTCAATGCTGGCTGTAAGCGCAATTATAGGCAGCTTTTTATATTTTTCCCCGTCCAAGGCTCTTATTATCTGCACAGCCTCCGAGCCGTCCATCTCGGGCATCATATAATCCATAAAAACAAGGTCGTACTCATTGCGTTTTATCTTGTCTATAGCCTCACGGCCGCTTGAAGCCGTATCAACGGACATCTTGTACTGGGCAAGCAGCCCCTTTGCAACGGCAAGGTTTGTTATATTATCATCAACTATTATAATGGAAGCATTATATTCCGTTTCGTTTGCCTTTTTGTTATCTGACAGGATAACATCGCCGTTTTCGCTGTTGTTTATAAGGTCGGGCAGCTGGAGCGAAACAAGGGGCAGATATATCTGTCTTACACCCTGCATATCGTCGTTGAGAAATTCTCCTATCTCCATAATGGCAACCATCTCGGGCTTATTTTTTATTATGGATGATTTTGAAAGTATATTGTAATACCTCTTTCTGAACAGAACCATGGTTACCGCACTGTACCTCTCCAGCCTTTCTATATTGCTGCATACCGAATATTTAAGACCAAGCGATTTAAGTATATTTCTGAAATTATCCAGTATAACCTCGTCCTCATCATAGATAAGCAGATAAACATCATCATCCTTTTCTATGGCAGCGGTAGCCTCATATCGGTTTACTTTGTTTTTAAAGGTAAATTTAAAGGCAGAGCCTTCTCCGTATTTGCTTTCGACCTCTATGTTGCCGCCCATCTTTTGCGCCAGATCCTTGCTTATGGCAAGCCCGAGGCCCGTACCGGTAACATATTTATTGCGTTTTGTGTCAAGCTGCGTAAAATTGCTGAAGAGCATCTGCATATCGCTCTCCTTCATACCGATGCCCGTATCCTTTACGGTTATGCTTATTGTTGTTTCACCGTTTTCAATAAGGCTCCAATCCGCAATAAGGTGTATATAGCCGTCGTTTGTGTATTTTACGGCATTGCTGAGAAGGTTTATAAGTATCTGCCTTATCCTTACGTCATCGCCTATCATCCTTACGGGTATACTGGGGTTTATCTCCGTAAGCAGTTTTACGGGGCTGTCGTTGAGCCTTACCGCTATAACGTTTATAACCTCGGATATAAGCTCCGGAAAATAGTATTCGTCATTTATTATCTCAAACTTACCCGATTCTATCTTTGAAAAATCCAGTATATCGTTTATAAGTGACATAAGCACGGCAGCTGCGTTATGTATTACCGAAACATCATTGCGCACCTGTATTGACAGATCACGCCTTAAAAGTATATCGCTCATTCCTATAACCGCATTCATTGGAGTACGTATCTCATGGCTCATATTTGCAAGAAAATTGCTTTTTACCTTTGACGCCTCCTCTGCCTTGAGCTTGTTTTTATAGGAGTTCCAGTTTACCGCAAAAACAATTGCTATTATTACAAGCAAAAAAAACGTACTGAATGCGGTAAACCCGCCAAGTCCGTCATAAATTACCGAGTTTGGTATAAAAGCAAAAAATGCAAGTCCGCTGCCGCCCGACGGATACACAACATCCGTAGTGTAGTACATGCGGCCCTTTGTACCGTCTATATTTATGGTTTTTTGCCTTGGATCGTGTTCGTCCGCACCAAGATCGGGCACAGACTTATCAAAGCCCTCAATAACGGAATTAATGCTCCTGCCGATAAAATTTTCATCATAGCAGTCCTTTATTTCACCTGCGTGCGTACTTTTTATGCTTACAAGATACCACCTGTATTCACTGTCGGGTGCATTGTCCGGCATAAGCGAATCCACCATACAGCTTGTAGAAATAACGGCATTATCAAAGCTTTCGGTATAGGTAAAAACAGCTGTACCCGTTTTGCCGCCCGCATTATAATCAATACCCGCAGGCATCTCCTCGCCCGTATATGAGGTATCCTGCCTCATTCCGTTTGCATCAACGTGATATTTTATACCGTTTGTTACAATATCCGAGCCTATAATAAGTACATTTTCGTCCGTAAGGGAGGCATATGCCTCACCCACTGCGGCGCTGCCCTCCGGCAGAACATCATAAAGCCTTGAATTTACCATATTGCAGACCATTGCCTTGTCCGCTATATTCTGTGTTGCAGAGCCGCAGTATGACGGACCCATCACCTTGTCGTACCTTTTTAAAAGCATATTTGCGATAATAATATTGCAGCACAGCGCAAACAGCACAAAAACGGCAAGTATAATACCGCTTGTAACTGCAAAGGACTTATGCTCCTTTACCAGATCTTTAAGCCTGTCCATAATATCACTGTCCTTTTAGTTATTTTGCCTCTATGGGCTGCACGTCATACGCCAGCTCAACGGGCAGATCTCCCTTTGAGGCATTGAACCTTGCCTTGATGCGCTCCGCAATAACATTGCCCGCACCCTCGGCAACATTCATAAGTATAACAACAAACTGGCTGCTTGAAAAGCCCGTAAAAACATCTCCCCGCCTTATACTCTCGCACACCGATTTTGTAAACACATCGCTTGCCTGCTTAAGTGAGAGCACATCGGGCATTTCCCCATAGGCGTCCAGCAGCGTAAAGAGCACAAGCTCCGCATTCTGCTGGGTACGTGCTATACATCTTTCCACAAAATGGTATATGTTTTTAAAATTGCCGTACTCCACCTTAAGAGCGCCCTCTATATTGTTTTCCTCAAACATATTTTTGATATATTCAATATCCGCAAGGGTGGCACGTCCGCCGCTTACGTCGGATGACAATATATTCTCGGCAAAATCATTGTAAAAATGCGCTCCGCCCTTGCCGTTTTGCTTGACGTAGTAAAGCGCTTTATCGGAGTTGTTGTAAAGCTCCGCAAAGCTTATACCGTCGTTAGGCGCTACCGCTATGCCCACCGATACCGAAAAGCCGTAGCTTTTAAGCAGCTCGTCGTCTGTAAGTATGCCTATTATCCTGTCCGCTGCCGCCTTTGGGTTTAGATCTCCCGGCTTGCCCTTGCTGAATACTATAAACTCGTCACCGCCTATACGGCATATAATATCGCTTTCCCTAAAGTTTGCCTTAAGTATGTCGGCAAACCTTACAAGCACCTCGTCCCCCTTGATATGTCCGTAGGTATCGTTTATCTGCTTGAAGTTATCCATATCAAGCATGTACATAACGCCGCTTCCGCTGTCACGCTCCAGATATTCGTTTACTGCGGATTCGGTATATTTTCTGTCCCAGAGGCCCGTGAGGTCGTCCTTCTGCGCCTCGATTTTTATTTCGTCTGTATATTCGTTTAGCACCTTGTGCAAAATAGCATTGCCAAACTGCGATATATCCGATTCATAAGTGCTTAAAAGGCTGTTAAGCTTGTATCCGCTATCTATCATATCAATAACTATATCCGCTATCGCAGGGTCAAATGCACAGCCTCTCTCCCTGAGCAGCAGCTTTTTTGCCTCTTCGTCGGTCAGGGGCTTCCTGTAGCTCCTGAAGGACTTCATATTGTCATAGGCATTTGCAACTGCTATTATCCTTGCAACAAGCGGTATTTCATCGCCGCTGAGGCCGCTTACGTTGCCTCTGCCGTCATATCTTTCGTGATGATACCTTGCTCCGTCGGTGATATTGTCAAAAATGGTAAACTCCTTGAGCAGGTCGGCACCCGTTGAGCAGTGCTTATACATAATGGCACGCTCCTCATCGTCCATTTCGGTTTCATACTTGGACGGGTCGTCATAGGGCGCCACAAGCTTGCCTATATCGTGCAGGAGAGAGATATAATATATGTTGTATATTTCCTTATCGCCCATACCGATACGTTTTGCTATTTCCTCGGCATAGCCAGCAACACGCACGGAATGACCCTTTGTGTAAATACTTTTGTTGTCTACTATATCCGCAACACAGGATATAACCTGCAGCGTGGCTATTTCAAGCTGCCTTGTTTTTTTGTTTACCTGTGCCTCGAGCTTTTTTCTGAGGCTGTCAAGCTCTATAAGGGCCTCAATGCGGTATATCATTATCTCTGGCACAAACGGTTTTTTAATAAAGTCCTGAGCGCCCAGCCTGAAGCCCTCCTTTTCCGTTTCGACATTGGCGTCAACGGTAAGAAAAATAACGGGTATCTTTTGGGTAACGGGGTTTGCCTTTATTAAGCGCATGGTTTCAAAGCCGTCCATATCCGGCATCATAATATCCAGCAAAATCAGATCCGGTGTATTGGATGCAAGATAATCCAACGCCATTTTGCCGGATTTGACAAGTGCAAGTGTATATTTATCTTTAAGTACTTCCTCGGCATTTTTTAGGTTGGAGATGGAATCGTCCACTACCAGCACCACTTTTTTATCCGACATAAATTATTCCTCCCGAAAAAACATATATTATGTGTTCATTATATCACATTTTTCCGCACGTTCAAATATAAATTAAGTATTTTGTTGACTTTTTTGCAATATTATTATAAACTAAGGTGTGTTGAGCAATTTTTTTGCATAATTACTGTAATCAAGTTTTTTGTTTATATGGAGGTACCCATTGAAAAATACGGATAAAAAGCCCAAGACGCAAAACAAAAAAACAGACCTGCCCGACAGCGTTAACGAAAAAACAATAAGCTATCTGCAAAACAAAACCGCCATTACCGAAAAACGCATAATAATATTTTTAACCGTTATGTTGGTTTTGCTTATAGGCTTTATTGCGGCAGACAAGTTTTTTAACATTATACCCCATGCGGATTATTCCCTGAACCGCAACAGCCTTAACAGCAAATACCTTGACGCAAAGGAGGGCTTTGAGGACACCTCGCCCGGCAGCACCGCCGAGGACTCGGTAACGAGCTCGGGGGCATATGATTACGGCAAATCCATAATATGCTGGGGAGATTCCTTCTCCGACAACTCGGCAAATGCAACAACGTTTTTCACCTATCACTTATCGGAAAAGCTTACAAATATCGGTGCAGACGTCAACAGTGTTATCGCCTCGGGGCTTGAGGGGGACAAGATACAGGTCACGGCAGGCAAGCAGGGCAGCATACCCATGATGGTACAGCCGTTCAAGATACCCGCATCCGTTTCTCCTGTCGAAATACGGCTTAAAAGCTACCTTGACAACGAGGACATACTGCTTCAGGACAAAACAAATTCCGGTCTTAACCCATGCACAATAGCCGGCATAGACGGCAGCATAGAATACAGCGGAGGCAAGCTCTGCTTTAAAAGGTCGCAGCCCGGCAAGGAAATAAACGTATCCACGCCCACTACCGTTGTTACAAACGCAATGGCAAACATAAAGGATTATACGGGCATATACTTTTTCGGCGGGGACTGCACAGGGCACACGCCGGAGGAGCTTACGGAAATATACCGTGATATGATAAAACTTAACGGCAAGGATAAGTATATAATAATCGGCTCCGTAACGGGTGACGAGGAAACCCTTGCTCCCTATGAACAGGCACTTATGAGCGAATTTAAAAGCCATTATATAAACCTGAGAGAATACCTTACAAGCGATGTATACAACCAATACTCAATTGAAATAAATTCAAACGATGCTAAGGCTCTGCGCAGCGGAAGCGTGCCTCCTTCATTTATCTCAAACGGCAAAAGGCTGTCGGAAAAAGGCAATGAGATACTGGCAGAACTCATCTATGAAAAGCTCCAGCAGCTTGACCTTATTTAACCGACAAGTAAATACCCTGCCGAATACAAAGGCTTAGTAATAAGCTGCGGACTGTCAAAAACCTAAAATCAGATCTTAACAAAGGAGGAAACCGAATGAGTAAAGCAAAAAAGCAGAAAAAAGGGACCGATGTATATAAAATAGTTTCAATTGTGCTCGGTGCCGCTCTGGCTGTTGTTATTGCAAGCAATATAGCTTACTTTGCATACCTCAATATTAGCCACGCAAAAGCCGAAAAAGAGCTTGACTCCGCCGTTGACTCGGCCGCAGCGGAATGTATGGAGCTGCTTAACAGCTTTGGAATGACGGATACTCAGGAGGAATATATCGCAGGTTACACCGAAAGCATGAAAAATGCGGATACCGTGCTCAAAAAGGCATATTATGCCGAAACCATGCTTACCTATGCCGCATCCAGCACAAATCTTGAAAACTCAAACCAGCTTACCGAAAGTTACAACAGCGGCAATGCGGTCCAATCCAAAAATCATATTGTGACCGCACTTAACAGCCTTGCACAGGAGCTCAGGGAAGCCATATACAGCTATACCTATTACGACGAACAATAAACCGAAAGGAAGTTTTTTAATGATAAGAACACGTTTTGCACCAAGCCCAACGGGATATATGCACATAGGCAATCTGCGCACGGCACTTTATGAATACCTCATAGCAAAGTCGCAGGGCGGCAAATTTGTGCTGCGCATAGAGGATACCGACCGTGAAAGGTTTGTGGACGGTGCTACGGATATAATATACAACACTCTTAAGCTTTCGGGCATAAAGCATGACGAGGGTCCGGATGTAGGCGGTCCTTACGGCCCTTATGTACAGAGCGAAAGAAAAAACGACTATCTTAAATATGCCCTTGAGCTTGTTGAAAAGGGAGAGGCGTATTACTGCTTCTGCACAAAGGAGCGCCTGGACAGCCTTAAAAGCGAAACCTCCGGGCATGAGCAGGTGGCAAAATACGACCGTCACTGTCTTTCCTTATCCAAGGAGGAAATTGCGCAAAAGCTTGCCGACGGCACGCCCTATGTCATACGTCAGAAAATAAAGGACGGCACCACCACCTTTCATGATGAGGTATACGGTGATATTACCGTACCCAATGCCGACCTTGAGGATCAGATACTTATAAAATCGGACGGTTATCCAACCTACAATTTTGCAAATGTTATAGATGACCACAATATGCACATAACACATGTTGTAAGAGGCGACGAGTATCTCTCCTCCACACCAAAGTATAACCTGCTTTATGACGCCTTTGGCTGGGATATACCTACATATATCCACCTGCCTCCCGTTATGAAGGATCAGCACAGCAAGCTCTCCAAAAGGAACGGTGACGCTTCCTTTCAGGATCTGCTTGAAAAGGGCTATCTGCCAGAGGCAATAATAAACTATATAGCACTTCTCGGCTGGTCACCGTCGGTAAATTGTGAAATTTTTACAATAGACGAACTTGTCGAAGCTTTTGATATAAAGGGGCTTTCCAAGTCGCCCGCAATATTTGACCCTGTAAAGCTCACATGGATGAACGGCGAATATATTAAAAAGCTTGACTTTGACAAATTTTATTCGCTTGCGGAGCCTGTACTCAAAGCCTCTGTCAAAACAGACGGCATTGACCTTAAAAAGCTTGCCTCCTATGTGCAGACACGCATAGGCACCATAAACGAAATAGCCGATATGGTGGATTTTGTTGACGAACTGCCTAAATACGAAACGTCACTCTATGTTCACAAAAAAATGAAGACTACAGAGGAGATGTGTCTTGAACATCTCAAAAAGGCTGTGCCTGTACTGGAGGGTCTGGACGAATGGACAAATGATAGTATCTACAATGCGCTGATCGCATTGATAGGTGAGCTTGGCATTAAAAACGGACAGATGCTGTGGCCCGTAAGGACAGCGCTCTCCGGCAAACCCACCTCTCCATGCGGCGCAAGCGAGCTTGCCGAGCTGCTTGGCAAGGAGGAGAGCTTAAAAAGGCTTAACAAGGGTATTGAGATGCTGACAAAGTAATAAAAAAAGGACTGATGCAGAGATTGTATAATTTGCATCAGTCCTTTTTTAGTCATAACCGACATTTTATTTTAATTTAAGTCCGTCCCTGAATGCCTCTCCCACTCTTTCGCTCACCTTGTAATATCCGTGTGTATAAGGGTCAAAAGCAATTGCATTCACGAGAGATATATCTACTTTATCTCCTGCCATAACGCTCTCATCGGCAGTAATATTTACAACCTTGCCGATAACTCCCACTCCATAGGCATTATCCTGGTACTCAACAAATTCACACTCAAGACACAGCGGAAATTCCAAAATAACGGGTGCGTCAACCGTTTCCGCCCTTTCCGCAGTCAGCCCGCTTTTTTCAAATTTATGCGGCTCATCGTTGCCGGAAACAACGCCAAAATAATCTGCCTCAGCCACATGAGCTGCATCGGCAATGCTGACCGTAAATGCACCTCTGGCTTTAATGTTGCTGACCGTCTTGTGCGATTCCGTCAGATTTAAAGCCACCGTTCCTCGCTCCTGCATAGTTCCCCACGCAGCATTCATAACATTTACACTTCCGTCATCATTGTAGGTGGCAACCATAAGTACGGGCATAGGATAGATCCCTTCGGTAAGTTTAAGCTTTTTTCTCATAGCAATTACCTCGATTCATAAATTTTGATATGACGCCTTTTAACAAGGGTCACACTTTCACATACGATTATAATATCAATCAGGTTAAAAAGCAAGCTTTTTACACGTCAATTTAATATCCCTAAAAATCTTTACCTTGCCCTTGAAAACCTGCACTGTGAAAAAATATGACAAAGTATTGACGCATTAACAAAGAAAACAGCATATTATGTAAAAACATTTGACTTTTTATATTTAACAGTATATAATTATATTAATTATTGGTTTAAAAGCGGTATATTATTATATTACTATATTATAAATATAATTTATGGTAAGTGATATAGAGAACACAGCTATTATATCTTATAACAGCATCGGTGGAAATATTTGACGATGTAGAAGTTACAATAACACTAGGAAATACATATCCTATACATATTTTTCAGGTGACATACGGCTATAATGATAATAATCAGACTGTCAAAAAACCTAAAATCAGATTCAATAAATGATTTTTTAAGAATTTAAACTTGCAAAAACACTTCAAGGTAATTTAAGCGCCGCAGGCTAAAATCCGCAGGACGAGCTTTGCCCGTCCGAGGAAAAGAGGGAGTGTCGAGCGATAGCGAGGCGCGAATCTCTTTATACTCTGTGAAAAAATGCAGGAAATGCAAGCATTTCCTGCAAGCGTGTCGACTTTTTCGACACGCTGGATAATAATAGAGTACCTGTTGCACATGCAAAAGTTTCATGGTTTAAACTCTCTGATACAGAAGATGAATATTTATGGTATGAAACAGTAACAGATGACAACGGTATATATTCTATTGCATTGGCAGATGGTATTTATAACCTTTATTTAGACGGAGAATTTTTTTTACAAATTGAGGTAAAGGGAGGACTGATTGTTTGAAAAAAAGATATATAATACTTATATTATTTACACTTATCTTCATAATTACAATATTGGGATATAGTCATA
>CANQDF010000008.1 GCA_947591605.1 uncultured Clostridia bacterium | reverse complement strand
AAGGGCAGAATCTGCCTGTTCTGCCCTTGCTTAATATATATCAGTTTTTGAGTTTACACAAAATTTGAAACGGACTCGCATTGTTTTGTTTTTTAATATTTTACATATCTCCATAAGTATTTTACCCAATTCATTTTTTTTCGCTGACGTCTTTTCCGCAGCCCCAAAAATAATTATCGGTTGTTTGCTCAACTATTATGCTGTCATTGGCAGAGAGCAGAGCTTCTTTTATTTCCTTGTTCAGAGAAAATTTGGCATACACAGCTTCTCGCATAACATCTTTTTTAACCTGTTCTAATCCGGTCTTAAAGGCAGATTTATGTTTCTGCCCATATTTGCTGATTTAATCGGGCTGTCAAGCAGTCGGATCATTTCTTCGTATTGGGCATTTGAAAATTTTTGAGATTAATAATGCTCGCTTGTTTTCCATCATTTGTCATTCAAAATAAAATATCAATTTGCAAAATTTGAAAAACAGCCATACGGTTCGGATGTTTTGTAAAAAATATATTCATTTTAATTTCACAATTTCCGGTTCAAATTTTATACGGCAATTACTATCATCATCTTTTTCCAAGAAAAGTACAGCATTGTTTTTTATACCGCTGACCAAACATATTTATTCATATTTGTCCTCCGCTGTCCGGTCACCTCCGTAATTAAAATTTAAACATAATAACTTTTCCTACTAAAGCTTATAGATATCTTGCCATGTATAAAAATAAGTCAATTATATTAATACCTTACGGACGGTTCTCCCTTTGTTCCGTCACTATGGAATTGAGCCCGTTTATAAAGGCATCCCGCACGACTTCGTTATAGTTATTGTATTTGGCATTGTTTTTAATAATTAAATCAATAACATCTCTCAATTTTCCGTCTATAATAATTGTTATTCCTCTTACCTTTTCGCCTGTTTTATCGTTTTCAAACTCCTCATTTAAAATTGTAAATGTGTCGCTGTTCATGATTTTTCACCTCATATTATTTTATTTTATTAAAGAGCCTGCAATACAGCCTATACCATAGCTTATTATAAAGCTTGATTTTGGAATAAAAATCAGAGCTTGTTGTTTTTATTTCCATATTGCCGTATTGCTTTTTGAAAATTTCAATTTTATCTTTATACATCATATTGATTATATCATACAACTTGAAAGGATCTCCGGCTGTAATTTTTTTGTTGAGTACATATATATCCAACTCAATAATGTCTTTGTTAAACCTTTGCAAAAAATTATAACAGTCAATTATTCCGTTTTTTAAATATGATATACAAATTTTTAACTCAAACCCTTGAAAATAAAAGCCGTCACTATATATTATGATCTCTATGCAATTATCCAGTATCCGCTTTTTGTCGCCTGCCTTTTTTATTTTATGAGTGCAAAAATATTCCTCTATTGCCGACAGAGGCAGACCCCCGTTACCTTCCAAATACCAATATTCATTTTGTCTGCAAATGCTTGTTTCTTTGGTAAGTGCTGTTATTTCAATACTTTCCATTCCCATATAATTTCTCCTCGATTTGACCGTTGCCTCTTTAGGAATATATTTTTTCCTTGGATACAAGCTCAATTTTTAGCGGTATGTTTAGTTTGCTGATTTGTTTTAAAATATTATTGTCAAGGGTAAAGGAATACTCTGTTTATGTATATTACAATAAACATTTTTTTAAAAAAGGGCTTATAAGCTCCCTTCAACTCCAAGACCGACCTCCATCACCTATCTTGCATACATTCAATGGATCATTTCGGATAATCAGCTTAAACAATAAATGCACGATTCTATAGATGCGCTTTCCTCTATTTGACAAAGAATATCTCTTTTCATTTCATCCAAGCTGCATATTTTTTTCCGAAAAACATCATCATAGCCTTCTACAATAAATATTTCACACTGCACAATATGAAACAGATCAAACATCTTTTTTAAACAATCAAACAGTATATCTATATTTTCCTTGCAGCACTTATTAAAGAAACCTCCGGTTTTATCTTCAAACAGAACTTCATTGGTAAATTTATCAAACGGAAAAAGCACATCACTGCTGTTACAAGGCTGATTTGCCGATGTAACTGCAAATTTAATTTTACCGTTTGAATTCTGCTCGATCAGCATTGTGTAAATATCTTTATAAAATTCTGTTTCTTCATTAAACAGGATATAGATATTTTTATTTTTTCCGTATGCTTTTACTTGTTGGGCCTTTTTTTCATCCCATGATACATTAAAGGTGCCGAATAAAAAGTAACTCAAATTATTATCCTCCTTATTCTGCAGGTAAATCCCGCCTGTTTTTTGACCGGTTCTTTGATCTGCCTGTTATTTTAGGCGGCTGTATTTAAGGAATACTGATTACTGCCTGCTTTTACCAAACAATTACACTTATTATAAGTATACTCTGCCGCAGTGCTGTTTTCAACATTTTTTTATACGATTTATAAAATTTATGCTATTTATAAAAGGATAGGTTTTGTTAAGCGGCTAAGGGCTTTGCCGTATGTATATCCGATGGTTTTTAAGCACTTGGGTTTGTATTTACAAGGTATGCGGAAAGTATTTAAAGCCGTTTACCCAAAAATTGCTGCAAATGTCAAAAATATTGACTTTATGATTGCGTTATGTTACTATTTATTGTGTAAATAAAAGGCAGCGGATGTTGCCAAGTAAATTTAAAACATAAGAAAGAGAGGCATTTAATGAATTTAAAGGGTAAATTAAGCGCATTGTTGGCTGCTGTTATGGTGATAAGCCTTGTAAACATCACCACGGCAACAGATAAGGACATAATGCAGGGAGAGCTATCGGACAATATTGATACAGGCTTTGCCGCCGAGGACAGCGCAGCGGAAATATATTCGGGCGCCGATATAAAGCCTATGGAAACCGAAAACAGCATTGCCTATCCCGTTGAGGGCGGCAATATTTATTTTGATCCAAGCACGGGTACAATTACCTCCTGCGACCGCCGCATAACCGCCGCAGAGATCCCAAGCGTCATTGACGGCAAGAAGGTCGTAGCCATCGGTTACGGGGCATTTGACAGCCGCTCCTTACTTGTAAAAGTAACTATCCCCGACAGTGTTACCTCTATAGGAACCAGCGCATTTAAAAACTGTATGAATCTGGAGGAAGTAAACATTCCCAAAGGTGTTACATCTATCGGTGAGTATACATTTTTTATGACAAAAATACATGACGTTGTGATACCCTCACATATTACTTATATCGGAAAAGGTGCATTCTGCGGCTGTGACAGGGTGAAAAACCTGACCCTTTCGGAAGGCGTCGAGCAAATATGTGAAGAGGCATTTAGCGGCTGCCGCTTCACCGAGGTCACCATTCCATCAACCGTTACCTCTATCGAAAAAGCCGCATTTGACATAGACAAGCTTACAGATATTCATGTTTCAAAAGACAATGCCGCATATACCGATATTGACGGCGTATTGTATGATAAAAACATTACACGTATCGTGCAATACCCCTGCGGAAGGGCGGACGAAAGCTACGTAATACCAAACAGCGTTACCGTCATAGGAGATAAGGCATTTTACGAATGCAAGTCATTAAAAAGTGTTACCGTTCCCGACGGTGTTACGGAAGTAGGATATGCGGCTTTTTATTCCTGCACCTCGTTAACAAGTATGAAGCTCCCCGACAGTATTAAAACAATGGATAGGTTTGCTTTTGCAAGGTGCAGCTCTTTAAAAAGCATAAACATCCCTAAGAATATTACTTCTCTTGAAGAATATTTATTCAACATGGATACTTCATTGACCGATATTGTCATACCCGACGGCGTTATTTATATCTGGTCGGGCGTATTTGACGGCTGTACCTCGCTGGAAAGCATAACCGTACCCAAAAGTGTGGGCTTTATAGGCAATGGCGCATTTGCGGATTGCAGCACGGATAAGCTTGTATTTTATGTTGTATCGGACAGCTATACGGAGCAATGGGCAAAGGAAAACAATTATAAAACCGTGAGCCGCCCACAGCCTACAACGGCAAGCACAACGGAAACCACGACGGAAACCACAACCAAGCCTACAACGGCAAGTACAACGGAAACCACAACCAAGCCTACAACGGAAACCAAAACGGAAACTACAACGGCAAGCACAACGGAAACCACAACCAAACCGACCACCGAAACCACCACGGAGCCTACTACGGACGGAAAACCCGATATTATGTACGGCGATGCGGATATCAGCGGCGTGCTGACCGCAGCCGATTCCGCTATGGTGCTGCAAAAGGTGCTTAACGACAGCTTTAAGATGTCCGTTGAGGACGTAAAAAAGGATTATATGTCTGTTGTGGATGCCGACCAAAACAAGGTGCTGACCGCAGCCGATTCAACCGTTATACTGCAAAAGGTGCTGGATGATTCATTCCGGATGCCGATCGAATCACAATAGATCATTGATACGGGCGCTGCCCCGAGCTTTGGCTCGGGGCAGTTTTTATCGGCGGAGATAAGCTCGCAACAGGCGGCAAAGCAAAATACAATGTGCTTATTTTATGCTTGTATTTTCAAACGAAGTGTGGTATAATCACTTATAAATTATATACAAGGGTGATATTATGGATCCTTCACAAAAGAAAATACGCAGTAATCTGCTCCGCATCGTTCTGGGCAGGACGGGCTTTATTGCCGTAGCGATCATTGTACAGTTTTTGATCGTTATTTCATATTTCGGTTATTTAAAGGATTATTCCGCAATATTGACGGGGGTTTTGTACTTTATATCCTTTGCGACGCTTTTGTACATTATCAACACAAACCAAAATGCGGATTACAAGATAGCATGGCTGCTGCCCGTTGCAATTTTCCCTATATTCGGTGCGCTGCTTTATCTGTTTTTTAAGCTCCAGCCCACAACAACAAGGATAAACAAAAAGCTGGAGCACAATATAGCAAGATCGAAGCAGTATATGAAGCAGGATAAGCAGGTGCTTAATTCATATTCGACCGAATGTCACCACGGCTACGGCTTTGCGCAGTATATGAATAACTTTGCGGGTTATCCTATCCACTCGGGCACAAAGGTAAAATATTATCCCCTGGGGGATGATTTTTTCCCCGATTTTTTGGAGCAGCTTGAAAAGGCGGAAAAGTACATTTTTCTTGAATATTTTATAATTGACTTTGGTGAGGTGTGGGACAAAACTCTTGAGGTTTTGAAGAAAAAGGCGGCAGAGGGCGTTGAAGTGCGTGTAATGTATGACGGCCTTTGCATGATATCGCTTTTGCCATACAGCTACCCCAAGCAGCTTGCGGAATATAATATCAAATGCCGTGTTTTTAACCCTATAAGGCCCTTCCTTTCGTCATCGCAAAATAACCGTGACCACAGAAAGATATGTGTTATAGACGGCAAAACAGGCTTTACGGGCGGCATAAACCTTGCCGACGAATATATGAATATTATAGAGCGCTTCGGCCACTGGAAGGACACTGCAGTAATGCTGGAGGGCAGTGCGGTAAACAACCTTACAATGATGTTTTTGCAGATGTGGAACATAAGCGAAACGGATACGGACGAGTATGCAAAATATCAGACCAACGCCGACAAGACCGCCTCGGGCGGCTATGTGCTGCCCTTTGGTGACAGTCCGCTTGACAATGAGTCCGTGGGCAAATCCGTATATATGAATATAATCAACAATGCGGAAAGCTATGTGCATATCATAACGCCGTATCTGATAATTGACCACGAGATGGAAACGGCGCTGATCTTTGCCGCAAAGCGAGGCGTTGACGTTAAGCTGATACTGCCTCACAAGCCCGATAAAAAGTATGCCTTTTTCCTTGCGCATGCGCACTATCCCGCTTTGATAAACGGCGGCGTTAAAATATACGAGTATACTCCCGGGTTTGTCCATGCAAAAAACTATGTTTCGGATAATTCGGAGGCTGTTGTCGGCACTATCAATATGGATTTCCGCAGCCTCTACCTGCATTGGGAATGCGGCTGCTATATGTATGAAACGGATTGTATTGCGGATATTGAACGGGATTTTTGCGATACGCTCAAAAAATGCGAAAAGGTTACTCTTGCCGATGTCGGGAGCTTTCCGCTGCCAGAGAAGATACTCAGCCGTTTCCTCAAAATTTTTGCGCCGCTCATGTAACCTATGCGGAGCATAAAAAAAGCCTGTGTTAATACGGACCGTGACAATAATTTTTTGCCTAAATGCTTTGAAACGGCTGCAGGGGCACTCATTATCTCAAACCGTAATAAAACCGACACATTTGCAGAAAATGCAAACGTGTCGGCTTTTTTATCGACGACTGCGACAGGGCCGAAAAAATTTTATTACCAGCGTTTTGTCTTTTCCTTTATCTCCTTAAGAATATCGGCTATAAACGAGTCAATGCTCATAGAGCCGAGATCCTCTGCCTTGCAGCGTACAGAAACGGTGCCCTCGGCAGCCTCCTTTTCACCCACTATAACAATATAAGGCACTCTCTCGTTTCTTGCCTCACGTATTTTATAGCCTATCTTTTCGGAACGGTGGTCGGTTTCCGTCCTTATGCCGTTATCCTCAAAGGTTTTTGCCACCTTGTCGGCATAGTCCCTGAACTTGTCCGATATAGGCAGCACCTTTACCTGTACGGGTGCAAGCCATGTTGGGAAATGGCCTGCATAATGCTCTATAAGTATGCCTATGAACCTCTCTATGGAGCCGAAGCATACCCTGTGTATCATTATAGGTCTTTTCTTTGTGCCGTCGCTGTCGGTGTATTCCAGCTCAAAGCGCTCGGGGAGCTGCATATCAAGCTGAATGGTGCCGCACTGCCATGTTCTGCCCAGTGAATCCTCCAGATGGAAGTCGATCTTGGGGCCGTAAAATGCGCCGTCGCCCTCGTTTATCTCGTAATCTCTGCCGAGCTCGTCAAGCGCACCCTTAAGACCGTCCGTTGCCCTCTCCCAGTCCTCATCGGAGCCCATGGAATCCTCGGGACGTGTGGAAAGCTCAATGTGGTAGTTAAAGCCAAAGAGCGAATATACCTCGTCTATAAGCGATACAACACCCTTTATCTCGTCCTTTATCTGGTCGGGAGTCATAAATATGTGCGCATCGTCCTGTGAAAAGCAGCGTACCCTCATAAGTCCGTGCAGAGCGCCGCTCTTTTCATGCCTGTGTACAAGACCTATCTCGCCCATCCTTATAGGCAGATCCCTGTAGGAATGCTGGCTTTGCATATATACAAGCATACCGCCGGGGCAGTTCATAGGCTTGATGGCAAAATCCGTATCGTCAATTACGGTGGTGTACATATTTTCCCTGTAGTGATCCCAGTGCCCCGATCTCTCCCAAAGCTGACGGTTGAGCATCATAGGCGTCTGTATCTCAACATAGCCTGCCTTTTTGTGTATTTGGCGCCAGTAGTCAAGCAGCACATTTTTAAGCGTCATGCCCTTTGGCAGGAAGAACGGAAAGCCCGGACCCTCGTCAAGCAGGCAGAAAAGCCCCAGCTCCCTGCCGAGCCTCCTGTGGTCGCGCTTTTTTGCCTCCTCTATCATATTGAGGTAGGCTTCAAGGTCGGCAGCCTTTGTGTATGCGGTCGCATAAAGGCGTACAAGCATCTTGTTTTTTTCGTTGCCTCTCCAGTATGCGCCTGCAACGGAGGTTATCTTAAATGCCTTTACGGTTTTGGTATTCATAAGGTGAGGGCCCGCACAGAGGTCGGTAAATTCGCCCTGCTTGTAAAACGATATTACGGCGTCCTCGGGCAGGTCACGTATAAGCTCCGTCTTGTAGGGCTCGTTCATCTGCTCGGTAAGGCGTATAGCCTCTTCACGGGGGAGTTCAAAACGCTCTATGTCGAGAGCCTCCTTTGTGATAGCCTTCATTTCCTTTTCGATCTTTTCAAAATCCTCCGGGGTAAAGGATACATCGTCAAAGTCGTAGTAAAAGCCGTCTGCCGTGGATGGGCCTATTGCAAGCTTTGCCTGCGGATAGAGCCTTTTTACCGCCTGCGCAAGTATGTGTGAGCAGGTATGGCGGTAAGCCCTTTTGCCCTCGTCGCTGTCAAAGGTGCATATTTCAAGCGTGCAGTTGTCCGTAAGTGCATAGCGCAGATCCTCGGTATTGCCGTTTACAATGCCGCAGCACGCATTCCTTGCAAGGCCCTCGCTTATCTGCTTTGCCGCATCCAGTACGGATATGCCTTTTTCGCATTCAATAACCGTACCGTCCTTAAGAGTTACGTTGATCATATTTTTGCCTCCTCATTGATAATAAAAAGGGCATATGCCTTGTCCCGCAAGGGACGAGCATACACCCGTGGTTCCACCCTGATTGCATTGCCGTGTGTTTTTAAATTTTAAGCAATGCCGCTTTAAAGCCTTTAACGGAGCCGCCCGTACTTTATTAAAGTCGCTCGGAGGTGGTCTTCGTCCGTCACGGGTAAGGTGCTTTCAGCCCCGCACCCTCTCTGTATGCCCTTAAGGCGGATTACTGTCCTCTTCATAGCTTTAGCCCATTACACTTATTATATACATATGCTTGACCGATGTCAACTGCAAATTTGACCTTGTTTTTATTAAAAGCTTTATATTTTTTGCAATACATGGTATAATTATTAATATATTCAAAATTAATTGTATGAGGTGACATATATGGATACAAGGTTTGAAACACTTGCGCATAACCTGATAAATTACAGCTGTTCGCTCAAAAAGGGCGAAAGGGTGCTTATATCAAGCAACGGCTTTGCCGCCGTGCCGCTTGTGAGAGCACTTATAAAGGAGGCATACAAGGTCGGCGCCTATCCCTATGCGGATATAAGCAGCAACGTTATACAGCGTGAGCTGCTGCTGGGCGCCAGCAGGGAGCAGTACGAGCCTCTTGCGGACATAGAGGGCAGGAGGATGGATATGATGGACGCCTACATCGGCATAGGCTGCAACGACAATACAGCCGAGCTTGCCGATGTGCCTGCCGAAAAGCTGCAGCTCTACGGCAACGTGTACTCAAAGCATGTACACAACGACATCAGGCTTAAAAAGAAATGGGTAGTGCTCAGGTATCCCAACCCCTCGCTTGCACAGGCGGCAGGCACAAGCCTTGAAGCATTTGAGGATTTCTTTTTTAATGTGTGCTGTCTTGATTATTCCAAGATGAGCGCTGCCATGGATAAGCTTGTGGAGCTTATGAACAAAACCGACAGGGTAAGGCTTGTGGGCAGGGGCACCGACCTTAGCTTTTCCATAAAGGATATACCTGCCATAAAGTGTGACGGCAAAATGAATATACCCGACGGCGAGGTGTACACGGCGCCCGTTAAGGACAGCGTAAACGGCGTTATAAGCTACAATACGCCTACGGAGTACCAGGGTGCTTCCTTTGACAATGTCCGCCTTGAATTTAAGGACGGAAGGATCGTAAAGGCGGAGGGCAGCGATACGGAAAGGATAAACCGCATATTTGACACCGACGAGGGCGCACGCTATGTGGGCGAATTTGCAATAGGCGTAAATCCGTTTATCACAAAGGCAATGAAAAATATACTCTTTGACGAAAAAATAAGGGGCAGCATACATTTTACACCCGGAAATGCCTATGAGGACGCCGACAACGGCAACCGCAGCGCAATACACTGGGATCTTGTGCTTATACAAACGGAGCAGTACGGCGGCGGAGAGATATACTTTGACGATGTGCTTGTAAGAAAGGACGGTATTTTTGTGCTTGACAGCCTTAAATGCCTCAACCCCAAGGAGCTGATGTAATGAACATAATACTTATAGGTATGCCGGGTTCGGGCAAGAGCACGGTAGGCGTGGTGCTTGCAAAAATGCTGGGCATGACCTTTATAGACGGCGACCTTGTTATACAGGAAAAAACGGGCAGACTGCTGCACGAGCTTATAGAGGAGCTGGGCGCCGAGGGCTTTAACGAGCTGGAAAACAGGATAAACGCCTCTATCAGCCCCAAAAATGCCGTTATTGCTCCGGGAGGCAGCGTTATTTACGGCAGGGACGCCATGGAGCATTATAAAAATATAGGCAAGGTGGTTTTTTTGGATCTTCCCCTTGAGGAGCTGGAAAACAGGCTGGGCGACCTTAACGAAAGAGGGGTGTCGCTCAGGGACGGACAGACGCTCTCGGAGCTTTACTCGGAGCGCCTGCCCCTGTACAGAAAATATGCCGACCTTACAATAAACTGCCACGACCGCAGGCTTAGGGATATAGCGGCGGAAACGGCGGACTATGCGAGGAGCCTTGTATGAAGATCACGATCGCCTGCGTAGGCAGGATAAAGGAGAAATACTTTGCGGATGCCGCAGCGGAATATGCAAAGCGGCTTTCGGGATACATAACACTTGAAATTGCGGAGGTGCCGGATGAAAAATGCCCGGCGGCGCTGAGCGAAAAGGAAGCGGAAGCGGTAAAGGATACCGAGGGAGAGAGGCTTTTAAGGGTGATAAAGGACGGCAGCTATGCTGCGGCGCTTGCCATAGACGGCAAAAAATACGACAGCGTAGGCTTTTCAAGGCTGCTTGACGAAAGCTCCGTAAGGGGCATAAGCCATATCACCTTTGTTATAGGCGGCTCTCTGGGGCTGTCGGACAAGGTGCTTAGGAGAGCCGATGCAAAAATAAGCTTTTCCGATATGACATTTCCGCATCAGCTTATGCGTGTTATACTGCTTGAACAGATATACCGTGCCTACAGGATAATAAAAAACGAGCCTTACCACAAATAGTGCGGATAACTGCTTAAAAAAATGCTTTTGTCCGTATCGTCATTTACTTACTTGATACATAGGGATAAATTTGGTATACTGTATAATGTAAATTATTATTTTTGCTATGGGGTGTTGACTTATGAAAAAACTGAGCCTGATATACAATCCTAACTCGGGCAGCAAAAACTTTAAATATGAGCTGGACGGCTGCCTGGAGCTTTTCAGCAAGGCGGGATATGAGGTCAATATATTCCGCACATGCCGCTTTGGCGATATAGAGCAGCATATTATAAACATCAAGGACGACAATTACGATGCAGTCTGTGTTTCGGGCGGCGACGGTACGATAAACGTTGTCGTCAGCAGCATGCTAAGGCACGATATGGGGCATATACCCGTAGGACTTTTTCCGTCGGGCACCGCAAACGATTTTGCCTCGTTTATGAATATACCCTCCGACAGTGCCGAATGCTGCAAAATAATTATAGACGGTCATACCATGCCCGTAGATGTGGGTATGGCAAACGACAAATATTTTATAAATGTGTGTGCGGGAGGGCTTTTCTCCAATGTGTCAATGGATATAGACAAGCACTTTAAGGACGCATTCGGCAAGCTGGGCTATTATATAAAGGGCATAGAGCAGCTAAACGGCTTTAAGCCGATACCGATGCGCATTACGGCGGAGGGCGGCATAATAGAGGACAACATAAACCTTTTTCTTGTGCTCAACAGCAGCGGTACGGGCGGCATAGGCAGGCTTGTGCCCAATGCCTCCGTCAACGACGGCAAGTTTGATTTTCTCGGTTTGAGGAACGACCTCATCAAGGATACGCCAAAGCTTTTGCTCAGTTTTATCAAGGGAGAATATCTCGATGACGAGAGCGTTATATATTTCAGGGCGGATCGTATAAAGATAGAAAACCTTGACCCCGACAACCGCTTTTCCGTTACCGACTGTGACGGCGAAATGGGGCCGGAAATGCCTGTCGAGATAAAAAATATCCACAATGCGGTCAGGGTATTTGTGAAATGATATAAAAAAGTCTGTCAAAAAAACAGCTCCGTGCAGCGGACAAAAAAAGGAGGATAAATATGGATTTTGCATATGAAATTGCCGCCCTTATCTCAAAGGCGGCGGAAATAAGCGTTGAGGATGCAAGAGAGGCGGTGGAGGTGCCTGCAAACGAGGATATGGGCGATTACGCCTTTCCCTGCTTTCGTCTTGCAAAGGTCATGAGAAAGGCGCCTCCGCTCATAGCCAAGGAGCTTGCGGAAAAGCTGGAAAAACCCGATTTCATCTCGGATATATGTGTCGTGGGCGCATACATCAACTTTTTTACGGACAAGTCCACCCTTGTTAAAGAGGTGCTCTTAAAGGTGCTTGAAAAGGACGGCGACTATCTAAAGACGGATATAGGCAGCGGCAAGACCGTTGTTTTTGACTATTCCTCGCCCAATATCGCAAAGCCCTTCCATGTGGGGCACCTGCGTTCCACTGTCATAGGCAATGCGCTTTACAGCATTTACAAGGCGCTCGGCTACAACTGCATCGGCGTGAACCACTTAGGTGACTGGGGCACGCAGTTCGGCAAGCTCATAGTTGCCTATAAAAGATGGGGCGATAAGGAAACGGTCGAGAGGGAGGACGTAAAGGAGCTCAGCCGTATTTATGTAAAGTTCCATGAGGAGGCTGAAAAGGATCCCTCCTTAGAGGACGAGGCAAGGAGCTGGCTTGTGAAGATGCAGGAGGGCGACAGCGAGGCGCTGGAGCTGTGGAAGTGGTTTGTCGAGATAAGCATGAAGGAGTTTGACCGTATTTACGACAGGCTGCATATCACCTTTGACAGCTATGCGGGCGAGAGCTTTTACAACGACAAGATGCAGGCGGTTGTGGACGAGCTCAACGAAAAGGGTCTGCTTACGGAGAGCGAGGGCGCAAGGATAGTTGACCTTGAAAAATACAATATGCCTCCCTGCCTTATACTCAGGCGTGACGGCGGCACTCTCTATCCCACAAGGGATATTGCGGCAGCCTTTTACAGAAAAAAGACATATGATTTTTACAGGGACGTTTATGTTACCGCCCTTGACCAGAACCTGCACTTTGCGCAGTGGTTCAAGGTAATAGAGCTTATGGGCTATGACTGGGCAAAGGACAGCCTTGTACATGTGCCGTTCGGGCTTGTGAGCCTGGGCGACGGCAAGCTCAGCACACGCAAGGGTCATGTTGTGCTGATGGAGGACATATTAAATGCCGCAGTCGACAAGACAAAGGCGATAATAGAGGATAAAAACCCCGACCTTGAGGATAAGGACGAGGTAAGCGAGCAGGTGGGTATAGGCGCCGTCATCTTTAACGACCTATACAACTCACGCATCAAAAACGTTGTGTTTGACCTGGAGAGGATGCTCAGCTTTGAGGGGGAAACAGGCCCTTATGTGCAGTATTCCCATGCGAGGGCGTGCAGTATATTGAGGAGAGCCGGTGCGGACAAGCCGGAGGGCGATATAGATTATTCGCTTATAAGCGATGACGCCAGCGTAAGCGTATGCAAGGCGATAGGCGATACCGAGGCAAAGCTGAGGGACGCTGCAGAAAAATACGAGCCTTATATACTTACAAGGCATATTGTGGATATATGCAAGGCGTTTAATAAATTTTACAACGAAAACAATATCATGGCAAGCGAGGGCGAGCTTAAAAAGGCAAGGCTTGCCGTTGTATATGCGGTTAAAACGGTAGTGGCGCAGTGCCTTGCGCTGCTTGGCATAGCTGCTCCGGAACGGATGTAAGGGGAAAGATATGGCTAAACTGAGAGTTGCGCAATTAAACGTTGAGGTGGAATACAAGCACCCAACCATGATAAAACAGGCGGAGCCTTATAAGGCGGATTTTGAACGCCCCAATATACGTGTATCCATATCGGATGAAAGCATGGAGCGTATGAAGGAGGAAAATCCTCATCTTAACGAGGACGAGCTGGAGTATATATTTAC
The DNA here is from genome assembly GCA_947591605.1 of uncultured Clostridia bacterium. Classification (GTDB taxonomy): domain Bacteria; phylum Bacillota; class Clostridia; order Lachnospirales; family CAG-274; genus CALWRD01. The sequence continues at coordinate 69,069 of CANQDF010000008.1, read as the reverse complement.
GGGCGCAGGCTTTTACGAGGCGCTTCTGGAGTTTAACGGCTTTATGCTGCATTCCTCCGGAGTGTGTATGGACGGCTATGCCTATCTGTTTTCGGCAGACCCGGGCACGGGCAAATCCACCCATACGGGGCTATGGCAGCAGTACTTCGGTAAGGACAGGGCGCTTATAATAAACGATGACAAGCCTGCAATAAGGCTTGTGGACGATGTTTTGTACGCCTACGGCACACCGTGGAGCGGCAAGACCGACAAAAACCTTAATATGCGTGTGCCTATAGGAGCAATAGTTTTTATAGAGCGCAGCACCGATAACCGCATAAGGGAGATAACCCCAAATGAGGCTGTACCGCTTATAATGGGGCAGACTATACGCCCTGCGCAGCAGGATAAAATGATAAAGCTGCTCGATGTGCTCGATACCCTCTTAAGGCGTGTCAAGGTGTACAGACTGGGCTGCGATATGAGCTTTGATGCGGTAAAGACAAGCTATGAGGCTATAAGAGTAAGGGAGGGACAATAATGAAAATAAAGGAAGATTATTTACTGAGGAACGTTGCGGGCAGTCACATTGTGGTGCCCGTAGGCGAGGGCAACCTGGACTTCAGCGGAGTTATAACGCTTAACGATGTGGGGGCTTTTCTCTGGGAAAGGCTGCAGAGCGATACCACGCCCGAGGAGCTGCTTTCCGCTCTGCTTGCGGAATACGATGTAAAAAGCGATGTTGCCAAAAAGGATATAGACGATTTTATAGTTAAGCTCAAGGGGGCTGATCTGCTTGCAGACTAAGCAGGTGCATCTTATAGATATTTACGATGTAATGGCGGAAAAGCTTGCCTCGGGCGGCACCTCGACCTTTAATCCGCACGGCACAAGTATGCTGCCTATGCTGCACGATGACGGCGACAAGGTGGAGCTTAAAGGCATAAACGGCAAGCTGAAAAAATACGACTTGCCGCTTTACAGGCGGGATAACGGCGCATTTGTGCTGCACAGGGTGGTGCGCAGACCGTCGGCGGACGGTACATATACCATGTGCGGCGATAACCAGTGGCACCTTGAAAGGGGCATAAGGCAGGATCAGCTTGTAGGCGTGGTGGTATCGTTTTACCGCAGGGGCAGGCATTTCAGCGTGGATAACATCGGCTATAAGATCTACTGCCGCATATGGGTGGCGGTCATGCCGTTAAGGCATCTTTTTATAGGCGGCGCAAGAAGGCTGGCGAGAGCTTTAAAGCGGAGGTGAAAGAATGAGAGAGGGTCTTGTTGAGAGGATAAACGAGCTTGCCGCAAAAAACAAAACCGTGGGGCTTACTCCCGAGGAAACGGCGGAAAGGTCACGCCTGAGAGAGGAGTATTTAAAGGAGTTCCGTGCGGGCTTTAAGCATAATATACTTGACAACCTGTACATTGTTGACGAAGAGGGCAACAAAACCAAGGTGAAAAAAAGATAAAAAAAGAGGGGGTGTTTTACGACACCCCCCGTTTTTTATTTTATAAATTGCTCGGCAGACTGCCTGTCATCGAAGATCATCAGTTCCTCGCCGTCATAGTAGAGTATGTATTTTCCGCCCTCCGGGACTATTTCGCAGAGTTCCGGTTCGAGTACTTCGGGAGGCAGATCCTCGGGGCCGGGCTCATAACCCGGCTGGAAAACGACAAACACCGTCAGGGCGCAGCAAAGCAGCGCCGATGCAAGCATCAATATACCCGCAAAGGGTCCGGCGCCTTTTTTGGAGGATATGAGGCTGAACCTGTGCAGCATATCCCTGCGGTGCCCGGGGCGTGACATGGGTACCAATGCCGAGGGCGCAGAGCAGCTGCTGCCCTGCAGCTTTTTGTATACATACAAAAGACAGGCAAGATAATCGCTTTTTTCCTTGGGGTCAAGCTCCGAGGTTACAAATTTGTCGACATAAAGCTCCATAAGCTTGTCAAAATGCCTGCAGAACAGCCATACAACGGGGTTCCACCAAAGCAGTGAGGCAAGCACCGACACAGCCGCCTTTGCGGCATTGGTGCCTATGCGGTAATGCGCAAACTCGTGCAGAATTATGTAGTAGAGCTGTTTATCGGTATAACCGTCCTCGTCTATAAATATGGTCTGCTTAAAGCTGCCAAACTCCGAGGGCATACCGACGCATTTGTTAAGCACTATTTTGGGCTCGGTCATACCCTTGAAGCCGTATTTGCGGTATATGTATGCCGATATGCGTGCAATGCGCTCGTCCTCGGCATGGGGTATATATTCGGCACACAGGCACAGATAAATATAATTTTTTATCTTTACACACAGCAGGATCACAGCCCCTGCCGCCCATACCGCAATCAGAACATTACCGACTGTAGGGCTCGGAGGTATCGGCAAAACAAGCTTTGCGGCGTTATTGAGCCGAGCCATTATGCCGTAGGAGGTCACCTCATACGATAAGCGGTCTATCTCAACGGGTATCAGCAGCCTTGCAAAAATTGCCGCAAGCCCTGCGTAAACAGACCAAAGCGGCAGGCGCAACACTGTGCCGCCGTTGTATGTTGCAAGTACAAAAAGCAGCATAAAAGCGCTTGATATGAGCAATACCGTAAAGAGTGAATAGGGGCTTAAAATTACATCCGACATAGTTACCCCTCTATGTTGTTCTCCTCTTTATAGTTTTGTATAAACTCCTCAAGCTCATGTATAATTTCCTGATCCTTGCCCTTATTTCTCTTTACAAGGTAAAACATAAACTGCTTTATATCAAACCTTTGGTTGTTTGTGCTGAATATCTCTGCCGATTTAAGCATTGCATACTCGGGCATGGTAACGGTTGCTTCATAAAGCCTGCTTGGCGCCTTTACCACCTTTACATTACCCACAACCTTTACAAAGCCCTTTGCCATAAGGCTGTTGATAAGGGGATGCATCGAGTGCAGAGATATGTTTTTTGTAAGGGGTATTATCTCGGAAACAAGCATAGGCTTATTGTTTTCCCACAGTATTTTCATAATGGCATATTCTCTTGTTGTTAAATGTGTACTTTTCACTTTATCACCTCAAAAAATTATATATATAATAATTGTACCAAAATAATGTGCATTTTTCAACGCTTTGTTAAAACTTTGTTTAAATTTGTGCATTATACATAAAAAGTTGGTATGTTACATATACAATATAATGATTTTGCGGTCATTATAGACATGTCGGGGGTCGGTTTGCGCAAATCCGCTTTTTTATGAATATTTAAGCCCTGCCGCAAATATAATCTATTGTATAGACCTTGGGTGGTCTTACAGTATCGTAATATGATGAAGGAGGCTTTTTGTATGGTCGTAAACAAAGGCACTGTTACGGTTGACCGAAAAGCAGGCAGTGCAGGCATGCAGCTTATGTCGGAGGGTGATATTACAGGCTTTGGTGATATAGGTACGCTTTTAAAATGGAACAATAATTTTGTGGTGGACAGCACCTCTGCATCGGAGGGAAGGGTAAGCTTTAACGGCAGGCTTAAAATAAGCGGTATGTATCTTTCAAGAGATGATTCGGGCAGAGTGCGCCCGTTCAGCTACGAGCTGCCCGTAAGTGATTTTGTCAGTATAGACGGTGCAGACGAGCATATGAACGTTTACATAAGCTGCACCCCCGCAAGCTGCGAGCTTAAGGTATCTGGCGGCGGCAAAATAAACTATAAGGCGCTGACGGATGTTCAGGTAACTCTGCGTGAGCAGGCAGAGTGCGAGTACATAGAGTCGATAGAGGACATCCCCTTGAATATGCAGCGTTTTACAAGCCTTTCACCCGAAACGGCTCCCGTATTCAGGCGTGACAGCTTTACCGTAAAGGACAGCCTTGTGCTGCCTATGGGCAAGCCCAATATAGAGGAGCTGCTGGATGTGAGTATAAGGCTTACCTCAACGGACTTTAAGCCATCGCAGGACAGTATGCGCATATCGGGTGATCTGAGCGTGTCGGTGCTCTATAAGGGCGAGGGCGAAAGCAACCCCATGGAACTGTACGAGGGTGTTATACCGTTTAAGGGCGAGCTGGATGCAGAGGGTCTTAAAAGCGATATGCTGTGCGATGTAAGGCTTGAGCTTTCGGACAGCTATGTTACCGTGCAGACGGACGAGGACGGAGAAATGCGCCTTATTGACACGGAGGCAATAATATCCGCACTTATTACGGGCAGGGAGGCAAAGGAGATAAGAGTACTTGAGGACGCATACATATTAAACAAGACCACGAGGCTTACCACGGAACAGGTCGAGGGCTCGGTAACGGCAGCCCACAGCATGAGTCAATGCCCCGTCAAGGAAATAGTGGAGCTTGACGGATCGGCACCGGGTATGCTGCAGATCTACAAGGCGGACGGCAGACCCTACATAGATTTTGTGCAGATAAACGACGGCAAAATAGAAATTGAGGGTGCGGTCGCCGTGGATATACTGTATGTTACGGGCGATGACGGGCAGCCTGTGTACTGCTTTGGCGGTGTTGTGCCGTTTAAGCATATTGCCCAGGCGTCAGGCGCCCAAAACGATATGGATTGCAGCGTTTATGCGCAGCTTGAGCATATCGGCTTTAATATGATATCCGACAGAGAGGTAGAGGTAAGGTGCATTATAAATATATGCGCTTGTGCAGAGGATACAAGGCTGTATGATTTTGTAAGCGATGCGGCGTTTGAGGATATTGACGGGGAGGAGCTCAGCTCCCTTGCAAGCATAACCCTGTATGTTGTGCATAAGGGGGATACCCTTTGGAAGCTTGCAAAGCGCTTTAACACAACGGTGGAGGATATAGCGTCCATAAACGATATTGAAAACCCCGACCTCATCTATCCCGGTCAGAGGCTTATAATAGTAAAGAGAGTAGGGTGACGGCTTTAACGTTTGTATAGGGGATAAAAAAGCATAAAAAAACAAGATCCGGAGTCGGCTGCAGCCCGTCCTCCGGATCTTTTGCTGTGTCTGCATAAGCCTGCCGCAATTTGCCTGCGCTAATGCTTTATGCAAGTATTCCGTCAACTATTTTCATAATACCCTCGGACGCATTGTCAAGCTTTGCCCGGACCTCTGCCTCCGTATCTGCCTTGCTGCCGAAGTAAACCTTTATCTTAGGCTCGGTGCCGCTTGGCCTTACGCAGAACCATGTGCCGTCCTCAAGACAATAGTAAAGCACGTTGCTGCTTGGCAGACCTGTTTTTGTGGTTTCACCCGTAACAAGGTTTGTAATTGTATCTGCAAGGTAATCCCTTGCTTCCGTTACCTTAACGCCTGCTACCTCGGTAAGAGCATTCTCTCTTAAGGTGTTGAGTATCTTTTTAATGTTGTTTGCGCCCTCAACGCCTTTAAGGGTGATGGACTTGATAGTTTCCTTATAAACGCCGTACTTTTTATACAGCTCCATGAGGCCGTCATACATGCTCATGCCCCTTGACTTGTAGTATGCGCAAAGCTCGCATATAAGCATTGTTGCAACAACGGCGTCCTTATCTCTTGCATATGTGCCCGAAAGACAGCCGTAGCTCTCCTCAAAGCCGAATACATATGTGTGCGAGTTGTCAGCTTCAAACTCCTTTATCTTTTGACCTATGTATTTAAAGCCCGTAAGCACGTCAAAGTAAGCAAGGCCGTATTCCTTTGCGATAGCCTTTGTCATATCGGTGGAAACTATGGTGGAAACTATAGCGCCGTTTTCGGGGAGCTTGCCTGCCGCCTTTTTGCTGCTGCATATATATTCACATATAAGTGTGCCTGTCATATTGCCGGTAAAAATGATATACTCTCCGCTGTTTGTCTTTACAACGGCGCCCACTCTGTCGGCATCGGGGTCGGTGCCCACTATAATATCCGCATTTATCTTTTTAGCCAGCTCAATTGCAAGCGTAAACGCCTTTGGATCCTCGGGATTGGGATAGCCGACTGTGGAAAACTCGCTGTCGGGCAGCTCCTGCTCCGGTACGACCGTAACGTTTTTAAAGCCTGCCTTTTCAAGCACACGTCTTACAGGCTTATTGCCTGTGCCGTGCAGAGGAGTGTATACTATTTTAAGGTCGCTCTGAGCCTTTACTATGTCGGGGTTTACAAGCTGTGCAAGCACGTTTTCGTCATAGTTGTCATCGACCTTTTTGTCTATTATGTTGAACAGACCGAGCTTTTCGGCCTGAGCCTTGTCTGCCCTCTTTATGGTTTTAAAGTCCGTAATTGCGTTTACCTCGGCAATTATCTCGGCATCGTGTGGAGGAGGCACCTGTCCGCCGTCTGCCCAGTAGACCTTGTAGCCGTTGTACTCCGGAGGATTGTGGCTTGCGGTAACAACTATACCTGCCGTACAGCCAAGCTCTCTTACCGCAAAGCTCAGCATAGGTGTAGGCCTTAACGCATCATAGAGATATGTTTTTATGCCGTTGCCGTTTAAAACAAGAGCCGCTATCTCGGCAAACTCGGGGCTCATGCGCCTTGAATCGTAGGCGATGGCAACACCCATGCCTACTGCCTCCTGACCCTGTTTTATTATGTAGTTTGCAAGACCCTGTGTAGCTTTGCTTACCGTGTAGATGTTCATACGGTTGGTACCTGCGCCTATTACGCCTCTCAGACCGCCCGTACCAAATTCAAGCTCCTTGTAGAATCTGTCTTCAATTTCCTTTTCGTTGCCTGCAATAGCCTTAAGCTCGGCTCTTGTTGCCTCGTCAAAGTATTCGTCGTTTACCCACTTGTTGTAGGTTTCCATATAACCCATAAATAAAACTCCTTTCTTGGTTTAATATCTAATACTATTATAAAGGTTTAAGCGGAAATATACAAGCCATATTTTACAAAAATAAATAAAATTTACGGCGTAAAATATCCTTTTTTACTCCAAAATTAAAAACGGGTATATAAAAACGGTGTAAAATTTACAATCGTGTGCAATATTTTACATAAAAAATGGGCATAATTTACCCCGATGGGATACAGGCACAACAAAAATGTGCTACCGTAAAACTGAATTATTAAATAAAAAGTGCGATTTGGGATAAGTCTGCTTGCAGGATATTTTCAAGTAACTTAAGCGCCGCAGGCTAAAATCCGCAGGCGGAATTCACTTCCGCCGAGGAAAAGAGGGAGTGTCGAGCGTTAGCGAGGCGCGAATCTCTTTGTACTTTGTGAAAAAAATGCAGGAAATGCAAGCATTTCCTGCAAGCGTGTCGACTTTTTCGACACGCAGAAGGGGGTGCAAAACACCCCCTATACCGGCACAGCCTCGCTCATACAGAGGTTGTCCGCTCTGAAATGCGAGCTCAGCCTCTCGGCAAGCTTTTCGGTCGTCAGATTTTTATATGCGTCCGCAAAATCGTCCGCATTTATATATTTTACAAAATTGTCCGCAGCAAAGCTGCAGCAAAAGTCGGGGCTGTCCATGCTTGTTTCAAGCCTGCCCAGGCTTTTGCATATTATCCTGTTAAGGTTTTTTTCGGATATGCCGTAGTTTAAAAAATTTTCTATTTCGCCGTTAAGGCGTGAGAGCAGCTGTTCGGGGCTGCGTGAGGTGCCCGATATTACCGAAACGCCAAAATCCCTGCCGCAGATATAATCAATGGCTGGCGGATTGCTGCACATGCCCTCCGCATACAGCTTTTCGTAAAGCACGGAGCTTTTGCCCGCAATTATATCCATAAGTGCTTTTGAGGAGATAATGCGCATAACAGGCGGAATATCAAAATCATTTTCCTTAAAGCCTATGCTGAAAACGGGCGAGGCAATGCTCATGGGCTTTTTGACATACACGCTTTCTATGCCGCTTTTGTCCGAGGAGCATCTTTTGACATCCGATGTCGGCTTTAGTACAAACTCCTTTTCCGCCTGCTCAAAAAAGCTGTCCTCATCTATATCGCCTGCCGCTGTCAGTATGGCATTGTCCGCCGTGTAAAAGCTGTCGTAAAAAAGCTGCAGAGCTTCGGCGGTTATATTGCTTATCTGCTCGGTGTCGCCCGCTATGGGACAGCGCACGGGATGTTCCCTGTACAAGCCGCCGAGCATGCCGAAGTAAGACTGCCAGCCGGGGTCGTCGTCATACATGGTGACTTCGCTCGATATTATATCCCGCTCCTTTTCCACGCCTCTGCGTGTGAAATGCGTTGTTGAGGCAAGCTGAGCAAGCAGGGACAGCGTTGCCTCAAAGCTGTCGGTGCAGGTAAAGTAATATGCCGTTATATCCAAGCCCGTAAAGGCGTTTACATTTGCGCCGAGCTTTGCAAAATCGTCAAAAATATTGCCGTGCTTTTTTTCAAACATCTTATGCTCCACAAAGTGTGCGGTGCCCGCAGGTACGGTGTGCCTTGCGCCGCCGTACTCAAAGCAGGTGTTTACGGAGCCGCAGCGGAAGGCGAGCATAGCCTGCTTTTCACGGTAGCCGGGCTTTTTTGTAAGGCAAACCGTCAGTCCGTTTGAAAGTGTGCTGTATACCGTGTTGTTCATACGGTACCCTCCTTTAACAAAAATACGGTATCTATAAAGGCGTTGTCAAATACGCCGCTTACATTGTCCACAGCCTCTATCTCGCTTAAGGCGTCGTCTACGGACAGGCTCTCGCCTGCTATGGAGCGTGAAAGCAAAAAGTCCGTAAGCCTTGCGGGGTAGTCCTCTATTGTTTTAAGGGCTGTCATAAGGCTGTCCTTGGCAAGGCGAAGCTCCTTTTGAGAGGCACCCTTTTTGTTGATGCTGTCAAGCTCTCTGCGTGTGCGCTCTACCACAGCCTCGGTATTTTTTGCCTCAATGCCTGCCTGTACGCTTATTATACCCTTGTAGCGGTACAGCTGCGAGCTGATGTAGTAGCACATGCCCGCCTCCTCCCTGACCTTGGAAAAAAGCCTTGAGGAAGCATAGCCGCCCAGTATCTCGTTTGCAACAAGGAGCTTGGGGTGAGCTGCTCCGTGTGTGCGTATGCCCAGTGCCAGTGCGGATTGTGCGCTTTTTGCCTCCTCGGTGTGCAGCACGGGCCTGTGAGGGCGCTGTGCCTCCTGTTCGGCTTTGGGCAGAGTGACGGGCTCCGAGCCGTCAAAGCTGTCGTTTATATATTTTTCCGCCTCGCTGCGTGAAATATCGCCTGTTATATAAAGCTGCACCGCACTGTTTTTTATAAGCTCGGTATAGGCCTTGTAAAGCCCCTTGCCCGAAATATCGCCAAAGTCCTCTATATATCCGTCGCCGCATATGCCGAAGTACTCGCTGCTGCACATGAGCTCTATCATTTTTTCGGCGGCATAATCTCTTTTGTTGTTGATCTTGTCGGCTATGTCCCTTGCCGCTGCACTGCAGGCGTTGCGCACATAGGAGGGCATAAAGCCGTCCTCGGCGGTAAAGGGGTCGTACACAATGCCGCTTAAAAACTCGAACAGCTCCGCTGCAAAGCGTTTTGGGGCGGAGGCATAAAAGGATATTATCTGCTCCTCGCCTTTTTTTATAGGCTCTGCCGTCAGCTGTGCGCCGCCCATTTCCTCCAGACGGGAGTTTACAGCCCTCAGCGAGGGGTACATTTTGCTTGCCCTGGAAAGCACACGGGGTATGAGCGCATAGCTGCTCACCGTTTCACGCCTGAGCGGAGCCCTCAGTACAAGGCATACAGACACGGCTGCAAATTTTTTGCTGCCGCAGAGGCAAACCTCAATGCCCTTTGTGTTAAACGAAGTTATTTCCATACATATCACCTTACATATACTTTTTCATATTTTTTAAGGCATTTTTTTCAAGCCTGCTCACCTGAGCCTGACTTATGCCTATTTCCTCGGCTACCTCCATCTGGGTCTTGCCCTCGAAAAACCGCAGCTCTATTATGTGTTTTTCACGCTCGCTGAGCTTGTTCATAGCCTCGGACAGCACAATGTTTTCTATCCATGAAAGGTCGGTGTTTTTTTCGTCGCTTACCTGATCCATTACAAAAAGCGCATCGCTGCCGTCGTGATACACCGGCTCAAAAAGCGATATGGGGTCCTGTATGGCGTCAAGGGCAAATATCACGTCCTCCTTTTGCAGCGACAGCTCCTTTGCTATCTCCTCCACCGTGGGCTCACGGCTGTTTTTGGCTGTGAGCTTTTCCTTTGCCTGCAACGCCTTGTAGGCGGTATCCCTTATGGAGCGGGATACCCTTATGCTGTTGTAATCACGCAGGTAGCGGCGTATCTCGCCTATTATCATGGGCACCGCATAGGTAGAAAATTTTACGTTGTGGGAGGTATCGAAGTTGTTTATCGCTTTTATAAGACCTATGCAGCCCACCTGAAACAGGTCGTCCGCACTCTCGCCTCTGCCCGAAAACCGCTGTATAACACTCAGCACAAGGCGAAGATTGCCGTAAATATAATCGCTGCGTGCCTGGGGGTCGCCCTCCTGCAGCCTGTTCCACAGCTTTTCCTTTTCCTCGCCCTTGAGCACGGGCAGCTTGCCTGTGTTTACTCCGCATATTTCCACCTTATTCAAAGCCATAGCTATACCTCCAAACCTTGCTTTAAACTAATATTGCCCCGATAAAAGCAAAATATACAAACATAATATAGAGATGCAGGCAGCAAATATATGCAATTGTAAAAAAATGTTTATTTTGCGGCGTATATGGTGTATAATAAAATATATAAATGATAAAACGGGTGTTTTTGCCCGTTTTGCAAAATAACTTCTGTGAGGTTGCAGTATGAAAAATATCCGTGGTGTGGTTTTTTATGCCGTAAAGTCGGTTTGCTATATAGTTTTGTTTGCGGCGGTGTTTTTGCTGTGTCTTAACTTTTTCAACTCCTTTTACAAGGGCAGCTTTATATCGCTTGACCTGAGTGCGGAGGGTATGAATGATGCGCCGTTTGAGGTGTATTGCGCTCACGGCGGCGGGGAAGGATTTGACATAGCGGCAAGGGACGATATACCCGTTTCATCCGAGGACGGCAGGCTGAGCATTAACGGCAGGTTCAGGCTTTCGGCACCCGATGCGTCAAGGCTCAGGCTGGATCTCGGCAGCAGCATAAACTCAAAAATAACGATAAACAAAATAGAATACATTACCGACGGCGCATCCTTTGAGGCAGACCTTGCCTCGGTCGCAAAGAGCGATACGAACAACGACACGGACGCCGAGTATGCGGACGGGGCTTTGGTGCTGACGGTGACGGGCGCCGACCCTTATATAATCATAGATGATATAAAGCCCGTGCCGGGCAGGAACCTCAACGGCATTTTTGCGGCTCTGGCTGCATTGGTATTTGTATTTGCGGCAAACAGATATGTTAAGCTCAAATCCATATACACAATGGCTGCGGATATGTATTTAAGCCGAAGGCTCATACTTTCGCTTGCGGTAAACGATTTTAAGACCAAGTACTCCGGCTCCTACTTCGGCACGATATGGGCGTTTATACAGCCTATATGCACGATACTTGTGTTTTGGTTTGTATTTCAGGTGGGCTTTAGGAGCAATGATGTGGGCGATGTGGCATTTATACTGTGGTTTATGGCAGGCCTTATACCGTGGTTCTTCTTTTCCGAGGCATGGATGGGTGCAACAATGGCGCTTATGGAATACAGCTATCTTGTTAAAAAGGTAGTGTTCAAGATACACATACTGCCGCTTGTAAAAATAATATCGGGGCTTTTTGTACATGTATTTTTTATACTTTTTATGCTGGGCTTTTACCTTGTATACGGTGAAAAGCCCGATATATACTGGCTGCAGATACTGTATTACTCGTTTTGCATGGTGCTGCTCGTTACGGCGCTCAGCTACATTACAAGCGCACTTGTGGTGTTTTTCAGGGATCTGGGGCAGATAATGAATATCGTGCTGCAGTTCGGTATGTGGCTTACGCCAATCATGTGGTCCATAAATATGATACCCGGCGGCCTTATGTGGGTATTCAAGCTGAATCCTATGTATTATATAGTACAGGGCTACAGAGAGAGCCTCATATATCACATACCGTTCTATGACAACGTAAAGCAGACGCTTTACTTTTGGATAGTGCTGCTGATATTGATGCTTGCGGGCTGTGTGCTTTACAAAAAGCTTAAGCCGCATTTTGCCGATGTCCTTTAAGGAGAGTAAATATGGATAATTATTCTATAAAAGTAAAAAATATAAGCAAAGTATACAGGCTTTACGACAAGCCCATGGACAGGCTGAGGGAGGCGATGAGCCTTACAAGGCGCTGCCTGCACAAGGAGTACCACGCCCTGAGCGATGTATCCTTTAATGTAAAAAAAGGGGAAACAATAGGTCTGATAGGCGTAAACGGTGCAGGCAAGTCCACAATGCTTAAAATAATAACGGGCATACTTACGCCCACCTCGGGCAGCGTTGAGGTGACGGGAAAGGTGTCGGCTCTGCTGGAGCTGGGAGCAGGCTTCAACCCCGATTACACGGGTATGGAAAACATATACCTAAACGGCACCATGATGGGGTGCTCACGGGCGGAGATAGAGGAAAAGGTTGACGATATACTTGCCTTTGCCGATATAGGCGATTTTATAGATCAGCCCGTTAAAACATATTCAAGCGGTATGTTTGTAAGGCTTGCCTTTGCAGTTGCCATAAATATAGAGCCGGAGGTGCTTATAGTTGACGAGGCGCTCTCGGTGGGAGATATTTTCTTTCAGCAAAAGTGCTATAAAAAGATAAAGGAGCTTACGGGCAAGTCCACCGTTGTTATAGTTTCGCACGACCTTAACGCCATGACCAAGTTCTGCAAGAGGATAATAGTGCTAAACCGGGGCAGGGTGGCGTTTGACGGAGAGCCTAACGAGGCGGTGACACGCTATTTTAAGATAAAGCAGGGCAGCGCCGACAGAGGCATAGCTTTACCGTCGGGGACCGAAAGGGACTATGCCGCATTTAAGGTGCCCGGCAGGGATACCTACAGCGGCAGGATGGATGTTGTTATAGAAAAATATTTTTACAGCATTAACGATATTCCCTTTGCCGAGGTGTGCCGTGAGGGTGACGAAATAAAGGTGTCTATGCTTGCACGCTCGTCACAGGCAAAGGACAACGTTATAGTGGGCTATCAGATAAGGGACAAGTATTCAAACGAGGTATTCGGTCAGACATCGCTGACCTCGGGTGTCGAGCAGTACACCATGCCGGAGGGCGAAAGCCTTATAAGCTTCAGCTTTACATGGCCCGAGGTAAGAGAGGGCGATTATTTTATCACCCTGGGCATAGGCAGCGGATACGAGGTGCTCGACCAGGTGGAGGAGTGCTGGATAAACAATATTATACACCTTACCGCCTCGGTTGGCGGCAAGACCATATTCGGCGTATTCAACAAGGATATGGAGAGCTTTGAGATAGTAAAGGCGTAAGGTATCGAGAGGGAAAAGCTATGGAAAAATGGAAAAATTACAATGCCGTGTTTGAATGTGACAAAATCAATGCCGATATGCTCAAGTATTCCCCATGGTCGGGTCACAGGCGCTTCGGCTACGACTATATCGCAAACGTAAAGCCCAAAAGGGTAGTGGAGCTTGGCAGCTTTTACGGCTGCTCCATGTTTGCCTTTGCGCAGGCAGTAAAGGACATGGGGCTTGATACCGAGCTTTGGGCTGTGGATCTGTGGGATCTGTTTGACGAGTTTACCAAGCAGGACTATACGGAGGATGTATACGGCGCCTTTGTTGAGGTAAAGGAGGCGTGCTACGGCGAACGTGTAAAAATGCTTAAAATGAGCTTTGACGATGCGCTGGATAAATTTGAGGACAAGTCGATAGACCTGCTGCATATAGACGGCTCGCACTTTTATGACGATGTAAAGCACGATTTTGAAAGCTGGCTGCCAAAGCTTACGGACGATGCGGCGGTACTGTTTCACGATGTCAGCGACGAGATAATAAACGGGAGCATTATGGGCTCGCATGTATTCTGGCAGGAGATAAAAAAGGCTTATCCGTATACGGCGGAGTTTGACCACAGCTGCGGCCTCGGCATACTTTTTATGTCGGAGAGGGCATACGGCAATATTTACGCAGGTATAGACCTTGAGCTGTACAAAAAAATATCCGTATCGGAGAATGTTGCTCTTAAGGATGATATGCGCAAAATGTCATTCAGGCTCAGAGATCTTTCGGCATATAAAGAAGACCTTTTAAAACAGAAGGATGTGCTTATGTCGCACCTTGACGGATATAAGGCGGACGAGGAGAAAAAGGACGCATATATAAAGGAGCTGGAGGCAGGCAGCGCTGAGCTGCGCTCCGCAATAGACGATTACGAGAGAAGAATAGCGGATATGAACAAGATCATTTCCGGCTTTGAGCAGGAAAAGGAAAATATCCGCCTTGCTTATGAAAATACCCAAAGCGAAACCGTTGCAGCCTACGAGGACGAGATAAAAAAGGTAAAAAGCGATTACGATGCCTGTATAGAGGAAAAGGACAGATATATAGCAGAGCTTGAAGCGGTAAAGGAGATGTATGAAAAAACCGTTTCCGCAAAGGTAAAAAGGGTTTATCATAAAGTAAAGGGGGACGAGCAGTAATGGAGCTTTTATCTGTTGTCATCCCCGTTTACAATACGGAAAAATATCTGCCCAGATGTATTGAGAGCCTGCTCGGACAAACCTATAAAAATACGGAGCTTATTTTTGTAAACGACTGCAGCCCGGGCAACGCCGAGGAGATAATAAAGGGCTATGCCAAGTCGGACAGCCGTGTCAAATATGTTGCCTACGATAAAAACAGGGGGCTTTTTCGTGCAAGGCTGGCAGGCGCCGAGGCGGCATCGGGCAGCTTTATTGCCTTTTTGGACAGCGACGATTTTGTCAGCGAGGATTTTTACCGCACGCTTGTTTTGAGCCTTGAAAAAAACAATACGGATATTGCCGTGGGCAAAACGGTGTTCAGGGCTGCCGACGGGTATTGCTATGTGCGCATCATGCACGACGAGTGCTTTAATTTTGACGTTATAAGGGGCGATGAGGTAAGAGAAAGGTATTTTTCGCAAAAGGGGCAGTGCTTCTCCTGGCACACGGTGTGGAACAAGGTGTACAGAAAAAGCCTTTGGGATAAGTGTATGCCGTTTTACCGCAGGATCTCCTCTCACCTTATAATGACGGAGGATATAGCCTTTTCATCCCTTCTTTTTTACTATGCGCAGGGCGTATCGACCGCAGAAAACGACGCCGTATTTTACTGCGAAAACGAAAACGCCTCGACCGACGCCTCAAAGACGGATCTTAAGCGCTTTACCAAAAATATGGCGGATATAAAGCTGGTGTTTGACTTTGTAAGCGGATTTCTGGACGAGGCAGGCGCCGAGGAGAGGATAAAGGCGTATTTTTACGAAACAAAAAAATACTACTGCCGTATGTGGAGGGACTTATCCGACGCCACATTCAAGGGAGAGGAGCTTAAGGCGGCAAACGCCGTGCTGGAGGATTTTGTGCCCGGCTATACGGAAAACACCTCGCAGGACGACCGTTTTTTTGCCTCTCTTGCCGTAAAATGGAACAACGGGCTTGAAAGCATAAAAACCGCAATAATAAACAGCAAGGCAAGGTATATAAGCTTTGATATTTTTGATACGCTTATAACCAGAAAGCTGTATTATCCCGATGATGTGTTTTTGCTGCTTAACAAAAGGTTTGAGGAGCTTGTAAAAACCAATATAGGCTTTGAGCGCATAAGAAAGGGCGCCGAGGCAAGGGCAAGGGAAAAGGCGTGGGCTGAGGACAGCAGCTGCCAGGATATTACCCTTGACGAGATATACTCCGCTATGGCGGAATACTATGATATACCGCTGCCCGCAGCGGAGGAGATGAAAAAGGCAGAGATAGAAGCCGAGCTTTCGCTGACGGTGCAGAGGCGTGCGGCAAAGGAGCTTTTTGATACGGCAATAGCCTCGGGCAAGGAGGTAATACTTGTATCGGATATGTACCTTACCGAGGACGTGATTGAAAAAATACTGAAAAAGGTAGGCTACAGCGGCTATAAAAGGCTTTTTTTGTCCTCGTCGTACAGGCTTACCAAGCACTCGGGCGACCTTTTTAAGGCGGTCATAAGGGAGCTGGGTGCAAGCGGAGAGGATATACTGCATATAGGCGATACGTGGAACAACGACATTGAAAAGCCAAAGCAGCTCGGCATTGAAACGGTGTTTTTTCCAAAGGCTGCGGAGGTGTTTGAAAACAGGATAAACGGGTGTACGGTCAATCACTGCGCCGACCTGGGCGCAAGCGTATCGGGCGCCGTATGCGACAGCCGCAGATTTATGGATTCACTCGGTTACCGCACAATGCGTGCGCTTGCCGCAATAAAATACTTTGACAACCCGTACAGGAGCTTTGACAGCGAGAGCGACTTTAACGCAGACCCGTATTATATAGGCTACAACGCTCTGGGCATGCACCTTGTCGGCATTGTAAAATGGCTTGCGGACAACAACGGCAAGAGGCTTTTTTTCCTGGCAAGGGACGGGTATCTGCCCATGAAGGCGTATGAAATAATGAGTAAAGCGCTTGACCTGCCGGAATGCAGTTATATTTCGGCGTCACGCAGGATGCTGCTGCCCGAAATGATAGAGAGCAGGCTTGACTTTTATGATCTGCCTGTGGAATACCGAAACCATACGCCGTCCACGCTTATGGAGCTCCTTGATTTTTGCACAAGGGACGGCGCCGTCCTAAGTGACGATGACAGACCCTTTGCGGACGAAAGGGAGTACAGGGCGTTTATCGATCGGTTTATAAGCAACGCTTATGACGAGGACAAGCACAGGGCGGCAAGGGCAGCCTGTGAAAAATATTTTGAGCCGCTCTCGGACAGCGGCACCGCTGCCTTTGACATGGGCTACAGCGGCAGGATACAGACGGCGCTCTCAAGGGCGGCAGGCAGAGGAGCAGACGTGTATTTTATACATTCCGACGGCAGGCGTTCTGCGGATATGAGCCGCAAGGGCGGCTACGGGATACACAGCTTTTATGATTTTTACCCATGTGTTTCCGGGCTTCTGAGGGAGCATATATTTTCCGATACGGAGCCGTCCGCAATAGGCATAAGGATGGAAGACGGCAGGGCTGTACCCGTTTATGACGATACGGAAAAGGGCTTTCAGGATATTTTTACCGTAAAAAATATGCAAAGGGGAGCCTTGGATCTTGTGAGGGACTTTACCGAGCTTTATGCGGAATACGGACAGTATCTTGCCTTTAAGCCGTATGAGGCGTCCATGATGTTTGAGGGGTATCTCAGGGCGGCTGCCGACAGGGACAGGCGCATATTTGCTTCGTCGTATTTTGAGGATAAGGTCTACGGCTCCAACCGCAGCATAAACATATATGAGTTTGTAAAAAACAGTTTGTTTGCGCTGCCTGCCGATAACGGACAGGCAAATATCCAAAACAGATGGGATATTATAGAGGCTGCCGTGAGGGGTCATGGCAGGCCCGTGAGGGCGATATGCTATATGCTGCTTGACAGGCGGCTGTTTAAGCAATATATAATAGATATTCTTGCAAGAAGACCTAAGCTTTTAAAAACACTTGTAAGGATAAAGCACATTTTTACAGGGTCAAAGAACATTTAACGGAAGTGATATTTTTGGGCGGCATTAAAAATATATGTACAGGCTTTGTGCAAAAGCACAAAAGCACGGTATTTCTTTTGTCGGGGATAATACTTGCAGCGGCGGCGGTTTTGCTTTTTTGGAGCCTTAGCGGCAATATAACAACGGTATCCGTTACCGCAACGGGAGATAAAAACCCGTCGGCGCTCTCAAACAATGTAAGGATAAACGCAATTGTGCTTGATGACGGCAAGGGCGGCAGGCGTGAGATGGATCTTGCCTTGGTCGACATTGGGGGAGGCTGGCAGTACGATGCGGCAAACCATCTGCTGTATGCCTATGATCTGGGCGCCCCTGCCGAGCTTATTATCTCCGCAAGGGGTGCAAAAAGCGTGACAATAAACTTTATATCGGAGGTGGGCAGCGGTATAGTGCGTGTCAAGACCTGCGCAGGGGAAGAGAGCATTGACCTCTACTCGGATACGGATTGGAAGGATATGCCTGTACAATACAGCCTTTTTTATCCCGCACTTTATGCACTGTATGCCTTTTGCCTGATACTGCTTGCTGTCGGTCTTATTATGCTTGCGCTGTGGCTTAGGGGCATGCACATTGCGAGGTTCTCCGCACGCAGGGTGCCTGCCTTGCTGCTTTCGGGCGTATGCCTTATGCTTACCTTTGTAGTTGCCGCCACCGCCATGCAGGATACGGCGTACAGGTATATATACAATAAGGACGTTGTGCTGGAGATAGAGGCGGCAGGCAGCAAAAACCCCTCTTCGTTGGGCAACTATGTCAGGGTGAGGGATATATATGTAAATGATAATGAATATGATTTTTCCGAGATAGAGCTTGGCAGCGGCTGGGAATACAACCCAATACACCACCTCATTGTTTCGGAAAATCCCGATTCGCCGCAGAGCTTTTTTATAAGCTTAAAAAATGTACGCACACTGAGGATAGGCTTTGTTTCCGAGGTTGGCTCGGGCATTGTAAATGTGTATGTAAACGGCAGAAAGCATCGCACTCTGGATCTGTACAGGGATGCCGAGTGGGACTACAAGTATTTTGATTATACCTCAAGCCCGCTTATACGTCCGCATAAGTCGCCTCGGGCGCTTGCGCTTGTTTTTGCGGCAGGTGTTTTGATAGGTGCTTTGCTCTACGGCAAAAAAAGATACAGTGAGGCGGTAAAATTTGCCGCTTTTAATTACGGTATAGCATTTTTTATCTGTCTGCTTGCGGCACTTGTGCAAAACGAGGGCATAAAAGCCGCCTGTAATTGGTTTGTTCTTAACCCGTGGAGCTTCTGGCAGGAGTTTGCGCTTGTCAGCCTTATATGTACGGCGCTATCGCTTATAAGCGGCAGGGTGTATATATCCGCATGGCTGCTTACGCTTGGGTCTGTCTTTTTGCTTACAGTAAATTACTTTAAGCAGCAATTCAGAAGCTCGCCGTTTTTGCCTTGGGATTTTATACTGGCATCCGAGGCAAGCAGTGTTATAGACAAGTTTGAGCTTAAGATGTCGTTTTTTGTCGCCGCCGTATTTTTGTGCGCTGCAGCGCTTGCGGTGCTCTTTACCGTTTTGGTGAGAAAACGCCTGACAGTGTTTTCTCTTGTAAAAAGGCTGACCGCTTTTGCGGGTGTATGCGCCGTGCTTGCCTTTTATCTGGTCAGCACATATATAAATGCGGGGGAAATAAATATGTTTTCCATAAATGATTTTTATATGAGCGAGGGCTTTATAAATGCCTTTGTTAAGTGTACAAGGTATCTTTTGCCGTTTGAAGCGCCCGAGGGCTACAGCAGGCAGACCATGGAGGCTATAGCCAAAAAAATAGAGGCTGCGGAGAAGGACGGCGATAAAAAGCCCAATATCATAGTTATTATGAGCGAGTCGTTCTGGGATATGGAAAGGATAGACAAGATAGGCTTTAATGAGGAGCTCTTCCCCACCTATCGCAAACTGCAAAAGGAGGGCGTTACGGGCAGGCTGCTCACAAACGTGTTCGGCGGAGGTACGGTAAACTCGGAGTTTGAGGCGATAACAGGCTTTTCGGTAGCCTTTCTGCCGGATGAATATATGCCGTATCAGCGCTCTATGCGGAACGGCTTTTTCTCCGTAAACAGCTACCTTAAGTCCGTCGGCTACGACAGCCTTGCCATACATCCCTTTGAGCCTACCAACTATAACCGCAGCAATGCCTATGAATGCCTTGATTTTGACAATGCGCTCTGGGAGAAGGACTTCCCTCCCGATGCGGACAGGATGAGGGGATATATTTCGGACAAGGCGCTTGTTGAGCGTATCATAGAGGAGTATGAAGAGCATAACAAAACAAGCGACAAGCCATGGTTTAATTTTTCGGTATCCATGCAGAACCACGGTGGTTACTGGGGCACTTCCATTGACGAGGGCAAGGATGTGGATATAGATGTCGGCGCCTATGAGGAAACCTCAAGGGACTCCATAAGAGATATGGCAATAGGTCTGCACTATGCGGATCTGGCTCTCGGCGAGCTTATAGACTATTTCAAAAATGAGGACGAGCCTGCGCTCATAGTAATGTTTGGCGACCATATGTCGGATGCGGGCCCTGTGGGCAGCACGCTTATGGGTCAGTCGGATATGCCCGAGAGCGACAGCTCTGTCGAAAACGTGTACAACAGACATCTTGTGCCGTTTATGGCGTGGAGCAATTATGAGGATATAAACCGCCGATACGGTACGCTGAGCGTAACACAGCTTTTGCCTACCGTATTTGAGGAGTATGATGTTACATCGCCCGTTTATTTTGAATATCTCGATGATATACAGGATACCTTACCCGCTTATGCCTCCGGCATTGCGGTCGAGCCCGACGGCAGCTATAAGGCGGAAAGCGATATGACCGCAGAGGAAAGAGCCGTTACGGATGAGCTTTGGCTTATAGAATATGATTATCTTTTTGGCGAGAACTACCTTGCCGATATTTTTGACGATTAGGGGAGCCTTGCTTTATGGGAAGTATGCTTAAAAACCGTTATACCTACACCATGCTTTTATATATGCGCCATGCGGCAAGGTACGGCATTGCCTCTGCCGCAGGAAGGGCGCTTTGCAAATGCGCCGAGCCAAAAAGCAGGCTTGCACCCGTATCAAAGCAGGATATTTTTTTAAGGCTTGACGGCTGCGGCGGCGTATCGGCAGAGCCGGAGGAGCTGTTTTTTACCTCGCTTAACGGCAGCTGCGTGCCGAGGGCGGGTATGCGGGAGTTTGTAAGGGAGCTGCGCCAAATGGGCATAAAAATATATGTGCCCAAAAAATATATCTCCCTTAAGCCCGTGCTTGATAAGCTCTCCTTTGGGGATATTGCATTTGAGGATACCGCTTTGCCCGTTATCTCATGCCGTGACGGTGCAAATATACGCATACCATCTCCTATGGAAATGTTTGAAAAAAGTACGGCATATTCCGTGCTTAAACGTTTTTTGAAAAGCAATAAGGAGCTTTTTGAGCTTATAATAAAAAAAGGCGTTTATTCCTCGCCGTTTTGTCTTGACAAAAGGGGCGAGGCGGTCATAGACGAGCCGTATATACTGGGCTATGCGGTTTTTGCACCGCTTATGTACAGTTTTACGGATTTTTTGTCGGAGGAGGCAAAAAAATACGACAAGCTTTTTTTTCTTTCGAGAGAGGGATACCTTTTAAAGCAGCTTTACGATATGCGCTTTTCGGGCGATACGGAGTATCTGCTTGCTTCAAGGCGTGCCGTATCCTTTGCCTGCATTGAGAGCGGCGCCGATGCGGACGATATACTTTCTACCTATTATAAGGGCAGTGTTAAAAATCTGCTTTATTCACGCTTTGGCATTGAGTGCGACATAGGAGGGCATATATCCCTGCCCGAGGAAAGGGCAAGAGCGGCGGAGCTTATAAAACCGTACTGCGGCAAAATGATCAAGTCCGCATCTCGGGAAAGGGAGGAATACCTTAAATACCTTGCCTCGGTCGGGCTTTCGGAGGGCAGTGCGGTTGCGGACGTAGGCTACAGGGGCAGCATACAGCACTATCTTTCAAGGCTGACGGGCAAAAGGCTTGACGGGCTTTATATCACATCTCTTTATGATGCCTTGCCCGGCAAGAGCTGCAAAAGCCTTTACCCCGTGTACAATGCCTTTGAGCTGCCAAGGCATCCCGTGTATCCGCACCACCTTTATCTGGAGGCAGCGCTTAAGGCGCCGCACGGTCAGCTGCTGTGCTTTGACGGCGACAGCCCCGTTTTTGCTCCGGGCGGAGAGAGCGACTCCTTTACGGAGGAGATACAAAGCGGCATAAAGGCGTTTTTTGAGGATTTTAAGGGCGATATGGACAGAGAGGCGGCTGCTGAAATATTTAACGCCTTTATATCGCTGAAAATGACAGACAGATCCGTATCGGACAGGCTTTTTGTGGAGGATAGCTACTGCTCCGACGGAGATACAAAGCCGCATTGATTGCTTTTGCGGAGTATACCGATTTTATGCCCAAATATTTACTTTTTGCGGCAAGTGAGGTTTTTGCTATGGATCATTTAAAAAAATTCGGCGTAAGGGGATGTATCTTCCTTGCGGCAAACAAGGTGTTAAACAGGTTTAAATACAGCGGGGACAGGGCGGATATACGCCTGCCCGAGCTTAAGGAAAGCCCTCTTGTATCCGTCATTATTTACGGTGAGGGCGACAGGGAGGCAAGCCTGGAGTCACTGCGCAGGCAGAGCTATACCAATTTTGAGGTGACCTCACCCGAGGAGGCAAGGGGCGATATAGCGGCTTTTTTGTCTGCGGGGGATATACTGCACAAAAACGCTTTGTATCTTATGCTGGACAAGCTGCAGCGCAGCGGCAAAAATGCCGTATACTGCGATGAGGAGGGCTTTTTTAAGCCTGACTGGTCGCCCGATACCATCGCAAGCTGCGATTATATCGGTTTTTTTATGAGCAGGTCGGGCTGCGGCATTGAGGGCGCCGCACATTGTCCGTATCCTCTTGTAAAAAGCAAAAGAAATCTCAGGTTTTTTAACGAGAGCATCTCGCCCGTAGAGGGCAGGGTAAGCATAATAATACCGTCAAAGGACAATTATGAGGTTTTAAAAAAGTGTATAGACAGTATTAAAGCCAAAACTCTGCGCAGGGATTACGAAATTATAATAACCGATAACGGCAGCTCTCCCGAAACGGCGGAAAAATACCGCTGCCTTGCGGACAAATATATATACGAAAAAGCTCCGTTTAATTTTTCGCATATGTGCAATATCGGCGCAGCCGCAGCGGAGGGCAGGTTTTTGCTGTTTCTTAACGACGATACCGAGGTGCTTACCTATGACTGGCTGGACAGGCTTGTTTATTATGCCGCAAAGCCGCACAGCGGAGCGGTGGGGGCAAAGCTTTTGTATCCTCCTGCCGCCGAGGAGCCAAAAAGGAGCAGGCTGTCGGAGTTTAAATATAATCTGATCATGTATAAAAAATACTTTGGGCGTCTTTCCGCCAAGGCAAGGTTTAAGCTGCTCTCGGGCAGGGACAGGCGCAAGGCGCTTAAGCTTATGCGGGCAAGGGCGGATAAAAGCAGGCTGTCAAAGGGCATTCCCGTACCCATACAGCACTGCGGCGTTGTAAACCTGCAGCCCGGCCCTGCGCATATACTGCTTGGGGAGGACGACAGACGGGATCTTTACTGCGGCAGAAACAGGGGCGTATGGGACTGCACCGCCGTGACTGCTGCCTGCCTTATGATAGAAAAAAGCAAATTTACGGGCTTTGACGAGAGCCTTGCCGTGGCGTATAACGATGTGGAGCTTTGCCTTGGCATGATAGAAAAGGGCTTTTACAATATGACGGTAAACTCCGTTATGCTGCGGCATTACGAGTCGCTTTCGAGGGGTGACGACAGGGCGGACATAACCAAGCTCAGGCGGCTTGCGCTTGAAAGGCAGCGCCTTTTTGAGCTGCACCCCGATTTTTGCGGCAGGGACGATTTTTACAACATCAACTTAAGCCCCTACAGATGCGATATGAGCGAGAGAAATTTTGCACTTTTTACACTGCACAAATGTGTAAAGCTTAAAAAATTGCCTCCCGAGGGGGAGGCTTTTGGCAGGATCGAGTATGCGCACAGCTCCGACTATATCTCGATAGGCGGCTATGCCTGCAAAAAGGGCTGCCCCCTTATATATGTGGTGCTGGAGGGCGAGGGATGTGTATATCGCTTTACACCCGTAAGGGAAATGCGCACCGACCTTGACGCCGTGTACGGCAGGCAGCTGCTTACGGGCGGCTTTTCTCTGCTGCTTGGCAGCACATTTCTGCCAAAGGGTGTATACAAGGCAGGCATTATGCTCACGGATATTACGGGCATTAAAAAGGTGTATATGCCTGCGGACAAGACCGTCCGCTTTATATAGCTATATATTATGAAGCGGTATAAATATATATTGATGTAAAATAATTGACTATTTTTTTGAAGTGATTTTTATGCAAAATAAACAAAAATCAAAATTGTGCGATTAATTTGTTAGTAGGTTATTGCAAAATAATTCGATCTATTATATAATTAAGTCAAATCCTATGCTAGGCTGATACCGTTTTTTTGGATACTGTATACCAACTGCCGTCCGATAAAGCATTTCAGCTGTGAGGATAAAATAATTTTAAAGGAGGAAGTAAATTGAAGAAATCAACAAAAAGGCTTGTCAGTATGATTCTTGCTACAAGCATGCTGTTTACTTCGGTCATGACGGCAAGCGTGCCTGTAAGCGCTGCCGAATACAAAGCCGGTGATTTACCGGGCTTTGCGTTTACTAAAACCGAAGCTGATGGACAGAGCGTTTCAACGTGGGACTTCAGCGGCGCACAAGCAACAACTCCCGAAGATACAAAAATCAAGGGAGGAGATGTTCTTGAGGGTCTTGCCGTTACGGATTCGACAGGCAAGGGCAGCAAGACATGGAGCTCAAGCAATATGCTTGCACTGAGCATAGGTATGGGCTTTGATCTCCCTATTTCGGAAGGCTGTACCGGCGGTTCGATCGCAATTACCGGTAACGGAAATTCAGTTCATGATGATCCGGCTAAGTTGGACGAAAGAACCTTGACGATGAACGGTAAAACCGATATTGATTATTCTAAGAATGAGCAGGTTATCGAATTTACCGCAGATGATGTTAAGGGTGGTGTACTTACATTTGTAAACACATCACATACCGAGGGCAAATCAACACAGGACTACAAGGTTAAGAAAATAGTTCTTACAGAAAAACTTGGTGCTGTCAGTGATACCACTGTAATCACAACAGAGGAATCCACAAAGGCTCCCGACAACGATACCACAAAGGAGCCCGACACCGAGGCAACTACCAAGGAGCCCGATACCGTGGCAACAACAAAGGAGCCCGGTACAGAAACAACCACAGCAGGTTCTGTTGAAGAATATAAGGGTCTTGAAAACAACATCCTTAAGGATGCTGCTGTAGGCTCTGTATTTACAGGTTCCGCAGACGGTCAGATCACACTTGGTGATGCAAGCGGTTGGACTGTAAAGGTAAGCGACACAGCAACCGAAGAAATAAAGCTTTATGATGACGCCACACAGCAGGTAACTACCGGCACAGGCAGATTCTACAGCACAAAGGTACAGGGCGGCAACAACCCCGACCCTGCATATAAGGCAGACAATGCACTTGCAGTACCTACATCGGGTTCTTACCTTAAGGTCGTACCAACCGAAAAGGCTAAGCTCATGTTGGATATTAAGATAGGTCCAACCAAGCAGTACGCTGTTGTAAGCGTTGACGACAAGACAGGCGATAAAGTACAGGTTGACTTTATCAACAACCAGACCGCAGACGACATTCTTATCTACAGAGAGTACAATGTTGAACCCGGCAAGACATATTATGTAACAAGCGGCGGTTCAAAGACTACATTCTTTGCTATCGTTCTTGAACCCGAAAAGCAGGCAGCAAACGGCCTTGAGGGCAATATTATCGGTACCGAGGTCGGCGCTGTTGTAACAGGCACCGCAGACGGTCAGATCAAGATAAGCGACGAAGGCGGCTGGGCTGTAAAGGCAAACGATACAGCTAAGGACGAAATAATGTATTTTGATGATGCCACACAGAAGGTAACTACCGGTACAGGCAGATTCTACGAAACAAAGATACAGGGCGGCACAAATCCCGACCCTGCATACAAGTCGGACAATTTACTTGCAGTACCTACATCGGGTTCGTTCCTTACAGTTAAGCCAACCGAAAAGGCTAAGCTTGCAATGGACATCAAGATAGGTCCGAGCAAGCAGTACGCTGTTATAAGTGTTGACGACAAGACAGGCGATAAAGTACAGCTTGACTTTATCGACAACCAGGGCACAGACGACCTCCTTATCTACAGGGAGTACAATGTTGAACCCGGCAAGACATATTATGTAACAAGCGGCGGTTCAAAGACTACATTCTTTGCAATTGCTCTTCAGTCCGAGGGCGGCAGCGTAACCGAAAAGGGCGATGTAAACGTTGAAGTAAGCGTTGACGGTGTTGAGGCACAGGACGGCGTATATGAGCTTACAAAGACCGACAGAAGCTTTGTTGCAAGCATTGACGTTACAGGCAAGGAATACAACAACTACACATTTGATTTAAGCTATGACCCATCGGTTATAGTACCTACAGCAGTTGTTGAGGCAAAAACACCTTTTGACGGATATTCAACATACAAGACAAGCGACGGCACGGTTTATCCTGCTTATGATGTAAATGCAGTAAATGCTGCAATCAAGGATACAGCTGCAACAGGTAAGGTAAGGCTTGCAAACGCATTCCGTTCGGAAGCAGACAAGGCTCTCCTTACAGCAGGCGAGGGTACACTTGTTAAGATCGAATTTGATATAGTTGGCGAGGGTACATCTCCTATCGAAGTAACCAAGGTAGAGGACGGCTTCTGGGCTGATCCCGATCAGAATACCGCACTTACCGTAGGCATAACAAATGCAAAGGTAAATGTAACCGACAAGATAGTAATACCTGCAGGTACAATAGGCGTTATAGTTGAGCCATCCGGCGATCCTATCGACGCTAAAGAGGGCGACTCCATCGTACTTAACTTTAAGACACAGGGTGTTACAAAGGATGCAGAGAAGCCTGAAAACAATGCACAGTTTAACAACTACTCGTTCATAATCACATATGATCCCGAGGTTCTTGAGGCAGTTGAGGCTGCAGCAGCAGACGACAGCTTTACAAGCGATCTCCAGACAAACATTGTGGCACCGGGCGTTATCAGGGTTGCAGGAAAGCTCGGCAACGTTGACGGCGATCCTACAAAGCTTGTACTTGCTGAAAAGGACGGCACACTTGTAGCATTCAAGTTTAACGTATTAAGCAAGGGCAATGCAAAGGTAAATGTTGAGCCTATAGACGCACTGTTCTATGGTGACAACTATGATCCTGTTCAGTATAAGCTTGCAATCGGCGATGTTATCATCGGTAAGGCACTTGAAATACCTGAGATTATAGGTGATATCGATATGAGTGCTCTTACAGCAACCGATCCTGTTGCTAAGGAACAGCCTTGGACAGCATTTGACTCGGCAATGCTTCTCCAGTGGGTACTTGATCCTACTCAGACAACAGAGTGTGAGAAAGCATATCCCGATACATGGTACTACATTGCAGATGTAGACGCCGACAATAAGGTTACTGCTCAGGATGCAGAGTTTATCCAGACCAAGGTTTTGGATGACACAATTGAGTTCCCAATCGCAGCAAAGGCTGAGAGCGGCGAATACGATTACGACCTGACTGTTCAAAACATGAGCGGTACAGCTGCACAGCAGTAATTATAGGTAATCATTTTAAGATCAATTAAGGCGGGCGCCCGGTTGGGCGCCCGTTTTTTATTTTATGTGTATGTTTGTGATGTGACAAGCATAAGGTTTTAAAAGGGAAGGTGTAACGCAAATTTAATATAAAAATTAAGATATTTTAATATCAATACTTGTAATTGTGTGCCGATTATTGTATTATATAAGGTAAGAAAGAGGGCATATAATACAAAAAAGTGTCTGCGGCTGTATATTATTGGTACAAAATGTACAATATACGGTGCTGACGATTTTTTGCATATATCCCTTAAAAATCTATAAAGGAGGCATTTTATGAATCTTCACAGCTTCAAGCGAGGCGTACATCCGCCCGATGGCAAGGCATATTCAAACTCACAGCCTATCAAGGTCGTTATGCCGCCCGAGGGTGCGGAGCTTGTATTTCCGCTTAGTCAGCATATAGGCGCTCCTGCCGCCGCCCTTGTAAAAAAAGGCGACGAGGTGCTTGTCGGTCAGAAGATAGCAGAGGCGGGCGGTTTTGTAAGCTCACCCATATTTGCATCTGTATCGGGTACCGTAAAGGCAGTTGAGCCACGGCTTACCATAGGCGGAGGCAAGGTAAACTCGATCGTCATTGTAAATGACGGCAAATACAGCGAGATAGAAGGCCTTGGCAAGCAAACCGACTATAAGAGCCTATCAAAGGAACAAATTATTGAAAAGGTAAAAGAGGCAGGCATTGTAGGTCTTGGCGGTGCGGGCTTCCCCACACACGTTAAGCTTAATCCGCCTCCGGACAATAAGATCGACTCCATTATCATAAATGCGGCAGAGTGCGAGCCTTATCTGACTACCGACCACAGGCTCCTGCTTGAAAAGACCGACCGCATCATAAAGGGTCTTGAGATCATCATGAGCCTGCATCCGGGCTCAAAGGGCTATGTTGCAATTGAGGAGAACAAGCCCGATGCAATTGAGGCAGTTACAAAGGCTGCTGCCTCAAACAGCAATATAGAGGTAATAGTGCTTAAGTGCAAATACCCACAGGGCTCCGAGAAACACCTTATATACGCCGTTACCAAAAGAGAGGTGCCCTCGGGCGCACTGCCTGCTGCGGTAGGCTGTATAGTGGATAATGTAAACACCGTGCTTGCAATAGAGCGTGCCGTTGTAAAGGGCAGACCTCTTATGCACTGTGTTGTTACCGTATCGGGTGACGCCGTTAAAAACCCGGGCAATTATCAGGTAAGGCTGGGTACGGACCTTGGCTGGCTGCTTGACGAGATAGGCGGCTTCAGCGAGGAGCCCGGCAAGCTTATTGCAGGCGGCCCTATGATGGGTACGGCGCTCTTTGACACCCATGTGCCTTTCCAGAAGACTACATCGGGCATACTTGCATTTACCAAAAAAACGGCTGAGATACCTCCCGCAAGCGCATGTATACGCTGCGGCAAATGTGTTGACGTCTGTCCTATGGGGCTGCAGCCCGTAGAGATTGTAGGCGATCTCAACAAAAAGGACTATGCCGCATTTATCAAGCATAACGGGCTTGACTGCATAGAGTGCGGCTCCTGCTCCTATACCTGTCCTGCAAAGCGTCACCTTGCACAGACCCTCAGAGTGGGCAAGCGTGAGGCGATAGCCTTTAGCAGAAAAAAGTAAGGAGGTTTAACGATGGACAACAATAATTTACAAAATCTTACAGTATCAGCCACACCGCATATACGCTCAAACATAAGCACGCAAGGCATTATGCGTGACGTGCTTATTGCTCTGGCTCCTGCCGCTGTTATGGGCGTTGTGCTGTTTGGTTTGCAGGCTGCGCTTATTATAGTTATTTCCGTTTGCTCCAGTGTGTTTTTTGAGGCAATTTACCAAAAGCTTGCCAAAAAGCCCTCTACAATAGGCGACCTTTCCGCTGCCGTAACGGGCTTGCTGCTTGCTATGAACCTGCCCGCTACCGTCCCCTTCTGGGTACCGATAGTAGGCTCGTTTGTGGCTGTTATCATTGCAAAGCAGCTCTTTGGCGGCATCGGCTTTAACTTTGTAAACCCTGCGCTTGCCGGACGTGCCTTTCTTATGGCATCGTACCCCAACCAGATGATGAACTACCCACAGACTACCTATGGTGTAAAGGGCATTGCAACAACGATAGATGCGATCGCCTCGGCAACGCCTCTGCAGCAGCTTAAGCAGACCACGGAGGCGCTTATACCTACCTCTCAGGACTATATCAATGCTCTTGTGGGCAATGTGGGCGGCGTTCTGGGTGAAACCTGTGCGGTTGCGCTTATCCTGGGCGGTCTTTATCTTTTGGCACGCAAGGTCATATCATGGCATATCCCCGTATGCTATATAGGTACTGTTTTTGTACTTACATTTGTGTTTAATATGCTTGGCGGCACATACAGAGTGCCTGTATACGAGCTGCTCTGCGGCGGCCTTATGCTCGGTGCGTTCTTTATGGCAACAGACTACACCACCTCGCCTATGACGGACAAGGGCAAAATAATATTTGCCATAGGCTGCGGTCTTTTGACAACTATTATCCGTCTTTACGGCGGTTATCCGGAGGGTGTATCCTATTCCATCCTTATTATGAACCTTACCGTGCCTCTTATCGACAGATTCGTTAAGCAGAGGAAGTTTGGCTATGTAAAGCCTGTTAAGAAGAAAGAGGAGGCGAAGTGATATGAAGATAGTTAAACCTGCCTTGGTTCTTTTTATAATAGCTGCCGTTGCGGCTGCGCTTTTAGGCTTTGTAAGCTCCATAACCGCCGAGCCCATAGCAAAGGCAGAGGCAGACGCAAAGGCTCTCAATATGGCTCAGGTGCTGGAATGTGACGAATGGGGCGAGGCTGTGGAGGTTTCCGACAGCATCATAACCGACTACTCCGAGGGCAAAACGGGCGGCGAAACCGCAGGCTATGCCTTTTCTGTAACAACAAAGGGCTACGGCTCCGGTCTTAAGGTAATGGTCGGCATAGATACCGAGGGTACGATAACCGGTCTTGCCATAGTCGATAACTCAAACGAAACTCCCGGCCTTGGCGCAAACTCATCAAAGCCCGAGTTCTACGGACAGTTTGCGGGCAAAAAGGG
The DNA here is from genome assembly GCA_947591605.1 of uncultured Clostridia bacterium. Lineage (GTDB taxonomy): Bacteria > Bacillota > Clostridia > Lachnospirales > CAG-274 > CALWRD01. The sequence goes on along the minus strand of CANQDF010000008.1, from coordinate 38,637 downwards.
TGAGCTTACGGTTACAAAAACCGGTGCTTCGGCAGACAATGAGATAGATGCCATCACGGGCGCCACGATCACCTCAAAGGCGGTAACAAATGCGGTAAACACCGTTACGGAATACTTTGAGGAAAATCTGAAAGGAGGGGACAACTGATGAATCCATTTAAAATCATAAAAAACGGCATTATTGACGAAAACCCCACCTTTATACAGGTAGTAGGTATGTGTCCTACCCTTGCCGTAACAACAAGCATGATAAACGGCATAGGTATGGGACTTTCCACAACGGCAGTGCTTATCTGCTCAAACCTTGTTATATCCCTTATAAGAAAGTTTGTGCCCGATGAGGTGCGCATACCCTGCTTTGTAGTGGTAATAGCAAGCTTTGTTACCATAATACAGATGCTTTTGCAGGCATATCTGCCCAGCCTTAACGCATCTCTGGGTGTATTTATACCCCTTATAGTTGTTAACTGTATAATCCTTGCAAGGGCTGAGGCTTTTGCCTGCAAAAATAACCCTATAGCCTCCATATTTGACGGCATTGGTATGGGTCTTGGCTTTACCATGGCTCTTACCCTCATCGGCACGGTGCGTGAGCTTTTAGGCTCCGGCTCTCTGCTTGGCGTTACCGTCCTCCCCGAGGCTTTCCCAAGGACTATACTTATGATACTGCCACCGGGTGCTTTCTTCACCCTTGCTTTCCTTATAGCAGGCTTCAACGCACTGCGCAATAAGGCAAAGAAAGATGCGTAAGGAGGTAGCTTATGAGTTTATTTACTATATTTTTAGCGGCAATATTTGTCAATAACTTTATATTTTCCAAGTTTATGGGTATATGCCCCTTCCTGGGCGTATCCAAAAAGCTTGATACGGCAGCGGGCATGGGCGTTGCGGTCATCTTTGTAATGACGCTTGCCTCCGCAGCCACATGGGTGGTATACAACCTTGTGCTTGTACCTCTCGGCCTCAGCTATCTGTACAACATTGCTTTTATACTTATCATAGCATCGCTTGTGCAGTTTGTTGAGATGTTTATCAAAAAATCCTCGCCATCTCTCTATCAGGCGCTCGGTGTTTATCTTCCTCTGATAACCACCAACTGTGCCGTACTCGGTGTTGCTGTGCTCAATATGAACAATGAGTACAACTTTATCCAGTCGCTTGTAAACGGTGTGGGCGCTGCTTTCGGCTTTGCAATGGCTATTACGCTTTTTGCGGGCATAAGGGAAAGGCTTGAGGACGCACCTATCCCAAAGGCTCTTACGGGATTCCCTATCGCTATGATAAGCGCAGGTCTTATGTCGATAGCATTCCTCGGATTCTCGGGTATGCTTTAATAAGGAGGGTGAAAAATGGATATAATGAGTATTTTATTCCCCGTTATAGTGCTGGGTATCATGGCTGTTATATTCGGTCTTATACTCGGCTTTGCGGGTATCAAATTCAAGGTAGAGCAGGATGAAAGGGTTTCGCTTGTACGTGAATGCCTGCCCGGCGCAAACTGCGGCGGCTGCGGCTTTGCAGGCTGTGACGCTCTTGCTGCCGCTATTGTGGACGGCAGCGCCCCTGTAAACGGCTGCCCCGTAGGCGGTGCCGCCGTTGCTGCCAAGGTAGGCGAGATAATGGGCGTTGCTGCCGAAGCAGGTGCTAAAAAGACTGCTTTTGTTAAGTGCAGCGGCGACTGTGAGTCCGCCAAGGATAAGTATGTTTACTTCGGCGCACAGGACTGCGGTCTTGAAAATGCGCTTGCAGGCGGTGCAAAGGCTTGCGCATTCGGCTGTCTGGGTGACGGTAACTGCGTAAAGGCTTGTGCCTTTGACGCTATCCACGTTGTAAACGGCGTTGCCGTTGTGGACAAGGATAAATGCGTTGCCTGCGGAGCCTGCATAAAGGCTTGTCCAAAGGCGCTTATCGAGCTTGTGCCATACGACAGCAAGGTAAGGGTGGCGTGCTCCTCGCACGATATGCCAAAGCCTACCAAGGACAACTGCGCAAAGGGCTGTATGGGCTGTAAGCTTTGTGAAAAGAACTGTCCAAACGAGGCTGTAAAGGTGGATAACTTCCTTGCCAAGGTGGATTATGACAAGTGTACACAGTGCGGTGCCTGTACGGAGAAATGCCCTACAAAGGCGATAAATGCAAACCATTGATTTATAAATAAAAAAGGAACGCAGACATAGGAGCTGCGTTCCTTTTTTATGCTTTTTCGTACAGATATTCTGCAGCAAACTGCAGCTTTGTGGGGTTAAACCCCTCGCATCTCGGAAATATAAAGTATGTGTTGTCCACGTCCGAAAGGGTGATACACGGCCCCTTTTCTCTGTAATTGTACTCGGTATGCAGTGAAAAGCATGACTTTGACGAGAAAAACTCCGTATGCGGGCTGCTGTCGCCGTACTCTGTAAGGGTGAGATAAAAACCGCTGTTCTTATGCTCAAGGAAGCCATCCCCAAGGGGTATAAAATTGTACTCGTTGGGCAGCGACTCTATATATACCTTTCCCGCAAAATGATAATCGCCCCGGTCTATCTCCTTTTTTACCTCCTCACGCTGCCACTCGTAGCGGTCGGGAATATGCTCGGTGTGCGTGCCGCAGATAAGCCTGCCGTACTCGTCCATCTCCCAGTGTGTGCCGCAGTCTGTGCAAAAGAGCGCTGCGCCCTTTGATTCTATCTTAAACTCGGCACCGCAAACGGGACATTTGTACAGCACCGCCTCCAGTCCCTCGGCACGCTTGGGGTAGGTGATGGATATTTTGTTTTCAAGCTGATAGCGGTATTCGTCAAAGGCAAGCGTCTTGCGCACGGCTGTATTTACCTCCGATGCCGAGGCGTTTTTAAGCTCGTCGGCGGTATAAAGCTGCGTAAGCGAGGCGGAAAGCCTTGCCTGCCTGCGCACGGCGGTATTCCATATGGGCGAGCGCAGATAGTTTCCCTTCATATTTAAAATGACCACGGGAACTCCGAGCATTTTGCAAAGCTTGCCTACGGAATCGGGTATTACGGTGGAGGTGCCTGCATTGCAGTAACGTGCCTCCGGATAGATGACTATTATATCTCCCCGTTCGACTACCCTTTTGATATTGGATATAAGCGCCATATCGTTTACAAACTTTCGTGTGCCCAGTGCGCCGAGCCTGCGGTAAAATTCGCCGCCGTACATCTCAAAGCCCTCAAGCTCGGATATGTAGTTTGCCCTGTGAGGGAAAAGCGCAAGCGGTGTTACCAGAAAGTCCATAAATGCCTGATGATTGCCAAGCACGATATACGGCGGCTTTAAGCCCTCCATGCGGTGTTTTTCTATCTTAAGGCCGTGAGGCATTGCCGCAAGATATGAGCCAAGCCAGATCACAGGCAGAAAAAGCGCACATTGTCTGGGCGGTATACGTTCTCTGTCAAAGGGCTTTGTTATTATTTTTTTGCTCATCGGCACTCGCTCCTGTCTTTTAACATATATTTTGATATAAACGGTATGCGGCACAGTATAAGGTACAGCGCAGCCGTGCTCAAAAACGAAAAGCCCGTGGGAGTAAACACAAAAAGTACGGGTATATGCACCTTTGACGCTATGGGGTCATATATGGCAAGCGACATACAAAAGCCGAATACTATGCACAAAAGCCCCACTATATTAAAGCCTCCCGTGTATTCATAGGCGTTATGCCCCTTAAGGGAGTAAGCCGAGCGCAGGGATATTTTTTGTTTGCGTACAAAAAAGAAGTCCGTAAAGAGCAGAGCCGCAAGAGGGGCGTACACACAGGCGCCTATCGTGAGGAAGGAGCCGAAGTACTCCGTTATTCTGCCCCATATGCAAAGCAGACCGACATATACAGCCAGTATTATTATAAGCGCTCGGTAGCTTATCCTTTTAAAGGACGCCTTAAGCATTACGCCGTAGAGATATGCGCCCACCGCCTGTGTGCCTATGTTTGCAAAGGCAACCAGCAGCAGGGAGCAAAGCCCCATTGCAGGCACTGTCAGAGAGGCAAGCATTACCGTAGGATCCGACACTGCCTCACCCGTGGTGTACTGCATGGCTATTGCCATAACGGCGCCCAGTACCACGAAAAACGAGCCTGCTGCGCCCTGACCGAATACTCCTGCCCAAAAGCCCGAGTTTTCCCTCTTTGTAAGGCGGGGTATCTCCGCCATACCGCCCACGAGCGTTATAACGAAGGCAAAATTGGCCTCTATGGATATTATGTAAGGTATTATATTGCCGGGCTCATAGCCTGCGGGGCGGTAGTTCCATATAACATCGGCGGGTACCGAGGTAAAGCCCGCAATAAGAACAAACACACCCACAAGCAGCAGCATCGGCACAAGTATACGTGTAGTTGCCGTTATTGCGCCCATGCCCTTGTAGGCAAGGGCAGTGCCTGCCGCCACGCAAAAAACGGAAAGGACGGCGGCGGGCAGCGGCGGCAGATGAGCTATGCCGAGCAGAGAGTTCATGGACGAAGCAAAAAGATCCGCCGAAACGGCATACCACGGGTAGTTTACCGCTATAATTATAAGGGAAACGGCAACAACGCCTTTGCGTCCGAGTACGGCACGCAGCCATATCCATATATCTATGCCGTAGCGCACGGAGAGTATGACGGGGAGCTGATATATGGCAAGCATAAGTACAGCACCGAAAAATGCGCCTATAAGCAGCTGTTTGAAGCCTACAAGCGTTGTAAGGTATGCGCCCTGCGTATAGCTCCACGTTGCTATGCAGTAGCCCGACAGTATAAGCAGCGCATCCATAAAGCCGTAAAGACGCTCGCTTTGCAGCACGGGCAGGGTGCCAAGCATAGCCTCCTTTTCCGCAGACTGTTCAACGGAGGATGTTTTGCTCATAAAAACGCACCCCCTATAACTGCGGCTATACATATAAGTATAACTGCGGCGGTTATTATGTAATCGGTCTTGTTAAAGCACGGCGCAGCCTCATAGTCCGGAGCTTCCATTATGCCGAGGCGCCTTTCAAGCTCCCGTTCAAAGCTGTTTTGAGTGTTGTTATCCATATTTTACCTCCTTTAAAGCAGTCGGCGGCACTGTTATCCCCTTGCCGTACCGTGTCTGCCGTTATACATTATAATATACGCTTGACGGAGCAAATAGTTTATATTTATGCGGATAAATTGCATTTTTGGGTAATTTGCGGCAGCAGAGCATAATTTATTTTAACATATTATACAAAATAATGTTGCTTTTTGGCTAAAAAAGGTCAAAAAAAATGGATTTTGCAAATTTAACGGTAAAAAAACATCTATTTGCTTGAAATGGGGCGGGATAAATGATATAATATAGGCTGATATATTGTTAAAAATGTGACAAAGAAAGGCGGCGTAATTATGAATAAGGATTTTGACTACGCTTTGCTCGACAAGGTGCTTGAGGAGCACGAGTATAAGCGCAGCGCAATTATTGCCATATTACAAAGTATACAGGAGCATTACCACTATCTGCCCAAGGAGATAGTGCCCTACCTTGCAAAAAAGCTGGGTATAAGCGAGGCGGGTATTTACTCGGTGGCTACCTTTTACGAAAACTTTTCCTTTGAGCCAAAGGGCAAGTACATTATAAAGGTATGCGACGGTACTGCCTGTCATGTAAGACATTCCATACCCATCCTTGAAAGAGTAAGGCAGGAGCTTGGGCTTTCCGCAAAAAAGATAACGACCGACGACCTTATGTTTACCGTTGAAACGGTATCGTGCCTGGGCGCATGCGGTCTTGCACCCGTTATGACAATAAATGATGTCGTACACCCCGGTATGTCACCCGATAAGGCAAGCGAGCTTATTGCGGAATTGAAAAAGGAGGGTTAATATGCTTAAAACAAGAGAAGAGCTTGAAAGCTTAAGGCAAACCTATGCCTGTTCTGTCAAGTGCGAAAAAAAGAGGATACTTGTGTGCGCCGAAACGGGCTGTATTGCAAGCGGCTCGCTTAAGGTATACGATAGCTTTGTAAAGATATTAAAGGATAAGGGCATCGACTGCACGACCGAGCTTGCCGAGGGCGTCAGCCATGAGGGCGCCATAGGCGTTAAGCGCAGTGCCTGTCACGGCTTTTGCGAGCTGGGCCCCCTTGTAAGGATAGAGCCCGAGGGCATACTCTACACCAAGGTAAAGCCCGAAGACTGCGAGGAGATAATAGAGGCAAGCATTATAGGCGACGGAGTTGCAGAACGCCTTATATACAACAGAAACGGTGTTAAGGCAGCAAAGCAGGAGGATATACCCTTCTACAAAAAGCAGACAAGGGTGGTGCGTGAGCACTGCGGACATATAGACGCAACATCCGTAAAGGAATATATTGCGGCAGGCGGCTATAAGGCGCTTGAAAAGGCACTTTTTGAGATGACCCCCGCCGATATACTTGACGAGATCGACAAATCGGCCCTCAGGGGCAGAGGCGGCGGCGGCTTCCCTACGGGCAGAAAATGGCGCCAGGTAGCAGGACAAAAGGAGCCTGTACACTACGTTGTATGTAACGGTGACGAGGGCGACCCCGGTGCATTTATGGACAGAAGTATCATGGAGGGTGATCCCCACCGCATGCTTGAGGGTATGATGATAGCCGCTTATGCCGTAGGCGCAAAGGAAGCATATATCTATGTGCGTGCGGAGTATCCCATGGCTGTTTCAAGGCTCCAGAATGCCATAAATCAGGCTGAGGAGCTTGGTATCATAGGCGAAAACGTACTGGGTACGGATTTTTCGATCAAGTTCCATATCAACAAGGGAGCAGGCGCTTTTGTATGCGGCGAGGGCAGTGCGCTTACCGCATCCATCGAGGGCAAGAGAGGCATGCCAAGGGTAAAGCCTCCCCGTACCGTTGAGCAGGGTCTTTTTGAAAAGCCTACCGTACTCAACAACGTCGAAACCTACGCAAACGTACCTTCCATAATAGAAAACGGCGCCGACTGGTATCTCGGCATAGGCCCTGCAAACAGCCCCGGCACAAAGGCGTTTGCCCTTACCGGCAATATACAGAACACGGGTCTTATAGAGGTGCCTATGGGTACTACTCTCAGGGACGTTATATTTGATATAGGCGGCGGTATGCGTGACGGCAAGCAGTTCAAGGCTGTGCAGATAGGCGGCCCTTCGGGCGGATGCCTTGTTACCAAGGATCTGGATATGCCTCTGGACTTTGACTCCCTTAAAAAGGTAGGAGCCATGATAGGCTCGGGCGGCCTTGTTGTTATGGACGAGGATACCTGTATGGTAGAGGTGGCAAGGTTCTTTATGAACTTTACACAGAACGAGAGCTGCGGCAAGTGCGTGCCATGCCGTGAGGGTACCAAGCGTATGCTTGAGATACTCGAGAGGATAGTTGCAGGCAACGGCCGTGACGGTGATATAGAGCTTTTGCTCGAGCTTGCGGACACCATATCCAACACGGCGCTTTGCGGACTCGGCAAGACTGCGGCTATGCCCGTTGTCAGCACCATCAAAAACTTCCGTGAGGAATACGAGGCGCATATTTACCAAAAGAAGTGCCCCGCAGGTCAGTGCAAAAAGCTTGTTACCTATCAGATAGACCCGGAGCTTTGCAAGGGCTGCTCCAAGTGTGCGAGAAACTGTCCTGTAGGCGCAATATCGGGCGAGATAAAGAGTCCTTTTGTTATAGATACGTCCAAGTGTATCAAGTGCGGCGCATGCGCAAGTGCTTGTAACTTTGGTGCGGTTAAGGAGGTGTAAGCTATGGCGGATAATTTTATGATGATAGATAATATACCCGTACCCATAGCAGGTGAAAAAAATATATTGGAGCTTATACGCAAGGCGGGCATTGATCTGCCTACCTTCTGCTATCACTCCGAGCTTTCTATTTACGGCGCATGCCGTATGTGTATGGTGGAGAACAAGTGGGGCGGCATAGAGGCTGCCTGTTCAACGCCTCCAAAGCCCGGCGCTGAAATATACACAAATACACCAAGGCTCAGAAAGTACAGAAAGATGATACTCGAGCTTCTGCTTTCAAACCATTGCAGGGATTGTACCACCTGTGAAAAGGACGGCAAATGTAAGCTTCAGGAGCTTGCGGGCCGCTACGGCATACGCACCGTCAGGTTTGAAAACACCGCAGCGGATCACGATATAGACGACTCCTCCCTCAGCATTACAAGGGACAGGAACAAGTGTATACTCTGCGGCGACTGCGTAAGGGTCTGCAACGAGGTGCAGCACGTAGGCGCAATAGAGTTTACCAACAGAGGCTCCAAAATGAGGGTGGCAACAGCCTTTGACGAGCCTATCGCAAACAGCCCATGCGTAGGCTGCGGCCAGTGTGCGGCAGTTTGTCCTACGGGCGCCATCGTCATCAAGGACGACAGCGTAAGGCTGTGGAACGAGCTTAGCGAAAAGGATGTAAAGGTGATAGCGCAGATAGCTCCTGCCGTAAGAGTTGCCGTTGCAAAGGAATTCGGCATGAGCGAAAAGGACGTTATGGGCAAGATAGTTGCGTCCTTAAGGCGTCTTGGCTTTGACGAGATATTCGATACCGCAACAGGTGCGGATCTTACCGTGCTTGAGGAGGCAAACGAGTTTATAGAGAGGCTCAAGAGCGGAGAGAACATTCCTCTGTTCACATCCTGCTGCCCTGCATGGGTAAGGTTCTGCGAGCAGAATTACCCCGAGCTGCTGCCTAACGTATCCACCTGCAAGTCACCTATGCAGATGTTCGGCGCAGTTATCAAGGAGCAGGAAAAGACAAGCAGGCGCAAGATAATAAGCGTTGCCGTTATGCCATGTACAGCCAAAAAGTTTGAGGCTGCAAGGCAGGAGTTTACGGTTGACGGCGAGCCGATCATAAACTATGTTATAACCACTCAGGAGCTTATACAGATGATAAAGGAAGCCGGCATCGTATTCAGCGAGATTGAAAACGAGTCCATTGATATGCCTTTCGGCTCCATTTCGGGTGCCGGTGTTATATTCGGCGTTACGGGCGGCGTTACCGAGGCTGTCATAAGGCGTATATCCTCGGATAAGTCGCTTACGGGCTTAAGATCGCTTGCTTATACGGGCGTAAGAGGCCTTGAGGGCGTTAAGGAGCTTACGGTCAAATACGGCGACAGAGATGTGAGGATAGCCGTTGTGAGCGGCCTTGGAAATGCGGACGCACTCATAAAGAGAATTAAGGAGGGCGAGCACTTTGACCTTGTGGAGGTAATGGCTTGTCCCGGCGGCTGTATAAACGGCGGAGGTCAGCCAAGCGGCGGCTATGCCGACAGAGTTGAAAGGAGCGCCGCGCTCTATGAATCCGACAGGGTCTGCGCTAACAAGCGCAGTGAGGAAAACCCACTTATGATGCAGCTCTACAACGGTCTGCTCAGAGGCAAGGTGCATGAGCTGCTCCATGTCGATTATCTTAAAAAGGAGTGATTTTTTATGGTAAAAATTTCGGTTTGTATTGGCAGCGCCTGTCATTTAAAAGGCTCCTATAATGTTATCAACGCTTTTCAGCAGTCGGTGGAAAAGCATAAGCTTGCCGATAAGGTGGAGATAGCGGGCAGCTTCTGCACGGGACACTGCGGAGAAAATGTTTCCGTACTGGTCGGCAGTAATGCCGAGCCTGCATACTACGGTGTAGCTCCGGAGGAAGCGGGAGAGTTTTTTGACAATGTCATACTGCCTATGCTGTGATGGCTGTAAAATAAGATAAGCAAAAGGGTCGGCGCAGACTGCGTCGGCTCTTTTTATGTAATAACGGGCATGAGGCAGAGGTGTTTGCCGTCGGCACGGCTTATGGGGATAAGACGGCGAATGGCAATCTGCGGGCGGTCTGAGGCGGAAAATGCCGTATCCTCCGTACAAGGCTTAAAATAATATATATTGACATTTTTTGGCTCATGTGATAAAATTTTATCAAGAATGGGAAAGATTGTTTCTCTTGTTTCGGAGCCGACGTTCCCATAGGGGAATATCGGTTTTTATTATATTCCGAGGCAAAGGAGCATATCTTTTTTTACAAAGGCTTCGCAAGAAGCCGTCGGTTATGAGTACGCAGCGCAAGCGGAGTACGAATATCATTGACAGGCAGTAAAAGCAGTACCATTTGCGTGGCTTAACGCCTCTGCAAACAAAATTACAGCAAAGGAGAATTAGTTATGATTTATTCAGCGGAAGTAACAAATATGTGTCCCGTAGCTAAGGGAGCTTATCACGGCCCTGCACCCATACCCGAGGAGGGCAAATGGGTACAGGCAAAGGAGATCAAGGACATCTCCGGCCTTACACACGGCATCGGCTGGTGTGCTCCTCAGCAGGGTGCCTGTAAGCTCACCCTCAACGTAAAGGACGGTATCATAGAGGAGGCTCTTGTTGAAACGATCGGCTGCAGCGGCATGACTCACTCGGCTGCTATGGCGTCCGAGATACTTATCGGCAAAACCATCCTTGAGGCGCTCAATACCGACCTTGTATGCGATGCCATCAACGTTGCTATGAGAGAGCTCTTCCTCCAGATAGTTTACGGCAGAACACAGACAGCTTTCTCGGAGAACGGTCTGCCTATCGGCGCAGGTCTTGAGGATCTCGGCAAAGGCCTCAGGAGCCAGGTGGGTACTATGTTTGCCACAAAGGCAAAGGGCCCAAGATACCTTGAAATGGCAGAGGGCTATGTTACAAGGACAGCTCTTGACGACAAGGATCAGATAATAGGTTATGAGTTCATCCACCTCGGCAAAATGATGGACTTCATCAAAAAAGGCGATTCCCCTGCCGATGCTTTGGAAAAGGCTAAGGGCAAGTACGGCCGCTTTGATGACGCCGCTAAGTATATCGACCCAAGAAAAGAATAAGAGGAGGATTGACTACAATGGCATTATTTGAAAGTTATGAAAGAAGAATAGATAAAATAAACTCTGTTATTGCGGAGTACGGCATCTCTTCCGTGGAGGAGTGCGGCGAGATCTGCAAGGCAGCAGGCGTTGAGGCATATGACATCTGTAAGGGAGTACAGCCCATCGCTTTTGAAAATGCGGCTTGGGCTTACACGGTAGGTGCTGCCATCGCCATTAAAAAGGGATGCAAGACAGCTCAGGAGGCGGCTGCCGCTATCGGTATCGGCTTGCAGGCATTCTGTATCCCCGGCTCCGTTGCAGAGGACAGAAAGGCAGGCCTTGGCCACGGCAACCTTGCTGCAATGCTCTTAAGCGAGGAGAGCAAGTGCTTTGCATTCCTTGCAGGTCATGAATCCTTTGCCGCAGCAGAGGGTGCCATCGGTATTGCAAGAAACGCAAACAAGGCTCGTAAAACACCTCTTAAGGTTATCCTTAACGGCCTCGGCAAGGACGCTGCACAAATCATATCAAGGATCAACGGCTTTACATATGTACAGACCAAGTTTGACTACTTCACGGGCAAGATCGAGGTCGTGCAGAAGATAGCTTATTCGGACGGCGAGAGAGCTGCCGTTGAGTGCTACGGCGCCGACGATGTCCGTGAGGGCGTTGCTATTATGCACTTGAACGGCGTTGACGTTTCCATTACGGGTAACTCGACCAACCCAACAAGATTCCAGCATCCTGTTGCAGGCACTTACAAGAAGGAATGTATCGAGCTCGGTAAAAAATACTTCTCGGTTGCTTCGGGCGGCGGCACAGGCCGTACACTTCACCCCGATAATATGGCTGCAGGCCCTGCTTCCTACGGTATGACCGATACAATGGGACGTATGCACTCGGATGCACAGTTTGCAGGTTCATCGTCTGTTCCCGCTCATGTTGAAATGATGGGCTTTATGGGTATGGGCAACAACCCTATGGTTGGCGCTACGGTTGCTGTTGCTGTTGCCGTTGAGCAGGCTGCAAAGGACGGCAAGTTTTAATCGGCAAGCAAATCCCTGCCCCTTTAGGCGGATTTACCAAAGCCTGTTGTCATAAGCAGCGCATATGCGGACGGACGCAGCATAAGGACGGTAACTGCACCGTGCCTACGCTGATCATCCAATACGACAATATTACATAAGCCTCCGATCGATGTCGGGGGCTTTTTGCATTTATGCCGCTTGTGATATGTCGGACGGATATCGAATTTCGTTTTATGGCTAAAAGCATTTTAGCATATTATGTATTTATATTTTTAGTTGACCGTTTGATAACTTTTATATTATATTTACTATGTTTTTTTAATTCTGCGGCGTTAAGGCGTTTTTTACAATACTGCAATGCTTTATAATGACGTAAATTACTGCGTTCACAAAAAATTTAAAACCCTTGTAAATCCATAAAATGAAAAAATTGTTCTTAGTGTATTCCATTACATACAAAAAGAGTCAAAATGTTGCGTTTTTAACAACTTTTTTAGTCTAATAAAATAAAATTTGTTCATAATTAATGTTGACTTGAATAAGAAAAAATGCTATTATTCTTTTGTGATTAATTTAAACTTTCCTAAAGGGGGTAACTTTAGGAAGGGCTTTTGCCGACAGGCAGGCCGTTTGAACTTATAAAAATATACAGCATGGGATTAAGGGGTTTTGACCGTGAATATGAAGTTGAACAGCGTTTATACCGCTGAAGTTGCAAGCCTCGGCAGACGATCCGGCCTGAGGGATATTTCTTTAAGAAAAAAGCTTTACTTTGTATTTAAAAGAGGGTTTGATGTATGCGGCTCATTATGCGGCATAGCGGTGCTTGGTATACCTATGCTTTTTGTTGCCGCCGCAATTTATATGTATGACGGCGGCAGCCCTATATATAAGCATATGCGTGTAGGCAAGGATCACAAAAGGTTTTATGTATACAAATTCAGGAGCATGATGCTCGATCCTCCTCCCTTGGAGGAGATACTCACCTCGGAACAGTATGAGCAATACCAAAGAGAATATAAGATAGACAACGACCCACGCATCACTCCTATAGGCAATTTTATAAGAAAGACAAGCATAGACGAATTGCCTCAGATGTTCAACATCCTCAGGGGTGAAATGAGCGTGATAGGGCCAAGACCTGTCTTAGAGGATGAGGTCGAGCTTTACGGTGACTATAAGTACGAGCTTTTGAGTATACGCCCCGGCCTTACCGGATATTGGCAGGCATATGCCAGAAACAATGTGGGCTACGAAGACGGAAAAAGACAGGAAATGGAGCTTTACTATGTACATAATCAGTCGCTGTGGCTTGATGTAAAGATATTCTTTAAAACTATAGTATCCGTATTGAAAAAGGACGGAGCACAGTAAATACCCAATATTAACAGATCTGGAGCAAATTTGTATGAACATAATCCTGTTATCGGGCGGAAGCGGCAAGCGGTTATGGCCCTTGTCCAACGAAGTCCGCAGCAAGCAATTTATAAAGCTTTTCAAAAAGAATAACGGTGAGTACGAGTCTATGGTACAGCGTGTTTACAGGCAGATAGAGTCTGTGGACAAAAACGCAAATGTTATCATAGCCACGGGCAGGTCACAGGTCAGCGCCATTAAAAACCAGCTTAATGACAAGGTTTCCATATGTGTGGAGCCTTGCAGGAGGGACACATTCCCCGCTATTGTGCTGGCTGTTGCTTATATGAAATATGAGCTTGAAATAGACGAAAACGAATGCGTTGCGGTATGTCCCGTAGATCCTTATGTCGATACGGAATATTATGAGGCTGTTGAAAGGCTTGAAAAGCTGACGGAAGACGGCTCGGCAAACCTTTATCTTATGGGGATCGAGCCCTCCTATCCAAGCGAGAAATACGGCTATATACTGCCTATGTCCGTGGGTGAAGTAAGCAGCGTAAAGGAATTTAAAGAAAAGCCCGATGTTGAAAAAGCAAAGGAATATATAAAGCAGGGCGCATTGTGGAATGCAGGCGTATTTGCATTTAAAATAGGCTATCTTCTTGATGCGGCTCACAGCATAATAGATTTTACGGACTACAGGGATCTGTATGAAAAATACGATACTCTTACAAAGATAAGCTTTGACTATGCGGTTGTCGAAAAAGAGCAAAGCATAAAGGTTATGAGATACTCGGGTGACTGGAAGGATGTAGGCACATGGAACACCATGTCTGAGGTAATGTCGGACGTGACCAAGGGCAATGCCACTCTCGACGAAACCTGTGTTAATACAAATGTTGTTAACGAGCTTGACATACCCATACTGTGTATGGGCTGCAAAGATATGATAATAGCCGCAAGCGGCGACGGCATACTTGTTGCCGACAAGGAACGCAGCGGATATATGAAGCCCTATGTAGACAAGATAAGCACGGATATTCACTATGCAGAAAAATCCTGGGGCACATACACCGTTATAGACGTTCAGCCCGGTTCAATGACTGTAAAGATAGAGCTGCAAAAAGGCAGCAGCATGAAATACCATGCTCACGAACACAGAGATGAGGTATGGACGATCATATCCGGTTACGGAAGGACCGTAGTAGACGGTATGGAGCAAAGCATAAAGCCCGGCGATGTAATAACAATAGCAGCGGGCTGCAAGCATACCATTGCCGCCGATACGGATATGAGTATCATAGAGGTGCAGATAGGCAAGGAAATAGCTCAGAGCGACAAGGAAATTTTTACTTTGGACAGATAAAAGGTTGTGTAGGTATGGAACCCATGCTGTTGAAGCCCGTGGGCAAGGATTATCTCTGGGGTGGGACAAGACTTAAAGAGGAATATAACAAGGATATAGATATGACTCCGCTGGCCGAAACATGGGAATGCTCCACACATCCCGACGGTCAGAGCATCGTGGCAAGCGGCAAATTCAAAGGAAAGACTCTTGCCGAGGTCATAAAGGCACATCCCGAATATTTGGGAACAAAATACAAGGACAAAGGCGAGCTTCCCATAATGGTGAAGCTGATAGACGCCGAGAAAAAGCTTTCGGTGCAGGTGCACCCGGATGATAGGTATGCTCTTGAGCATGAAAATCAAAGGGGTAAAACCGAAATGTGGTACGTTCTTGACGCAGAGCCCGATGCAAGGCTGATATACGGCTTTGCACATCCCGTAAACAAGGAGATACTGAAAAAAGCGATAGAAAACGATAACATTTCAAAGCACATTAAAAAGGTTAATGTAAACAAAGGCGATGTGTTTTTTATACCTCCGGGGACAGTCCATGCCATAGGCAAGGGGATTGTTATAGCCGAGATACAGCAAAACTCAAATGTAACATACAGAGTATACGACTACAACAGAAAAGATAAAAACGGACAAAAAAGAGAGCTTCACTTCGATAAGGCAATAGATGTGCTGGATATGAGCGTAAGCAGGGATATAAGACAAAACCCAAGAATAATACGATACTCTCCCGGCTGCTCAAGAGAGCTGCTTTGCAGATGTGAATTTTTTGAGGCAGAGAGGATACAGGTTTCCGATAAATTTCTGTTTGAAGTCAGTAAAACTTCCTTTCAGGTAATTCTGTGTACAGAGGGAGAGGGGGTTTTGAACAGTGAATGTACCCATTTGTCCTTTTCAAAGGGTGATTGTGTATTTATACCGGCTGATTCTGGAAAATGTTTTATTAAAGGAAACGCTGCAATGATTATAGTGAGTGCCTAATATAATAATGATTGTGTTTATAAAATTGATATAGTGGAAGTGAAAAAATGATCATCACAAAGACTCCTTTCCGAATGTCATTCTTTGGCGGCGGGACGGATATGCAGGATTTTTTTACGGAGAACAAAGGCGCAGTGTTATCCACCACCTTTGATAAATATTGTTATGTAAATGTACGGCATCTGCCCCGTTTCTTTGACTACTCAACGGAGCTTGCCTATGCAAAAACCGAGAGAGTAACGGATATTGAGGATATTAAGCATCCCGCAATAAGGAACGCTATGAAGATGTTGGATATGCACGAGATAAGGCTTTCCTATGAGGCGGATCTCCCTGCCCGTTCGGGGCTTGGCACAAGCTCATCATTTGCGGTAGGCATGCTAAATGCTTTCTATGCCCTCAAGGGCAAATATGCAGACAAGAAAAGGCTTGCAGACGAAGCCATTTATCTTGAGCGAGTGCTTTGTGATGAAGCCGGCGGCTGGCAGGATCAGATAGCTGCCGCATTTGGCGGTCTTAACAAGATAACATTTGACAGCAGCGGTTACGAGGTTTATCCCGTTATCATTTCTCCCGAAAGAAAGAGAAAGCTCAATATGAACCTTCTTATGTTCTTTACGGGCTTTACAAGGTTTTCATCGGAGGTGCAGGCTGCAAATGCTTCCGACAGGAAAAGCAAGACCGCTCAGCTTAAGGAAATGTATTCCCTTGTAGACGACGCTGAAAATATATTGGTAGACAAAACTACAGACCTTGACGACTTCGGCAGGCTTCTTGATCATACATGGAAGCTTAAAAGACAGACAGGCTCTGCCGTATCGACAAACTGCATAGATATGCTATATGAAAAGGGAATAAAGGCAGGTGCTTTGGGCGGTAAGCTTCTTGGCGCAGGCGGCGGAGGTTTCCTCCTTTTTTATGTGCCTTCACAGCACAGGAATGATGTACTGGCTGCCATGAGCGATCTGCTCTATGTGCCATTTAAGTTTGAAAACGGCGGTTCAAGGATAATACACTACACTCCCGAGGACTTTGTATTGCAGGAAGTTGGTGTAAAATGAAGGCTGTAATTATGGCAGGAGGGAAGGGCACACGTATTTCCTCCGTTGCAAAGGATATACCAAAGCCCATGATAAGCATAGAGGGAAAGCCTGTACTTGAGCATGAAATAGACTGCCTGAGAGAACAGGGATTTACAGACATAATAATTACTGTAAGTCATCTTGGAAATATCATTACAGACTACTTTGGCGATGGCAAAGATTTCGGAGTAAATATAGAGTATTACTTTGAAAAAGAGCCTTTGGGCAATGCAGGGGCTTTGTTCAGGATAAAGGACAAGCTTACGGAGGATTTTCTGCTTTTGAATGCGGACTCCGTGTTTGATATAGATTTCAACAGATTTGTGAAATATCACAGAGAGAAGGGCGGCTTAGCTACCCTTTTTACTCATCCAAACAGTCACCCATATGACAGCGGACTTATCATAGCCGATGGAAATATGGCTGTTATGAAATGGCTTACCAAAGAGGACAACAGACCCGAATTTTACAAAAACAGAGTAAATGCAGGACTGCATGTTATCTCTCCAAAGCTTTTGGAAAATGAAATAAATACTCCTAAGATAGATTTGGACAGACAGATATTGAAGCCTTTGGCGGGCACGGGCAAAATGTTCTGCTATGACAGTCCGGAGTATGTAAAGGATATGGGAACGCCCGAAAGATACGAAGCGGTTTGCAAAGACTACAAAAACGGTACCGTAAAAGCCAAAAATCTCAAAGCCAAACAAAAAGCCATATTCCTTGACAGAGATGGCACCATAAACAAGTATGTGGGATTTTTGAGAAATATAGAGGACTTTGAACTGATTAACGGCGTTGCCGAGGCAATAAGAAAAATAAATGCTTCGGGATATCTTGCAGTATTGGTCACAAACCAGCCCGTTATAGCAAGAGGAGAGGTTACCTATGCCGAACTTGAAAATATCCATAATAAAATGGAAACCTTGCTTGGCAAAGAGGGCGCATATTTAGATGGAATATATTTCTGCCCACATCATCCCCACAAAGGATATGAGGGAGAAATCCCCGAATTGAAATTTGACTGTGATTGCCGCAAGCCCAAACCGGGACTGCTTATAAAGGCAGCACAGGAACTGAATATAGACCTTAACCGATCATATATGGTAGGCGACGGTGAAAACGATATGGCGGCAGGAAAAGCCGCCGGATGTAAGACAGTATTGATAACAGACAAAAGCAAAGATATGGGACAGGATATAACGGTGAAATCTCTGCTTGATTTTACTCATATATTTGCGGAGGAACAGACATGGACAAGCACATAGACCTTCTTGTAAACAGATACCCTGTTTTGGAAAGCACAAGACAGGACATTAAAAATGCTTACATAGTTTTGGAAGAATGCTATAAAAGCAAGGGAAAGCTCCTTGTGGCGGGCAACGGCGGCTCCACTGCCGATGCGGAACACATAGTTGGAGAGCTTATGAAGGGCTTCAAGCTTGCAAGAAAACTTGACAGCAGTATGCAGCAAAAACTGATAGAGCAAGATGAAAAGCTGGGACAAGTCCTTGCGGACAATCTGCAAGGCGCACTGCCTGCTATTGCCCTCGACGGTCATCCGGCATTGACAACAGCCTATATGAACGACTGCGAGCCGCTGCTTTGCTTTGCACAGCAGGTAAACGGATACGGTAATAAGGAAGATGTTTTTGTGGGTATCTCCACTTCGGGAAACAGCAAAAACATACTTTATGCCGCTGTGACTGCCAAAGCAAAAGGAATGAAAGTAGTAGGCCTTACAGGGGAAAAGGAAAGTAAGCTGTCGGAAATAGCCGATGTGTGCATAAGAGTACCGCAAACCGAAACATATATGGTGCAGGAATTACACCTGCCGGTTTATCATTGTCTGTGCCTTATGCTGGAGGATAGGTTTTTCGGAGGAGAACAGTTATGAATGTTGCTTTGGTTGGAAGTTCCGGATACATAGCAAGCTTTATTATAAAAAGGCTTGAAGCAGATGAAAGCATTGAAAATATCCTTAAAATAGACTGTACAGAAGATGTGGATGTATATATCAATTTATCAGAAGCAGATAAATTTGATTATTCTGTGTTGGACAATGTTGACTTTGTTATATTTACAGCTGCCATATCGGGTCCGGATAAGTGCGCTTCCGACTTTGAATTTTGTTGGAATATAAATGTTACGGGGACATCGTATTTCATTGAAGAAGCTATAAAAAGAAACTGCAAAGTGCTGTTCTTTTCAAGCGATGCGGTATTCGGAGATATTCCCGGAGCTATATATACGGAAAGCTCCGAAACAAAGGCCGAAACTTCTTATGGCAAAATGAAAAAGGCTGTGGAGGATAAATTTAGAAACGATTCTCATTTCAAGGCAATACGATTGTCTTATGTGGTTTCTGCCAAGGACAGATTTGTATCCTACTGCTTAGACTGTATAGAAAAGAATGAAACGGCAGATATATTTCACCCATTTTACAGAAACTGCATTTCCGTAAGCGATGTTGTGAATGTGGTTATATGGTTTACAAAAAATTGGGATAAATATGAATATTTTGTACTGAATGTTGCAGGCAAGGAGCTTGTAAGCAGACTAAGGATAGCAGATGAAATAAACAGAATAATGGGGAATAGGCTTAAATACACTATTTCTCGGCCAAATGATGGTTTCTATGCAAACAGACCCGCTATAACGCAGATGGTCAGTTTGTTTATAAATAAGTATTCTATTATAAATGACAATACATTTACAAAAAAGATAAGTAAAGAACTGGAGGATATAAGCTATGAGTAAGAAAGCTCTTATTACAGGCGTAACAGGTATGGTCGGCTCGCATCTGGCTGACTTTCTTCTGGAAAATACAGACTGGGAGGTTTACGGTGTATGCAGATGGAGAAGTCCATTGGACAATGTAAGCCATCTCCTTGACAGAGTAAACAAAAAGGACAGACTTTTTTTTGAATATGCAGACCTTAATGATGAAATTTCTCTTATGACGGCAGTAAACAAGATAATGCCAGATTACATTTTTCATTTGGCTGCACAGAGCTATCCACTCACAAGCTTTACAGCCCCGATAGATACTCTTAATACAAATATATTGGGTACTTGCAGACTTCTGGAAGCAGTACGCTCGGCTATGGAAAGCAACAGTGGATATAAGCCTGTCATACATGTGTGTGCTTCGTCTGAGGTATTCGGAAAGATACCTGCCGATAAGAAGCCCGATACGGGCATACACGAGGAATGTCCTTTCCACCCTGCATCACCATATGCAATATCTAAGGTGGGTACAGATCTTTTGGGAAGGTATTATGCGGAAGCCTACGGCATGACAGTTATGACAACAAGAATGTTTACTCATACAGGTCCCAGAAGAGGCGATGTATTCCACGAATCTACATTTGCAAAGCAGATAGCAATGATAGAAGCAGGACTTATAGAGCCAAAAGTAATGGTAGGCAACCTTAAATCACTGAGAACTTATGCCGATGTAAGAGATGCCGTAAGAGCTTACTATATGCTTGTAACTGTAAACCCCATAGGTGGTGAATATTACAACATAGGCGGTTCATATACCTGTGAGGTTGGCGATACATTAAATACACTTATTTCATACTCAACTATGAAAGACAAAATAGAAGTTGTAACAGACCCCGAAAGACTGCGTCCCATAGATGCAGACCTTCAGGTGCCGGACTGTAGAAAATTCAAGGAGCATACAGGTTGGGAGCCTGAAATAAGCTTTGAAAAGACAATGCATGATCTTCTGGACTACTGGAGAGAAAGAGTTGGTAGGGGCGAGGTGTTTCTTACCAGATAAAGAGGAGTAATATCAATGAATAATAAAAAATTATTGTTTGTTGCTTCAAGACAATTCTGGCCAACAACAAGCGGTAAAGAAATAACATTATATTTTAACTGTAAAGGACTCCGTGAAAAATGTGGATATGATATTTATTTATTCTGTTTTGCCGATAAAAATGCAGATAGAAGTATACCTCATCCAGATTTTATAAAGGATGTTGTTTATGTTGATACTCCTAAAATCGCAAGTTCAATTGTAACGATAATTAAACAATCTTTTTTGTTTGATAAATGGCCATTGCAAAATTCAATGTTCTACAGTAACAAAATAGCGAAAAAGCTCTTGGCTTATTTTGAAAAGATTGATCCGGATGCAATGGTTATTGATATGGTTCGTTTGGTACCGTATTACAGTAAACTGCCTAAAAAGTCAATACCTAAAATATTAATTGAGGATGATTTGCTTGCAAAACGATATGGAAGGCAGATTGAAGCTTCGGGAAGTGGAAATATTGCAGGATATTTTAGCAATAGTATGCCCAATTTTATAAATAAGATTACAAACTTTAAATTTATTAAAAATGTTGTTTTAAATCTTGAGATAAAACGATTGAATAAATATGAAAATTGTCTTGCATCTATGTTTGATTATATTACATTTATATCTCCAATTGAAGCAGAAGAATTTAACAAAATGCACAATACAGATAAGGCTGTAGTCCTCACAATGGGAGCGGATATTGAGTATTATGCGGAAAGCCAAGATATGAAGCATATGGAAAACTCTATGTCTATAGTAGGTAATTTTACGTATGAGGCGAATGCTTCTTCTATAGAGTGGATAAATAATAATATTCTTCCACATTTGCCAAAGGATATTACATATTACGTTATAGGCAAATTTCCCGAAGAACTGAAAAAAACAGTTAATGATCCCAGAGTTAAGATAATGGGTTATGTAGATGATATAAGAAAAGTTGTAAAAGCCACAGATATTTATTTATCTCCCGTTGTATTCGGAACAGGTATTAAAACTAAAATAATCGAAGCTATGGCAATGGGCATGCCTGTTATCACAAACAGCGTGGGAGCTGAGGGGCTGAATGTTACCAACAAAAAAGAGCTTGTAATTGCTGATACAGCAGAGGATATGATTGATGCAATTAATGAACTGAAAAAAAATGATGGGCTGCGCAGAAAAATTGGAGAAAGCGGTCAGGATTATGTAAAGAAATATCATGACTGGAATAAAATATATGATGTGTTTGGCGATATTGGATTATAGATATTAATACTAAAGTGCATTTGTTGTTAAATATATAAATTAGATGGCTTTATATTATTGATCCTATTTTAACGATATAATAATTTTTTGTTCTCATTATTTAAATTTTAAGTATATTTTAAAATTTTTGTAATTCTATAATAAACTACTTTAAAAGTGTATTATAGCCAGCAGCAGTTATCTATAATATTTTAATCAATGTTTATAAATAACATTGTTTTATATTTTCATATGATTTTTATCGGGAGGAAGAAATATGAATATAGGAATTGACGGCTATTTTATGGTTGGGAAAAAAACCGGCATGGGACATGTTTTATATAATATACTTATTAATTTTTCAGAGCAATTTACTCATGAAAACAATATAAAAGTGTATATACCGCAAAGAATGAATGATAATGAAGAATCTAAAATAAAAGCAAATAATATTGATTTGGTATTGATGAAAAAAAGTGTATTTCCTATATGGGAGCAATTTGATTTAAAGCGAGCGGCGGATAAAGACAAAATTGACATTTTTTGGTTCCCGTTTAATACAGGCTGTATTAATATGAATTGTAAAAGAATTGTTACGATACATGATGTTATATATATTAAGACTGATTGGAAAGGAGGAAAAACACTTTATAAAAAATTGGGCGCATTATATAGAAAAAAGGTAGTGCCAATAATAACAAAAAAATGTGACAAGATTATAACTGTCAGCAAATTTTCTTTGGAGGAAATAGCAGAGGTTTTAGGTAATGACGTAAAAAACAAAGCTCATGTGGTTTATAATTCTGTTTCATTTAATGATCCTCTGATAGATGATAATGATTGGCTATCTTTTTGCAATAATAATAGTATAAATTCAAAATATATTCTTGCGCCTGGTTCAATAGAAAAGAGAAAAAACACTATAAATGTAATTAAAGCCTATCAGGGTCTACCTGACAAATATAAAAAAAAATATAAACTGGTATTATACGGATTTAAGGAATGGGACGTTTCTGAGGAAAAAAAATATATAGAAAATAATCATATAAATGGAATAATTTCACTTGGATATATTTCAAATGAAATACTTTCCCAATTATACAGCTATGCAGATATTTTTGTTTTTGCATCAACATACGAAGGGTTTGGTATACCAATTATTGAAGCAATGTATTATGGTACTCCTGTTATAACTTCGAATATAACATGCTTGCCGGAAATAGCGGGCGATGCTGCTCTTTTTGTGGATCCCTATAACATTAACGATATTATCGAAAAAATAAAATCACTTATTGATGATCCGAATCAGGCAAAGAAGTTGATTATAAAAGGGGAAGAGAATATACATAGATTTTCATGGAAAATAAGCAGTAAAAATATAGAGAAAATTTTTTCTGACATGTGAGGATATAAGCGATTTGTTGCTTTTTTACAATTATATTAATATATGAAGAATAATTCATGAGTCGGGTCGTGTCATATATCTAAAGGCAGTACAGATATTTTTCATAATTAAAGAAATAATTGCAAATCGCCTTAAATGGAGGTTAAAAATATATGACTCATACAGAACGCAACAGCAATATAGAGCTTTTAAGAATACTTTGTATGTCGTTAATTGTATTATCTCATTTTATTAATCAAAGTGGTGCAAATGATATTTCCGGCAATATAATCTTTATTACACTTTTCGGTAATAGTTCCAAAATTGCAGTTAATATATTTTTGTTGATAGGTTCATGGTTTATGATAGACAGACCTTTTTCGGCAGAAAGGATATTAAAATTATATGGCAATGTATGGATATATACTGCAGGGATTTCTATAATTATGATTGCTTTGGGTAATCAAATAGGAGTTGTCAATATATGCAGAAATTTTTTCCCGTTTGTGGGGGGGGGTGTTTGGTATGCATCAGCGTATATTGCACTCATGCTTATTGCTCCTTTTTTAAACAAGATATTTCAGTGGAACAGAATATTTCTTAGAAATTTTCTTATAGTTATGTTTGTTTTAATATGCCTTGAAACAATGATTAGACCGCCTATAGATGATTGGACCGGGTGGATTTTATGGTTTGGCCTTGTATTTTTAGGCACAGGATATTATAAAAAATATATTCACGGAAACATAAAGCTCGATACAAAATTTTTTCTGCTTGCAGGAATATTATTTTATCTTTTTTTATCGGCCATAATTATATGTGCATATCAATTTAGTGTTTTTGATTTGTTTGCCGGTTTGGCAAAACGATACTTAATGGAAATACATACAGCGCCAAACATAATTATTTCCTTTTTTATTTTTTTATACTTTATCAATAGAAAGCCATTTTACAATCTTATTATAAACAAAATAGGCGGGCTGACTTTCTCGGTGTATGTTATACATCAGACCAAAGGTTTTTATCCATTTTTGTGGCATAATATTTTCATGTGTGATAAATGGATAGGTGGTTCTTATTTTGAAATACTAACTTTAGTAGTGATTTTGTCGGTATTTGTGTTGACTTTTATAGCTGAAATCATACGAAAAGGACTCTTTGAGCCTATTTGGACAAAAAGTAAAATATTTAAGTCGCTTACAAAAAAGCTTAATTATTTCTACAATTTTTCTGAATAACACCAATAATTAAAATCAAACAAGTGTGGGAGAAAATAATAAAAATAAGCAAAAACAACATGAAAGCCAATAGACATACGAGGAGAAATTATGAAAATTTTACTTGTAAATGAGTTTGCTCAATTAGGCGGTGCAGAGCAAATAGCTAATAATCAAATGGAAATATTTGAAGATAATGGTCACGATGTTAAATTTTTATGTTTCAATAAAGGTAATCTTCAAGAGTTTAAAAAAAATATGGATATAATTCCTTGTTGTGCCAAGGTTAATAGAATACTTTTTAAACCGTTACTTTATGCTAAAATCAGAAGATATGTTAAGCAATATAATCCCGATATAGTTATAATACATAGCCTATGGTCATCTCCTTTAAGTCAATATCCTGCATTTAAGGGCTTTAATACATATCAGATAGTTCATGATTATAATCCTATATGTCCCAATTCGTCGTGCGTTAGGATCAATGGCGATAAAAAGGTCTGTGAGGGTTATAGGTCAGCTCAATGTTTAAAGCAATGCTATGAGAATGGTTCAAAAGTCCAACTTATAATAAAGTATGTGATGTTAAGAATTTTAGAACCAATAAGAAAAAAATATGTTAAACTTTTTATTTCTCCAAGCAGTAAATTAAATGAATATTTGCTTCGGTATGGTTACAACAGTGTTTGCATAAATAATCCTCTGGGAAATATCCCAAATAACATCTCTGACAACAGACCTTGGCAGCAAAGAAAAAAATTTATATATGCAGGTTCGATCAACAAGGAAAAGGGGATATTACATTTTATAAAAACATTTATCGTTTTTTCGCAAAACAAGGAAGTTGAACTAAATATTTTTGGCAATATTACTGATGATAAAATTAAAAAAGAATTCTACACATATGTAAAAAAGGGTACCGGCAAGATAAAATATCATGGCATGGTTTCAAACACAGAAGTAAGAAACAATATGAAAAACAGCGATTTTTTGGTTATGCCATCAATGTGGATGGAAAACTATCCAACTTCTATACTTGAGGCCATGTCAGAGGGAATTGTTGTTATCGGCTCTGACAGAGGAGGTATTCCTGAAATGCTTACAGATGGTTCAGGTATTGTTTATAAATTTGATTCAGAAGCTGATTTAATTAAAAAATTAAATTATGTATATCTCTTGAATGAAAGTGAATACAAAAGGATGCAATTGAAAGCATTTGAATATGTGAAGGGCAACAATTCTTATGAAATGTATTATTATAGATTAATGAGGTGCATGGAATGACAAAGCTGTTGTACGATATAATTATTGTAGCATGGATACTATGCCTTTGGTATATAGTTTTTCATAAGATAAAAGAATATTTTTTCTTGTTATTCTTTTTGCTTTTTGAGCATACATGGATAGCATTGTCAAGCTTATATATTGAAAATGGAATATACTTGATCTCAATTTATAAAACAAGCTATTTTAACGGAGCAACATTAAGGCTGGTTGCTATTTTAAGTGTATTTTATTTTTTTACTGTTTGGGGTTTGGTTAGCAATAAAAAAGGAAAACAATATACATTAAAGAATATAATACTGGAAAATAATGAATGCAGCGGTTGGAATAAAGATTTATGGCTTAATGTTATGCTTTTTGTTGATATATATTGCTTAATTGATGCCTTAATCTCCGGCAATATAATTACAAATCCGGAAGTTACTCGCGGAAACTATATTTCAATGTTTTCAACTCTTCCCTTTGTACATTATTTTGACATGCTCATTAATGGTTTTGCATTTGTAGCAGGTATGATCTTATGGGATAGCTTGAAAATAAATGATATAAGAAGACGTAATAAAGCAATCCTTTTTTTACTGGGTTCTATTATATACAGATTTCTTATGGGATTTTCAACAAGTGGAAATATCCCCTCAATGATAGCATTTGCGATTCCAATATTAACTCAGATGAAATTAAAGAAAATTAAGATCAAAAAAACTGTAAAACTATCTATTTGTATTTTAATTGGTATTATTTTATTGCTAAAGCTATTTGATTTAAGTAAAAATACGGGACTATACTCTTCCGTTATTTCAACCGAATCAGCGATTGGAAAATTTATATATCGTGCATTAGCTTTGCAAGGAGAAGTCTGGTGGGGAACGGATGAAAAATACAGCGCCGTAAGCACAGTTGATTTTTCGCAAATATCAAAAGAAATATCCTCATTTTTATTTTCTGACAGAAAGTATGACGCAGGAATATATTATTTAATGGGACAGTTGGGTCATCCATTTACTGCAGGTGATCAATACACGCTGAATTGCGGTTATCCAGCAATTCTTACTGCAATTTTTGGATTTTCAATATGGATATTTCTGATAGCTGCCTTAGGTGGATTAATAATGTCTAAATCTATTATATACACATATGGTTGGCTTATGCAGGAAAGATATTGTCATTCATTTTTCGCTTACTGTATTTTGTATGACTTTCAGATAGCATTTTATATGGGCGGATTATTCTATTTTAAATCACTAAAAATCATAGTATGTGTATTTGGATTACTAATGTTAAAAATTTTTACTCAAAATAAAAGGTTTAGACTTGTTATCAGTAAATAACGAGGTTTAAGTATGTCTTTGGGACTACATTCTGTTGATATATAAAATGGGAAAGGGATTTTAATAATATGGAAATTGCTAAAAAAAGGAATCTTACTATTGACGCCATGAAAGGAGCAGCAATTATTTTAGTTGTTCTTGGTCATGTTATTTGTGATGTGTATGATCCTATAACCTATAACAACAATTTGATTTTTAAATTCTGTTATTCTTTTCATATGCCCTTATTTACCTTTTTAAGTGCATATATATGGGGGGGGGGTAATAACAAATAATAACTTTAACAATAAATGGCTTATCAAGAGGATGAAAAGGCTGCTTATACCATATATTATTTGGGCTTTTATTAATTCAATATACTATATTGTTTTAGAAGACTGCTCATTATATATATTGCCTAAAATGTTTTTTTTAAAACTCTTTATTTTGCCATCTCCGTGGTTTTTGTTAAATTTGCTTTTATGTGACGTATCATTATTTTTAAGCAAGAGGACAACGATTAAATCTTACTTTATATTTATAGGATATTACTGCGTATGGTGTGTTTTTTTCTTAATTACAAAGCTTGAAATAGCAAAAAATATGTTGCTATTTTATCCATATTATATTATAGGTTTTTATTTACCTTCTTATTTTAAAGAAAAAGAAATGTGTGTAATAAAAAAGGGCAGATCTATTTTAATAACTATTTATATTTTGTCTATGTTTTTTTATACACACAGTTCAGGCTCTGCTTATGAAAAAACAATGTTGATTATAAAATATGTTCCTGTTTTAAGTAATTCAGTTGATCTAATTCAAAGTGGATTAATCTTTTACAGTAGATATATTGTTGGTATACTGGGTATTGGCTTTGCCTATGCTGTTATAAGTTATTTCAACGAATACAAATATACAAAAATAATCAATACACAATTACACAGAATAGGCACAAAAACTATATATATTTATTTGATTAGTTCATTATGTGAGGTTTCTTTATTTGAAAGTAGATTGATTAACACAATTATTTCATTGATTGCAGGAGTTTGCATTCCGTTGGTCATTTCTATTATTATGAAAAGATTCCCCAAAATCAATAAAGTTATGTTTGGTTGATATTATTATAGCATTGCAATTAGAAATTCCAAAATTAATTTTGGTTAAATTTTACAAATATACATTGTTGAT
The DNA here is from genome assembly GCA_947591605.1 of uncultured Clostridia bacterium. GTDB lineage: Bacteria > Bacillota > Clostridia > Lachnospirales > CAG-274 > CALWRD01. Next base: position 10,627 of record CANQDF010000008.1, on the reverse strand, counting down.
TATATCATAAACTGTTTACTATTACGTTATTTTTGAACATTCTTAATACAGAAAGAAGCATATATGGCATGAAGAAAACTAAAATCTTAAAAAATACAAGTATGCTTTTGGCTTTTAATATTGCCAAAATGGTATTTCCTCTTATTACATTACCATACTTGACACGAGTTCTATCAACAGATATTTATGGAACAGTTGCATATGTTAAGGCAGTTATGTCATATATGCAGATAATAGTTGATTTTGGCTTTATTTTATCTGCAACAAAAGATGTTGTTATAGCTAAAAATGACAAACATTCATTAGAAATAATAATAGGAGACACTATGCTTGCAAGAGTAATTATGGGTATTGTTGCTTTGGCGCTATTGATTATTTTGATTATATCGTTACCAATATTGCGTAAATGTTTTTTGTTTACTCTTTTATCTTATGGCGTAGTATTTGCATCGATTTTTTTAATGGATTTTTTGTTTAGGGGTTTGGAAATAATGCATATTATAACTATACGGTTTATTTTGATGAAAGTTATTTCAACAATTTTGACATTGATATTTGTTAAAAACGATAGCGATATATTACTTATACCCATATTTGATATATTGGGTTCTTTGATAGCAGTAATACTGGTAATACATGAATTTAAAAAACTTGAACTTTCGTTGCAATTTTCAGGGATAAAAAATGCATTAATAAAAATAAAAGAATCTTTTGTATATTTTTTGTCAGAAGCTTCGTCAACTTCATTTAACACGATCAATACATTGATTATAGGTATAAGAATAAGTGCAACAGAGGTGGCTTATTGGAGCGTATGTATGCAGATAATGGGAGCAGCTCAGTCAGTTTATAATCCTATTTCCAATGGAATTTATCCTGAAATGATAAAAAGCAAAGATATAAACTTGATAAAGAGAGTTTTGATTATTTTTATGCCGATTATTATTTTAGGAAGTGTAATTGCATATTTTAGTGCTGGTATTGGAATGATGATTTTAGGTGGCGTAAAATATCTTCCTGCAACAAAAGTATTTAGATATTTGATACCTGTAATTGTATTTGCATTTCCATCCATGATCGTAGGTTGGCCTGCTTTAGGAGCTATAAATAAGGCAAAGGAAGTCACAACCTCAACTGTTATTGCTATTATATTTAATATTTTGCTTATAATTTACTTAATTGTTACAAACACATTTACATTAATTAATATAGCTATTGCAAGAACTCTTACAGAACTGATTATGTTGGTGATTAGGATGTTCTATGTTATAAAATACAGAAAATTATTTATATCCACAAAAAAATCAGCTGATTAAAAAACAAAGCATATCAGTAAGTTTATGATAGAATATATATAAGATATAAATCATTTGATTGTACGAATAAAAATATAATAAGTTTAAAATTATTATTTAAAATTATTAAATGAGGATAAAAAATGAAAGAAATTAAAATTGATGAATTAAAAAGTATCGAAATGTCTGTTTTGATTAAATTTGCAGATTTTTGTAATAAAAACAATTTGTATTATACACTTGGCTATGGGACACTTTTAGGAGCCATAAGACATAAGGGATTTATACCGTGGGATGATGATATTGATGTAATTATGCCTAGGCCTGATTATGAAAAATTTATTGAGCTTGCTAAACATAAAAAGATTTCATCTAATACAGAAGTAATTTCATATAAACTTGGCAACAGTACATATCCATTTACGAAGATCATAGATAATAGAACTGAAGTAGAGGAGAAATTTGCAAAAAAAACCAAAATAGGTGTGTGGATAGATGTGTTTGCGCTTGACGGAAATTTTAAAAATGATTTTCTCAATAAGTTTCATTATAAAGTGGCCAGATTAATGAGAAAAGTAATTGAAATAAAGAGGAATGATTTTGGCTCGGGAGCAACAAAGAAAAGACAAGTCATTAAAATAATAATATATCCGTTTATAAATATTTTTTCCTGTAAATTTTTATGCAAGATAATGGATAAAATATGTATGATAAAAAAATATGAAAATAGTGATTATATAGGATGTGTTGTATGGGGTCGAAGTAATAAGGATCGAACTACAAAAGAAGCATTTATGAAAAAAATTAATGTAGAATTTGAAAGGTATTTGTTCAATGCGCCATCGAATTATGATGAATATTTAAGAAATATATATGGGAATTATATGCAAATACCGCCGGAGAGTGAAAGAGAAACCCACAGTTTCAAAGCGTGGTGGAAAGATTAACTGACTTATATGAATGGAGATAAACATATGGAAACACTAATATAAAATTTAGATTCAGGCAGCCATATGGGTTTCTTACTTCAATGGTAAAACAGTTTTAAGTAGGCAGCTTAATCAGCTTGTCTATTCAGGTATTGACGAAGTAATAATGACAGCAAGGCTTTTGGGCGGTGTGTTTATTGAGAATATTTCAGCAATCTTTACTTGCTGTAACATATTACTTTTGTCAACAATACAAAGTATAAAGACACAAATTATATTTATTTGATATTCTTATGCACGGTAACGTTGAGTTCGAAAACGAAGTTTTTGACAAGTTACTTGATTGTGAAGAAAGTTGTATAGCTGTAAGTACAACTCATGCGGTGTATCAGGGTATTTTCATTGGCGGATATACAAAAATGATAGAAAAATATGCTTGAGGATATAGAAGTACAACTTGGTACCGATTATCTGAAAAATAAAAGTGAACTGGATAAACTTACTGACAAAGTGGTTTATACAGGTACAATAGCTGCTTACTTTGATTATAAACTGGGCTATCTTTATTATTGTTTCTTAAGATTCAATACCTAAATTCAGGACAAGCCTGATCTACAAGGAAATGTTTCCATAAATTATACTGACAGAGAAACTCATTATACGAAGATAATAGAATACAAGTGGTTTGAGTTTGGCAAGGATGGAAACGGAAATGATTTGCCCAAAACAGTAATAAGCATAAAATACAGCTTCGAATGTAAACCATGAAACGAACACTATTCTCCCGTTAATGGTAAAAAAATTACAAAGCTTTATGAAAGCCACAAGGCGCTTGCAGATAAAGGTAAAAATGTCATTTTCGGAGGCAAGTTGGGTGAATATAAGTATTACGATATAGATGTAACTGTTGCTGTTGCATTAAATATGTAGAAACATTACAAATGGTTTTTAAAAATAGTAGCATTTAAAGGAGAGAATAACAAATGAAAATATCCTACAGTTTCGGAATAATAGATCTGTTACATTACGGACATCTGACTGCTTTGAAAAAGGCAAGCGAAAACTCTGATTATAATGTTTTCGGCTTGGTTTCCGATGAGGCTGCCGTTGCATGGCAAGGCAGTATTGTATCTTCGGAGAATGAGCGAAGAGCTGTTCTTGAATGTATCAGATACATAGACGATGTTATGCCTCAGAGGACTTTTGATCCTACGGAAAATATAAAGAAGCTCCATAAAAGATACCCAGAAGCAAAAATTACATTGTATCACGGCAGCGATATGGCAGTAATACCTGCGGAACTTTATCTTGAAAGCATAGGCGGTTCTGTTGAGATAGTGGAATATTATGATAAAATGTCGCCTATGAGGATACTTGAGATCCTTTCCGAGGATAAAAGCAAGGCTTCAAAAAACGCAAATATAATTTCAACAAAGGCCAACACTCTTATTTCTCTTAAGAAACGTCTTAAGAAATCTTATATTGAGGATATATATGTATGTACTGTAAGTCAGTACAAAAATAATTTTGAAAATGTTTTTAAAGAAATAAATGATAAATTTAACGGTAATAAAATAGTTGTCAGAAGTTCCTCCGAAAGTGAAGATTGTTATGAATCTTCAAATGCCGGGCATTACGAAAGTGTACTTAATGTTGATTCTTCCGACCGCAACATTATTATTGACGCTCTTGACAGAGTGGCTGCTTCATACATCAATGATGATAATGAAGCTCATGAACAGGAACAGATACTCATTCAAAGACAGACACTTGACGTCGCTTTCAGTGGTGTTGTTTTTACAAGGGATATACAGAATAATCGTCCATACTATGTTATAAATTATGATGATAACGGAAAAACAGACACAGTAACAGGAGGCACAGGCGGAAAATCATTATGGATAGCAAGAGATACCGAGGATAAGGATATTCCAAAACAGTGGACAAGCCTTTTGGCATCCGTTAAGGAAATTGAAGGGGTATTAAACGGCGCATTACTTGATATTGAGTTTGCTGTAAAAAAGGATAGCTCTGTTGTTATATTCCAAGTTCGCCCTCTTGCCGCGAATTACAAATACAGCAGAAACAAAAACAATAATGCCATACTCGATCTGAAAAACAAAACCATAGATAAGTACTGCGAGTTTAGAAACAATAAAAGATATATTCTTTCGGATATGGCTTTTTGGAATCCCGCTGAAATCATAGGAAATAATCCTCATCCTCTTGACTACTCGCTGTATAAGGATATTATTACGCACAGAGCGTGGAACAAAGGGCTTGTCGAAATGGGTTATCGTGAGGTAAATGAGGATCTTATGTATAAATTCGGCAATAAACCTTATATATCCGTTGATTATTCTTTTGAAAGCCTTATTCCTGCCGATCTGAACGATAAGCTTGCAGAAAAGCTTACAGAGTATTATCGCAAAAAGCTCTCAAGAGATTACTCTGCACATGATAAGATCGAATTTGAGGTAGTATTGAGCTGCTATGACTTTGAAACGGAAGCCGATCTGCTGGAACTGAAAAAAGAAGGTTTTACCGAGAAAGATATATTTGATATAAGGCGTTCTCTTTTTGATATTACATACAATGTAATAAGAAAATACGAAAATATATTGGAAAAGGATACGGAAGACCTTGACCGACTTGAAAAAGCCAGATATAAGGCCGAGGCAATCATTGAAAAAGAAAACAGTATATTAAGCTGTGTGCAGCAGATGGAAAAGCTTCTTGCAGCAATAAAGCAATACGGTACGCCCCAGTTTGCACGTCAGGCAAGATGTGCGTTTATTGCACGTTCATTGTGCAGAACAATGATTTCAAAAGGTTATATAACAACAGATGAACACGATAAATTTATGTCTACTGTTTCAACTGTTGCAAAGCAATTCGAAATCGATTATAATAAAATGTTACATAACAAAATATCCGTAGATGATTTCAATAAAGAGTATGGTCATCTTAGAGCCGGCACCTATGATATAAAAAGCTCAAGATATGACAAGATGGATCTATATTCCGAAGTCGGCTCAAAAGAAAGCGAGATAAAAACGGCAGCTTTTTCATTGCCTAAGCAACGGGTAGAAAAGGCTCTTGCGGATATAGGCATGAGTATACGCTATGAGGAATTTATATTTTTTATAAAAAATTCCATCGAGCAGAGAGAATACTTTAAGTTTATATTTACAAGATCTCTTAGTCGAGTAATAGAGATCATCGCAGATATAGGTAAGAAACTTGGGTTCAAGCGCGGCGGTATGGCTTTTTTGGAAATACCTCAGATATTATCTCTTATGTTTTATGATGATGAGAATGATATGCGAAGCAGTCTTAAAACCATAATAGAAACACATTATGCTGCTTATACCGATAATCAGAAGCTTCTTTTACCTGAAATAATAACAAGCAGGGCAGACTTTAACATTGTCAACATTGCCGAGTCAAGGCCTAATTTTGTTACGATAAAATCCGTTCACGCTCCGGTTGTAATATTGCAGAACGACATTGATTCGGATATTGAAGGCAAAATTGTTGTAGTTGAAAAAGCAGATCCGGGCTTTGATTGGATATTTTCAAAGGGGATAGTAGGGCTTGTTACAAAATATGGCGGTGCTGCCTCTCATATGGCAATAAGATGTGCTGAATATGAAATCCCTGCTGCTATAGGCTGTGGAGAAAAGATATTTGAATCAATAAAGAATAACTCTGAAATAACTATAGATTGCAAAAACGGAAAAATTATCGGAGGCATTGCATGAAATATATATTGCTTACCCAAAGAGAAATAATTGACAAATACGGTGAAAAGACGGATGTTATGGAATCCTCATACATAAGGTATTTCACAGAGCTTGGTTATGTTCCCTTGACAATATCCAATTTTACTGAAAATACTGATGTATTTTTTGAAAAATTAGATATTTCCGCTGTTGTATTAACGGGAGGTGGTTCACTTCCTGTAGAATATTATGATAAGGATTACGGCTATGACATTCAGAAAAATCGTGATCTGAAAGAAACGGAGCTTATAAAACTTTGCCTGAAAAACAACATTCCTCTTTTAGGCGTATGCAGAGGGATGCAGTTTATAAACGGATACTTCGGAGGAAAGGTATCGCAGCTTTCAGGGTTAAAAGAAGAAAGACCTACAGGAAAGGATCATATCGTTTATTATAAAGATCAAACCTTGATAGTCAATAATTATCATAATGACGGTATATACAAGCACAATCTATCATCTGAACTCATTTCCGTTTACGAAGATACGGTAAACGGTACCGTGGAATCGTTTATATCGGAGAAGTATAGAGTGCTTGGTGTTCAATGGCATCCCGAAAGAGAATTTTCGGATAATATTTCTAAAGAGAAAACAAAAAATATGATAAAAAAATTTATAGAAGGTGAATTACAATGAAAGCGATAATTCTTGCAGCAGGTCAGGGAACAAGATTAAAGAAATATACGGAAAATTTGCCTAAAGGCATGCTTAGCTTTATGGGCAAAACGATAATAGAACGTCAGATAGAAATATACAGAAAATGCGGTATAGAGGATATAATCGTAGTTAGAGGGTTTGCTGCCGATAAAATAGATTATGAAGGTATTAAGTACTATACAAATGAGGACTATGCCAATACCAATATGGTGGAATCGCTTCTTGCTGCCAGGGCTGAATTTAATGATGATGTTATCATAAGCTACTCTGATATACTTTTTGAAGAAAATATGCTTAAAACGATGATGATAGAAAAAACGGACTTTGCAGTTGCCGTAGATGTTGATTGGAAAAAATATTGGCAAAAACGATATGGAAAGATAGACTTTGATACAGAAAGCCTTTCAATTGATAAAAACGGAAATATTACAGAGCTTGGGCTTGAAGGTCCTAAACTTGAGGATATAGATGCAAGATATATAGGACTTTTGAAATTCTCAGCCAAAGGACTGGAATATATATTGAAAGTAATGGAAAATGCCTACTTGGAATATATGGACATGCCATGGCAGCAATCAGGCAAAACTGTGAAAAAAGCATATATGACCGATCTTCTAAATGCCCTTATAGAAAACGGCAAATCGGTAAAAGCAGTTAAGTTCAATAACGGCTGGATAGAGTTTGACACAAATGAGGATTATGAAAATGCCTGTGAGTGGGTAAAAGATAGAAGTATAAAAGAAATTATTAAATTATAACAAAAATGATGAATACAAAGTACTACTTTATACAGATTATAAGATCTTATATATTATCCGAAAAAATAGATTCTGATGAAAATATCGACTGGGACGAAATTTTTAGACTTGCTCAAATTCATTCAGTACAGGCTATACTCTATATGGCAGTTGATAAACTTGACGAAAAACCACCCATATACAATGCATTAAAAGAGCAATTTCTTAGGTCCGTAAATATTTCTGCATTACAAGAGGCAGGTATGGAACAAGTTATAAAGAAACTTACATCCGAAAATATTGATCATATGCTTATGAAGGGATATATTCTTAGAAATTATTATCCGGATAAAGAAGCTCGTACATTTGGGGATATTGATTTTCTTATTAATGAATGTGACAGAGAAAAAAGCCATAAAGCTTTATTGGATATAGGCTTTAAATATGATGAAGAAGCCTACAATAAATATGTGTGGACATATAATAAAGGAGTTTTACATATCGAAGTTCATACGGACATAATATATGAAAAGCTGTTCAATGACTTTGATTATATAGGTTATTTCAGGGAAAAGGCAGATAATAAGGTGCTTATAAATGGTAATACTTATGAGCTAAAAAAAGAAGATCATTTTATATATGTTCTTGTTCATCTTGCAAAGCACTTTTACAATGCCGGGGTAGGAATAAGAATGATATTGGATATAGTCGTATTTATTCAGAAATACGGCAAAACTATGGATTTTAACTATATAAATAAAGAACTATCCTATATTAAGCTTAAAGACTTTTCCAATACAATTTTCTACATATGCAAAAAATATTTTGATACCAATATAGAATGTACACCTGTTGATAATGATAAAGCTGAACAAATCATGAGGTACATTATTGATCATGGTGTTTTTGGATTCGACGAAAAAGATATTCAGGGTATAACTTACAAAAAAAACGGTGACAACAGAATCAAGTTATTATTTAATAAAATTTTTCCTTCTTATGACATTATGTCAAATTTGTATCCATGGTTTAGAAATGGTAAAAAATATATGTTACCCTATGCATGGATAAGAAGATGGATATACTTTATTGTCAACAAAGAGAATCGGAAATTATTAAATTCTAAATTTTTCGCTATTGTCTATGATAATGAGGATATTATCAAACACATTGAAATGCTTAAAATTGTTGGATTAAAATAGGAAATATATATTAAAAGGTCGATATACATTAACTCATGGGTTTATCCCAAAGATTGTGTAAACCTCCAAGCTGATGTATAAAAAATATCAACTTCGAGATCTTTAAAGTGGCAAAAAGAAACGAAATCCCAAAAGACAGGCTTAATTATAAGATTGTCTTAAGGATAATACTGTAAAAGTTTTAAATTATGTCGGCGATACTTTAAGGTTTTTTACTTGACATTTAGTAAGATTATTCCGGATAGGAATGCAGAAATAAAGATTTATATAACAGGCGTAATGGCTACAGCAAAAAAAGCATACATACAAGTGGGTAATATAAGATCAGGATATTCCGCGTGTTAAAAATTGTAAATATGAGCCTCATGTAGCCAAGAAGTATCAGAAAACTATTACGCAGTGCATGGAAGAAATAATTATATACATGCCTGCAAAAGGTACGACGACCGATAAAATTGAAAGTCACTTTAGGGAATTATAAGGTGTTGATGCATCGGATAGCACTATAAACTATATAAAGGATAATATGTCTGTGGTTGTCAAAGGATAGTAGGAAAGAACTCATTCCGAAGTTTATCCTGTAGTATATCTTGATTCAATACTTTCTGTACATGGTAATGGAAATAGTGTGAAAAAGGCTTTTTAAAAGATATTTTGACAATATTCTCAGAAAAGGAGATGCAGCACCATAATATCCATATTAACAAACATGGATGCCTTATCCGCAAATGGTATATTATCATTTGCGAATAAGACATCAAATAGGTAACACCACAAAATTTGTAACATATAAAGCTTTGAAAGTTTTATGGATAATTTAACTGACTAAGCAGGTCTACCTCATAGAAAGCGACGAACTTACTATTGTATTATGTAGGAGTATACGCTCCTACATAATACAAAGGCTTCGTTAGGGGGCTTAGGTTATGAGTATGTAACGTAAGCAGAATAAGAACACCATTTGCGTCTTTACGGCTTCAACAAAATGAATAACTTTTCTTGAATTATAAACTTTTGCAGTAAAATATAATCGAAATATCCAACTATTTCAAGGATATGGAATGAGAATTGGACTTCTTTATAAACCTATCAATAAGTATCCCGAAGAGATATGAAAAATTATATATACCAAAAATACCGTTGAGGGATTTAACCGTTACCTCGTAATGTAACCAAGAACAAGGATATATTTCCTATCAATTATAGCCTGTCAAAACCTCTAAACTGATATAATAAAAATATCAGTTTGGAGGTTTTATTCATGAAGTACAAAAGAACAAGAAATGAAAGTCCTGAAAGGCAGGCATTAAGGGAAATAATGGCAGGGTATATCAAGTATAATCCGGTAAAGAACGTAAAAGACATCAGCGCAATGATGAGCGAAATGATGTCTGTGATCCTTAAAGGCACTTTAGACAGTGAGCTTGATGAGGAACTTGGATATTCAAAGTATGATTACAGAAACAAGGATACTCACAACAGCCGCAACGGACACAGCAAGAAAATAATGCACACTAGCTATGGAGATATTGAAATAGATATTCCTCGTGACAGAAATGGCAGCTATGAGCCACAGGCGATAAAAAATATCAGAATACCCTTACACAAGACATGGAAGAAAAGATCATATATATGTATACAAAGAGGATAACAACAAATGATATAGAGAGTAGAGAGTCACTTTCAGAAATTATATGTGTTAAATCGCAGAGAGGATGTCAAAAAAGGTGAAAAAGATATTAGTGGATAAACTCTACGTTAGCCGCTGTTTGACGGGTTTGTAGAATTTGTAACAAAAAATAACGCAGATAAATGGCAAAAAAATATTGAAATAATGATAAAAGCGTGAAAGTGGCTTAGCAAGCGGATTTCACGCTTTTTATGGTTTTAGGGCATAAATAGCCTCAATGTAAGAAAAAAGTAACAATACACAGGCGTTACAGACTGTTATTTGTTTTACAACTTATAACGAATTGTGTTACAAGTCGCTAAATAAGCAGTGTTATAACAAAATGCCAGTGTA
>CANQDF010000007.1 GCA_947591605.1 uncultured Clostridia bacterium | reverse complement strand
TATATTATTTACACTTATCTTCATAATTACAATATTGGGATATAGTCATATCCGATCTTCTCAATACAATAATTATGAAACTATTAATATTGTTGTTTCAAAATATGTTAATTATACATTTTATGAATACGAAATTCTGATTGCTCCATTAGGAAACAGTAAGATTGTAGTGCACGATAATAAATTTTATGATTTTGTTCGATGGACAGACTATGATCATGAAGAATTTGATAAATTGTGGTATAAAATGTCTAAAACAGAAACAGTATTATTGCTTGATTATTTGTTTCTTAATAACATAGAAGCAGATACTCAAAATAAAACATATTCGGATCCGAGTAAGAAGATAACCTATGATATATACTATTCATCTGCAGGATTTACCAAGAAATATAAATATATAGATACACATAGAAGCAGTATAGACAATAATTTTGTTTCCGTTGTATATTATATAGTTGCTTTTTTGTATTTTATTCATAAGTATTTTGTGTTTATTATAATTTTAATATTGATATTTATCGGCACTCACGTTTTAAAAAAAAGAAGTCAACTGCAAGTTCCGCATAAACAATAAAGTCTTATATATTTTAAAAAACTGTAAATGTCGGTATAGGCATATACAAATAAATTGATGCGGAGGTACACGATGGAAACGGGCAAACGTAAGCGTATCGGTAAAATATTAAGGTTATTACCGGTTTTTATTGCCGTGATAATTGTATTGTGGGTTATTATTAACTCTATCAGGGGAATAATAACGAGTTCAACCGGCGAATTTGTCGAGCTTGACACGGAGGAAAAAGCAAATTATATTTTTGATGTGTTTCATATAAAGGATACAAATAATATAGGTTCGTGCAGAGTATGGTTCAATCACGGTTTGATGACGTTATTTATGGATGATATAAGGGATATACATGAGCTGTGTTTTGAAAACCTTGCATATTACGAGCTGACGGAGGCAGATTATGACGAAATAATCAATGCCGAGGAGGAATATAATAAAATGCTCAATGCTCCGAGTGACAGATATGCCTCCTCCTGTCATAAATACGCCGGAAGTACATTTGACGGAAGGTGGGATAATACAGATATCTCCACAGATAATAAAATTTGGACAGTGGAGTTTAAAGATAAAAATGACAGCTGTTCTATATTCATAAGCAAATCGGATGACGGTTTGCGCTGCAGAATAAGGACAGATTGGGGAGAGCTTGAAGATTTAAAAAAATTGCATTCCATGGATTGACGATTATATATACCATCGGGCAAATGATTTTGCATGATAACATAACATTTAATATAAAAGAAGGAGTTTTTTTATAATGTATAGGCTGATAAAGCTGCTGAATGCCATAGCAATAATCAATATTATCATTATTATTGCACTGTTTTGTATGTTTATTATTAAAATAATATTTCCTTCGCCCGGTTTACTTGAATTTGGAGCTCTTTTGTTCCTTTTTCGCCTTGTTGACGCTATCCGAGTTTTTCATATATTGGCTATCATACATACCATAATAATTTGCTTGAAGGGTAAAAACATAATTTCTGCCTATGTTCACAAGTTAAAGGATAAGGGATTTCCTTTTAGTGAGATTTTCATAATGAAATGTATACAAACGATTTTTATTATTATTATATTTGTAATTAATATTAAATACATTGATGGTTATTTTTTATGGGAACAGTGGATTAGATCCCTTATTGCAGGCATATTAACATCCATTATATTTGTAAAAAGTTTTTGTGACTTGGAATTCAAACCAATATCATATTTGTTGTGGATATATACAATATTACCTATAACAGATATATTGATTTTAGCGTTATTAAACTATAAAGCCAAAGAAAGTAATACAAATCGGACATAGTGAGGTAAAGGGGGACCGGTTGTTTGAAAAAAAGATATATAATACTTATATTATTTACACTTATCTTCATAATTACAATATTGGGATATAGTCATATCCGATATACTCAATACAAGAATTATGAAACTATTAATATTGTTGTTTCAAAATATGTCAATTATACATTTTATGAATACGAAATTCAGATTGCTCCATTAAGAGGCAGCAGGATTGTAGTGCACGATAATAAATTTTATGATTTTGTTCGATGGACAGACTATGATCATGAAGAATTTGATAAATTGTGGTATAAAATGTCTAAAACAGAAACAGTATTATTGCTTGATTATTTGTTTCTTAATAACATAGAAGCAGATACTCAAAATAAAACATATTCGGATCCGAGTAAGAAGATAACCTATGATATATACTATTCATCTGCAGGATTTACCAAGAAATATAAATATATAGATACACATAGAAGCAGTATAGACAATAATTTTGTTTCCGTTGTATATTATATAGTTGCTTTTTTGTATTTTATTCATAAGTATTTTGTGTTTATTATAATTTTAATATTGATATTTATCGGCACTCACGTTTTAAAAAAAAGAAGTCAACTGCAAGTTCCGCATAAACAATAAAGTCTTATATATTTTAAAAAACTGTAAATGTCGGTATAGGCATACACAAATAAATTGATGCTGAGGTATAAGATGAGCAGGAAAAAAGAATTAATAAAATTTATATCGGCATTAATTATAGTTTTATCTGCAACGTATTATATTGGCGGATGTATGTTTAATGGATTTAATAAAACTTACTTGCAAAATGCAGAAGAATGTTCTTCTGAAATAATAAATGCTTATGGTGTTTTACTTCCAAGCAACACAAAGGTTGAAGAAGTGAATATGTATCATTATATGAATATGCATTATTGCGTTGCTAAAATTGAATATGTTGATGTTGATATCATTAAAGCATTAAATCAAAATAACACCAAAGCAATAAACATACACAGTCAAAATGAAAAAAATTATGCTGTAATCGATTATTATTCTGAATTAAAAAATTTTGTTCTATATGAGAATTTGCGTTACAAGCCAAAAGGTCTGTCCGTTTCATTGTTTTATGATAACGAGCATTTATATCTTTCGGTGGATCTGGAAAATCCTTTCGGTGCAGAGCTTAAGCATTTATTTCAAAAAGCAGAAGAAGAGGGTCGTTTGAGCAGATGACGTTAATAATTAACCAAAACAGAAAATTTGAAATTTCCCTTAGATAGACTTTGAAAAAAGTCTGTAAATAAAAAAATTAAATATTAGGCTTTCTCATGCAAGTTGGGCAAATATTATACATCCGGAGATTATGAAAAGTGTATATGTTGCTTGCAGAACTCACTGACCAACTTTCAACTATTGTCCGCCTAACTGTTATACATCAGAAGCAAGTCAAGGACATTATTATTTTGATATGATACCTTATTATTGGTGACATAATTGTCCATAATAGGAGGCGTGAAAATGGTATTGCAAAACTTGGATAACTTAACTATTGGTTTAATAAAATTGGGGATAAACTTTATGGGAATAGGTATTATTTACACTATTATTGTTTTGCTTGTTGCAAGTATTTATTTCTTATAGTTTAAAATAAAGAAAAATAAAGTACAATATATTGAACTTAATACAATGATTATTTGTAAAATTATACAAAATATAATGTTTCTTATATATAACGTTCATATTTTAAAGGAGTTCTCGGTGGCATAGGGGGAAATTGGGATATTTTATCTTTTCTGTTTTTTTCGTTTTTACTTGGTATTATGTATATTCCTATATCTATAATAATTTCATTTCTGTTTGTAGATAAATTTAAACCTAATCATATGATAATATGGTTTGTTACGACAATACCATATGTTGATATGATTATGTTAATTTTTGTAAGGTGCAAATTTAAAAAAACAATAAAAAACAAGGTTTCTTTGAAGTAAAGTAATAAGCAGATAGACAAGGTATCCGTAAACATCGAGGTTATTAATTATGAAAATTTTTAAATCATTAAAATTACAAGACAAATGTGCAACTATACTGCTTATGATAGGGGGATTGTTTGCTTTAATATATATTTTATACGGATCGCATTTATCTGTTGACTATTATCAATTTAAAAAAATGGATTTAGACAATTCAAACGGCAAAAATATGGTTGCCGAAAAGTTTTTGATCACTCAAACTCCCAACATAAATATTCATCAGTTTGGATATGATGCAGAGGATGGAAAAATGTATATCCTCATAAATGATGTCAAGGATATACAAGAATTATATTTTGATAATTTATCTTACTATAATTATACATATGAAGAATTCAAAGAAAAATTCAATAAACCTTTCAGTAATTTTCCTAATGTAAATTCAATGTTTTTCAGGCGAGATTATCAGGGTATAAAGATGTGCATGAAAAATAATGACAAAAACATTGAAATAACTCTTTTTAATTGTGAAGGAGTACTGTATTGTGAATTAAGTCAAAAAATAGATTGGTCATTTATTAAGACTTTGAAAAAAGTCTGTAAATAAAAAAAATAAATATTAGACCTTCTATGAAAAACAAAAATATATGGAGCCTAATATTGTCGGCTGCTGCACGCTCAGTCGAATATAAATCAATATTTTATAATATAGACGGAGAACTTATTGTATACATTGAGGTAAAGGGAGGACCGGTTGTTTGAAAAAAAGATATATAATACTTTTATTAATTACACTTATATTTATAATATTGGGCTATACTCATATCCGTTCTCCACGATACGAAAATTACGATATTATAAATATTGTGGTTTCACAACGTGTAATACGTCCGAATTTTAAAAATAAACAAATTATACTTGATAATTTTGAATACGAAATTAATATCGCTCCACCTGTAACCGGGAAAATTGTAATGCATAATGAAAATTATAATAAAGCTCCATATTCGACTGATTTCTCTTATGAGGAATTTGAAAAAATATGGCATAAAATGACAAAGGCGGAAACAGTTCTATTGCTGGATTATATGTTTCTTAATAACATAGAAGGTGATATTCAAAGCAAAACACGATCCGTTTC
Organism: uncultured Clostridia bacterium; assembly: GCA_947591605.1. GTDB lineage: Bacteria > Bacillota > Clostridia > Lachnospirales > CAG-274 > CALWRD01. Next base: position 79,750 of record CANQDF010000007.1, on the reverse strand, counting down.
AAACAAAAAGGTTTGGTATTCTTTAGACTATATATCTTCGGAGCATGCTCCTTCCAATAAATATAATCAAGTACGTATAACGGGTAGTGATTTCTTTCTTATTAGCTTGTATCATATAGTTGCCCTTTTGTGCTTCATTCATAAGTATTTTGTATTTATTATAATTTTAATATTGATATTTATCGGCACTCACGTTTTAAAAAAAAGAAATCAACTGCAAGTTCCGCATAAGCACTAAAGTTTTTTGATGGCACAAGCCCTTATGTCAACAAAAGCATAAAGCCTTAAAATATGTTCAGTTAATACTTATCCGGAGAAATAGTACTAATATAATCAAAATTAAGTACATATATAAGCTTATTTTATCCGTTGAGGTAAAACAGACAGGCGGTCTAACATTAACACTTTAACACTGACATTCAATATTGTCTTGAATTTGCATCCGCTTTTTTATATAATTATCATATATAATATTTTTAACGGAGGCTTATATGAGATATATTTCTGATTTACGGGACGGTGAAAGAGTCATAGACTTTTACCTTTGCAAAACAAAACAGACCTTTCAGTCTAAGGCGGGCAAAAACTATCTCTCGCTTACACTTCAGGATAAAACCGGTACAATAAGCGCAAAGGTCTGGGACCTTACAAACGGCATACAGAGCTTTGAGTCAGGCGACTTTATAAAGATAGATGCTCTTGTGCAGACCTATCAAAACGATTTGCAGCTTAACGTACACAAAATACGCAAGGGCTACGAGGGCGAATACGACCCTGCCGACTATGTACCGACCACAGATAAGGATATAGACCAGCTCTGCAAAAAGCTTGACGGATATATAAACAGCATCACTACTCCATGTATAAAAACTCTGCTTATAAACATATTTAAAAAACACCCTGTGATTTCGCAAAGGTTTAAAAGCCACACCGCAGCCAAAACCATGCACCACAACTACCTCGGAGGGCTGCTGGAGCATACGGTTTCCGTAACGGATATATGTGATTTTTTTGCCTCTCACTACCCAACGGTAAACAGGGATCTGCTTATTTCTACCGCACTTTTGCACGATGTGGCAAAAATAATGGAGCTGTCGGATTTTCCCAATATTGATTATACCGATGACGGCGAGCTTATCGGCCACATAATTATGGGCTGCGAGCTTATAAGCGCCGAAGCCGACAAAATAGAGGGATTCCCTCATGAGCTTAAATCGCTTATATGTCATTCCATACTTGCACACCACGGCGAATATGAATACGGCTCCCCCAAGCTGCCCAAGACCCTTGAGGCATTTCTTCTGCATGCGGCAGACGATACGGATGCAAAGGAGCGTATGTTTGAGGATATAATTGCCTCCAACAATACGGCAGGAGCATGGACAGGTTATAACAAGCTGCTTATGCGCAATATACGCAAAAGCGAATATAAAGGCTAAACCTACGGAACATAAATATCCCGTCACTTAAAAAGCGGCGGGATATTCAGCGTGTCGAATAAATCGACACGCTTGCAGGAAATGCAAGCATTTCCTGCATTTTTTTCACAGAGTACAAAGAGATTCGCGCCTCGCTATCGCTCGACACTCCCTCTTTTCCTCGGACGGGCAAAGCTCGTCCTGCGGATTTTAGCCTGCGGCGCTTAAATTACCTTGAAATGTTTTTGTAAGTTTAAATTTTTTAAAAATCATTTTTTGAATTTAATTTTAGTTTTTTTGACAGTCTAAATATCCCGTCACTTAAAAAGCGGCGGGATATTTTTTGCTGTGTAAGCAGTTTGATAGATATGTTATGTTTTTCACTCTGCATCATTTACGATGTTGCTTTTCCCCGTTGTATTTAAAGCCTGTTTTCTGCAGCAGCTTTCTTTTTTCGAAGATACAGCAGCATTAATGCGGTCAGAGATATGACGGCGCCTAAAATCATTACAGGCAGTATGCCTTTGCCGCCTGTTCCGGGCAATGGCTCCGCTTCTCTGTTTACAACAATTTTTGACTGTGTTTTATCAGAAGCCGCAACAGCCTCCTCACGGGTAAAGATATAGTTCTGAAGGCTGCCGTAGTATCCGATAGGAGGAGTTATTTCATAGACAACATAGGTATCCTCGCCCAGTTCGCCCCAACCTAAAGCGCCGTTTTCGTTGCTTACTGCGGTATCCATAAGATAGTATGTATCGGTTTTTCCGTCATTAAGCACGGTTCTTGTTTTGTACTCTTCATCTATACCCAATGCGGCAAATTGCTCATCCGACATTTTTTCATCTTCATTTGGCGTATATATGCCGAAAAGTGCGCCTTGAAGAGGATCTCCGTTTTGGTCATGCTTAAGTATACGGATATTCCAGTCGGGTTTTGCATTTGAAACAGTTATCTCCTCGTTGCGGCTTGCATCGTATACAAACTTGTATTGACGCTGATCTCTGCCGTTGATACCAAAGAAGCTGAGATCTTCGTTTGCCGGGTCTTCGATCTCTACAATGTAGTAGGTTTTACCGTCCTCCCATACCCAAGGATTACTGTCAATAAAAAGTTTAAACGGACTGGTTGGAGAACTGGCATCTTCACGCCATACAGTATATTTTTTAAAACTTCCGTTTTCAAATGAATATACATCGGATTCGCTTTTATTTGCATTTACCGTTAGTTCAAAATATGCACAAGTACCACCGTTAAATTGCTCCAATATGCCCTGTTCCGAATAATCCCTAAATTCTTTGGGCGTATTACTTTCATAAACCAAAAACCTAAAGGCTTTTTCCTTGTCTATAGGAGAAAGTCCGCCCCTACCTGTAACTATAGCCTTTTTTATCTGCGGTGCACTCGGTATCCTTACGCCTACGTTAAGGGGCGCAGCCTTAGCTGTAAGGTCGTTTACGCTGTAGCTGTAGCCGAAGCTGTTCCAAGCAGTTTGTGACGGTTTTGCGTTTTCATCGTTAATAACCGCATCAAAGCTGATTTTGACGGTATCCCCGGAGGTTACAATGGAGTTCCCTTCTCCGTCCTTTTCAATAACAAACCTGACAGAACGAGGATCGCCGTCGGTCAAATCTTCCCGATTTGGCTTCCAGTCCGGTGAATCGGGTGCATCCTTATCCAGCCAATCGCTTGAAGTAAAATCACCTGTTTTGGTACTGTATTGAACCTTATAGTCAACTTCTTTTGTCAGAGTTCTTGATGAACCGTCATCTTTTACGATTTTTATTTCAAAATTAGGGTCATCTTTTGCCAAACTTACCTTAAACTCGCTGTATCTCTTAAGATCATCTCTTAAGGTATTTCCGTCTGCTGTTGCTACCGTTACGTTGTCATCAAGCTGAGGCAGGTTATCGATAACAACAAGCTTATCCATAGGTTTATCCCCTGAGTTGGTGATATTCAGCGTGTAACGGAATGTCTTTGTTTTATCGGAAAGCAGAATATAGTTACTGTCCGGATTTCTGGAATCCGCACGGTTTTCCTCGTTAAGCACTTCCTCAATTTCCTTATATGATAACGTAGGCTGACCCGTATAAAGATTTACCGGAGCGGTGCTTTTAACCGCATTTTTGGCGTCAAGTTCAACCGGTTTGCCCTGTGATACATAATTTTGGTTAAAGTCCTGCTGCAGATCGGAAGGTATAATATACGCATCGTTAAGATACATACCGGCTTTTATGTCTTTATTTGCCGTTGTGCCTACCGTAAGTATGCTGTAACCCCCTGCAGGAATAGCATATATTGCTTTGTTTACCGTTGTATCGTTTACCTTGTATGCAAAACGTATCTTAAGTGTTTCGCATTCTTTACCTTGAGTATTCTCTTTTTTCTCAAATTTTACATATGCTCCTGCAAGAATATTTCCGTTCAGGTGACCCGTATTTTTTGTATCATAGAAATATATATAGGGTATAGGTGTCCATTCTTTATCGTTTGCAACTACCGTAACAGGAGTACCCTTGCCTTCATACACCGTATTGGAGGAAACGAGTAATTTACTCATATCGCTTTCATCTCGATCGATATGGAACATTACATCCGGACCTCGCCCTGCGTCTTCTACCTGATTAATTACGTTAGGGTTTGGCGCTTGCACATTTATTCCGCATTTCAGCAAACAGTCGTTTCTGCGTTTAGCTTCTTCATTGCTGACAGGGCCTGTTTTACCGTGTATCTCGTATTTAACATCACCTTCAAAAATAAATTCCGGTTCAAGGGTATCCGATATAACATAATCCGTCATGGCATCGTTACCGTTGTTGCGTGATGTCACCGTCCAATTTACGGGAGTTCCGGCAGATGCTTCAATACGGACAGAATCCGACGAAGCTGTTTTGGTTATACCGGGAACAATATCTCCCTTTTCCACGGTAACGCCCGAAACGAGCCATTGCCTGTTATCCGCTTTGTTAAGAGGCGATACCTCCGTAAAGCCTTCCTTTGCCGCCTTTGTGTTATCCCATAACTCACGGTCGCCGTCATTGTTTTCCATACCGTTGTAATCGGCAACATCAACGCCTGTATCGGTATCCAAAGTTACATCACCGCCGCCGTCTATATCTATATATTCCATAGCGGCATAGTTTAACGCTTTGTCTTGCGCAACTTCATCCGAGGCAGTATATACGGTATAAGCAAACTGCGTAAATTCACCCGGAGAAAGATAGGGAACATTTTTATATTCGTCTATATCTTTAATTTTTATATTATCGTTTTTATCATTGTAATAAGATCCGCTTGAATTAAAACCTCCAATGTCGTTTCTGACAAAATGGAATTTTATTCTTTTTCTTCCATCCGGTAAAACTTCTTCTCCTTCATATCCTACATGGGTAAGAACAAATTGCATTTTTTCTCCGTTCACATCAACGGGGCTTTCCCAAGCATCTTCATTACCTACAGCGTTTCTGTAGCCCTCAGGCAATGCCACAAGAGCAGCCATTTTTCTACGTGCACCTTCATCATTTCTATAGCCGGGTGCTGTGGGTATATATCTCCTTTCTATGGCTGAATCCTTCTTGCCTATATCGTTTATTAAGCCTACTACATAATGCGAAGACGACCAAAAATCCTTTGTATAAATATCTTTATCAAGATTATGATTTACCGCACTGTTACTTAATGTGTAGAAATCAAAGCCCTTTGGCAATACATCATAAACATCTGTAAGGTACAAAGGCGTCTTACCGCTGTTTTTTATAATAAGGTAATATGTTACGGTATTCACAGCGCCCTTTTGTTCGGAGCTGTATTCACCCAAGAAAAACGGATCGTTGGGAGTATAATGGTATCTGTCAATACCCCTGTAGTATTCTGTATAATCTTGCAAAGCACCCCTTGTGTAATATCCTGTTTCGTAAACACCCTTTTGCAAAAGCACCTTGCCCGGTTCGGAAAGGCTATGTGTTACTCGGTCGGGAAGATTATATAAATAGAGAGTATTTATGAGAATTTCTCCGCCCTTTTCCGTTATAAAGCTATTCCATACGTCTTCTTCGTCGGGGAATGTAAGGGTAACATAAATATAAAATTGTGATTTTGGAGGAAACTCGACCGTTATATCGTCATTCCATGTGATATATTGGCTATCCGCATCGTGTCCGGTCGATGGGAGCGAAGACGGATCATCCTTTACAACTTTCCATTCGTTTCCGTCCAAAACTTCTTCTTTATCTACCGGTGATTTACGTTCATCTACAAACGTTGCTCCGTTTTTAAGCTCATAATCAACAGAGATATTACTTTTGCTCCAATCAAAGGCAGTACCCGTTGCGGGCAGGGCATCGTAAAAGTCCTTTCCCGTAAGGTATGTTTTGGGGTTATCCGAACCTTCCGACTCGGGCGGGAACGGATTTTCAAACTTAAGCCTATAGGTGACGATGTTTTTCTCCCTGCTGATAGTTGAAAAATCGTCCTTGTCTATCTCGTCAAACTGAGGATCGGAGCTTTTATACGCAACTATATCCTTACTGAAAGCAAGCGCAGCACCGCCTGTGAAAATAGGCGCATATATCCTGTGACCCATAAGGTCGTTTGCCCAAGCCTCATTGTTTATGCTGAAGTGCGATGTGTCCACTCCGTCAAAATATTGGTCATCGCACACAGCCTTATATGTAAAGCTGATGTTTCTGTCGCCCTCAATGCCCGAGGCTGCCTCGGGATCCTTGTCGATAATATAATATTTTATAAGGGTTTCAATGCCTGTATTGTCGCTAAGTTCTTTTACCGTTACGGTATCGGCGCATATGCCGCCTATAACTATATCTTCATATGTACCGGGTTGGTTAAGTACATAGTATTCAATGCCGTCCTCTTCAGTCAATTTGGGTAGACCTTCACCTGCCAAAGACGGATTATCCTTAACGGGAACAAGCAGACATTGTAGCCCTGCCAGTTTATCTGTAACGGGCAGAACATCATAATAGCTTTTGCCCATATGAGCAAGGTCGACCTTGTAGTCGATAATGTCCCCAAGCTCCACACGATGAGTTTTTTTGTTTTCGTCTGTGCTTGGATTTATACTTACACCGTCCACTGTGCCGTCCTTGCTTATGCGCAGGTCTAAAGGCACTTCATTGACGGTTTCCGTACTTTTTCTTTGTACATTTCCGCCTGCCGTTAAAGAGGCTTCGTTATGCAGATCCACGCCTTTGCCGGTTGGATAATTATAGTAGTAGGAGGAATCCTGTTCCGGTAAAAACATAAGGGAATTTTTTACCGTAGCCTTAACGTTGTACTCCAGCTTTTTGCCTGCATTAAGGGTATATCCGGACGGATAATCCCAGGTAAGCGTATAGTAATCCTCCTGTGTAACCACATATGCAAGCTCGTTAAGGGCGTCGGCAATGGTTTTGCCGCCGTCTGCGGTAATTGTTTTGCTGCCCGAAGCTATAGTGATTATGCCGTCTTCCTTTTTTATGGTTATTTTTTCACCCTCGGTTTTGCTGCCTTTTTTAAGACCGTTGTATTCCGTGTCTTTACCCGTATTTGCTGCAGACAGCTTGCCCTCTGTTTCGCCGTCAAGACCTGTAACGGTGTCGGACACGGCGTCTGTTATAAACGCATTTGTAATTGTTATTGTGAGATTATCTCCGTTAAGACCGTCAAAAAGCGCCTGCATATTTTCGGGCTTGATATACATAGCTTGATTTCCGGGGCTTGAAAGGGTATCCTCAAGCTTTTCCAGCTTATCATAATCAAACGCAGATGGATTTTCCACAGTAAGCTTAAACTCTGCGTCCTCGCCCATATGTCCGGGTTTTGTCACTATGCTCTTGTCAAACAGCACATTGCCGCTGCCTGAGTTAAAGCTTAGTTCTGCATTGGCTTCCGATGTCGCTTTATCGGCAAAGTTGTAATTGGTTTCGCTTGATATTGTATTGTCTATTTTTATCTCTTCGTTTGGTTTGATACCATCAGCAAAAATTACCTCGCTGCCGAAAAGTATATCTCCGCTAAGGGGCGATATTTCCTTATCCGTTTCGGTGTTTGCAGCTCTGAAGCAAACGGTATAGTTATTTTCTCCGTCCTTTTCAAGCCACATATCGGTTATTGCAGCGTTGCTTAAGTTAAAATTGGAAACAGTGCATACAAGATATTTTTTACCGCCTATAACGGCATAAAGAGAGCTTGAGCTTCCGTCGGAAACTACCGTTGTATTATCCGTATCAATATCGCTGCGCCACTTTAAATAAGTCGGCAATTTAAGCGTATCCTTAAGATCCACGTATTTTACAAAATCGTTGCCTACCGCTTTTTCATAGGTTTCTCCCAGAGGAGAATATTTTACTTGAAATTTTAAATTTTTTAAAGCAATTCCCTTGTCAACGGCATTAAAACCTACAGAGGAGGATTCCACCGCCTCCTTTGCCACCTGAAATGCTTGATTTTGGGTTATCCAAGTAGGCTCTATATAGGCATCGGTGGTAACTATGCCTGTTTCCGTTGTGCCGGGTTCAATCACCTTGTTTGCGTATTCTTCTTTTACCTCATTACTAACACTTACACCCCACACCTGCATTTTTCTTCCGGGACGGGTACAGTTTGGATATTTAACATTAATTGTAGGCACATAGGTACTGCCCGATTCATATGTAAATTCATAATACCATATATCGGGATCTTCCGTTGGCTGCAATACTGCACCTGTACTGCAGGACACAATGCCGTCACTTTCTTTTCTCACATATATTCTGTACACGTTAACGGGGCTTTGTGACAGAGCCACATTTATTTGAGCTTCCGTTCCCGTGTAATACAAGGCTTTTTCTTTAGGCTCGAGCCGCTGCTCGGTATCATTATCAAGTGATATTTCAATGCCAAGACCGATACTTCCACCTATCGTACCATTGTTTTGTACATTTGAATTTTCAAAGACTTTTTCGTCCTTATCTCCGGTTATTTTTGTATTTACAAACAGATTTGAACCAAGGCTGTCTGCAGCTGCGGCAAACGAGCCCGTTACCGCATCCGATTCGGTTTTTCCGTTTATGGAAGAAAGATTTTCGGCATTGGCAAAGGCATAATCGTCTATATTTGTTATTTGTGCCGCACCCGAAAATGTAAGCGACTGCACAGCACTGCCCTTAAATGCGTCCCTGCCGATTGCTGTAACGGGAAGAGATTTACCGCCGCAGCTTACGCTTGCGGGTATAGTCAAAGTATCGGTATCTCTTGCACCGTACACAAGCTCTGCCGTATCGCCGTTTACCTTGTAAATACTGCCGCTGCTGTCCGTGCAGTACATGCCGCCCTTTGTAAAGGGCGCAGAAAGGGCATTGCCTTTTCCCTCCGTACCCACGGTAAAGCTTACATTTTTATCAACAATTATATCGGAAATATGTCCTTGCGCAGCGGCAAGAAAATCTGTATTTATATATGGAGGAAAGCTTCCGTCTTCCGCTGTGATCTTCAAGGTAAAATTGCCTGTGTTTGCAAAGGCATCCGACGACACATTACTAAGAGAGGATGTTTTGTATACTACCTCTTTAAGCCCAGTACAGCCCAAAAATGCCTCCGAGCCTATCGAAGAGAGCTTGCCGCCCAAAACCGCCTGCTTTAAGGATACATCGCCCTTAAACATTTGGTCGGTTATTTTTGTAAGATCGGGCAGGTTTTCAAAATCAAAGCTTTCAAGAGCCGTGTTTTCCGCAAAATGGTGTTTGCCCCCCCCCAAAAACTCGGGGCCGTGTTCGTTTTTCTCCCACAGTATTTCCCTAAGATTGGAGCAGTTTACGGCAACATCAGCCGCTGCGCTTATCTTTTCCACGGTATCGGGCAGCTTAAGGGTGCGGAGGCTGCTGTTGTCTTTTACCACAGTACCTGTTATTTCGGTAATATTAAGAGGCGAAAGATCCAGCTCTTCTACCTTTGTGTTTCGTATAATATCATTAACGTCCGTTATTTTGTTGGTATTCTCTTTAAAAACGATTTCCTCCAGAGATGTACAGTCGTAAAACATTTTTGAAAGATTACCCGATATATTGCCCGGAACGGTTACTGACACAAGGGATGAACAACCGTAAAATCCGGGCTCCCCGCCTATATTTGTTCCGAAAGAGAAGGAGGGGGATTTTATATTTTCAAGGTTTATTTCGGTAAGCTCCGTACAGCCCGAAAAAACCTCGCCCCTTACCTTGCCAAGCTTTGTAAGGACATGGTTTTCCTCAAAATTAACCTTTTCAAGCTTTGAATAGCAAAAGGCTCCGTCGCCTATCTCCTTTACCGTTGACGGTATTGTGATATTTTCAAGACCTGTACCGTTAAATGTATTGCTATCCGAGGCATCTTCTGTGCCTATATATTCAAGGGCAGAAAGAGCCTCCAGATTGACCGATTTAAGATTTTTACAGCCTTCAAATACAGAATTGCCCGTTTCTTTGAGAACGCTGTTCTCTTCAAATTTTACATCCCGCAGGGATACACAGTCTTTAAAAGCCGAATCTCCTATAGACCTTACATCAGAACCGATATTGACTTTGGTAATTTTGTCCTTGTATGGGGCTACAGCTTCCGATTCAATAAAGCTTGCGGGTATGGATGTACCGCTAAACGTAACCGTGTATGTACCGTCTGCATTAATGGCAAGCTCCCAACCGCTGCCCTTTGCAGCAGGAGGTATGCTCATTGTGTTTATAATATTGTCCTTTGCCGCCACTTCCTCAAAAGCACCGTTTGGGAAACCCGTAATGCCTGTACTTAAAACAAGCATAGCGGATAAAACCGCACTTGCAATCCTTTTTGCCTTTTTCATAGACAAGATCCCCCTTTTAAAAAATACAACAAATATTTGGTAAGGCCAAAAGCGTAATATGCACAAAGCTGATATAAACTATATTTATAATGTACTTGAACAGATATTTTTGTTTATATCTTAATTTTATACGAATCAAATAGCTTTTGCAGAGTAATACGGTCTGCAATTGACATACTTATTCAAGATATTATACCATAATTATATATAACTGTAAATATTTCACTTAACTAAAAAAAATTTATGTACAAAATGAACAATTTTATCCTTTTGTTTTTTATTTTATTATGCAAAAAACACCTGCGCTATAATGCAGGTGTTTATCGGCTTTTTTCAAGCTCGTAATATCCGAGCCTGCCTGTAGGTATCTCCTCAAGCTCTATACATGCGGCAAAGCTGTCCTCTATCAGCTTAAGCTGCGCTTTATCTTGCTTAAGCACGGATATGACCCTTTTGCTGCCCTTTACCTTAATTTTTTTATATATTGTCTGTGAAAAAACAGAAATAAGCTCGTTTATCACCTTATCGGCTATATAAAACTCATTTTCCGCAAGTCCGCTGCCAGCACAGGCAGGACAGGGGCGCATAAGTATTTTATGCAGCGGAGGCCTTGTTTTTTTGCGGGTAAGCTGCATAAGCCCAAGAGAGGTCATACCTACAACAGTTGTGCTTATCCTGTCACGCTTTATACATTCCTTAAGCCTTTGCAGCACTTTTTGTTTGTCCTCACTGCCGTTCATATCTATAAAATCAATTATTATCATGCCCGTAAGGTTTCTGAGCCTTATCTGCTTTTCCGCCTCCTCTGCCGCCTCCAGATTGACTTTAAGCGCAAAATCCTTTATATTTTTACCCGAGTGCTTGCCACTGTTTACATCAATAACATTCATTGCCTCGGTACAGTCTATTACAAGGTATCCGCCGTTTTTAAGCCATACCCGCCTGCTAAGCGCCTTTTCTATGCCGCTCTCTATGCCGGTATTGTGAAAAAGGGGTACGGCGCCGTCATAGAGCGTTATGTTTTCTATGCCCGTTTCCCTCTTTATTTTTTCGGCAGTATACGCACTGTTTGTTATTACCTCGGTATCCTTGCCCACAGCCAGATCCCTTACTATGCGTGAGGCTTCGCTCAGCTCCTCGTATATGAGGGCAGGCGGCTTAATATATGCTGCCTTTTGGGTAACGGATATTGCCCTTTCGACAAGCTCCTTTAGCTCACCGGATACGGTATTTACATCGGCAGTGCCGCAGTCTGTACGCATTATAACGGCAAAGCCGCCCGGCAGCAGCTCTTCGGCAAGCGCCTTCAGCTCACTGCGTTTTTGGCTGTCCGTTATCTTTTTTGATATGCCTATACCGCTGTCATTTGCTATAACAACACAATATTTGCCCGTAAAATTAAGCCTTGAGGTGACAGCTGCGCCTTTTTCGTCAACAGCCGATTTTATTATCTGCACGGGTATGCAGTCACCCGCCTTGATACACAGCCTGCCCTTTTCATCGTAAAGCATGGGTTCCTTTGAAGGATCGGGCTGCAAAAACGCATTTTTTTCATCACCTATATCTATAAAAACAAACTGCCCCTTAAGCACCTCGCTGACACGCCCTGCATAAATATTGCCCGGGGCAAAAGCCTCACCGCTCTCGTATATTATCTCCGTAAGCTCGCCGTCCTGCTTAAGGGCGGTACGCAGCCTGCCCGACAGGGCGTCTATATATATCCTGTCCATAAATATCACCTACAACGGCTCAAAGCCCTTATCGCCGCCCTTTAACAGAGCAAGCCTCTCTATGACAAGCGTGTACGGTTCAAAGGGTATGCCCAGATACCTGTATATATATTCACACACAAGCTCTGCCTTAAGGTTGTTGGCGCTGCCCGTTGCTATGCGCATATTAAGCACCGTTTTTTCACCCGAATTATCTCCGCTTAGGACAAAAATATCGGGTTTTATATCAACGGTCTTTGTCTTGCGCTTGCTTGTGCGCTCGATCTCCATTTTATCAAGCCCCATAAGCTCATTTATCAATCTCTCTGTATTGTCTGCCTTTATACCCAGTGTTACCCTGTAATCAGCAGCAGTCACAACCGCCGCACCGGTCTTTTCTCCCTCGCAAAGAGCTCTGGCGGAGGTTATGCGCATACCCTTGTTCATTGCGGCATTAAGGCTTGAAACAATTTCATCTTCGTCCATTGGATGCTCAAGCTCAATATCCACAAACTCTCCGTAACCGTAACAGCCTAGCGAGAGAGGGCATGCAAAGCTCATAAGCTGATGCGGATTAAAGCCCTTTGAATAGGCTATGGGCAGCCCCGCACGCTTTACAGCCCTCTGAAAAAACGTCATCAGATCGAGATGGCCTATATATATCATTTTATCCTTTTTTTCAAAGCCAAGCCTGTACCTGTACCTTGGCATAAGCTGCACAGGCTTTTTTTCGGTTACGTCATTTTTATTTATTTGCTCACTCAAAGCAGACACCTCCCCCAAAGGCAGAGGCTCCGCAGCCTGCACACTTTGTGCGGCAGTTAGGCGTAACCTGCTCCTGCTTTGCCTTTTCGGCTTCTCGTATCAAAAATGACTTGCTGACGCCTATGGAGATATGATCCCACGGCAGGATCTCGTCATAACTCCTCTCCCTGACGGTGTAGAATTCCTTGTCAAGACCCGTGTCCTCAAAAGCCTGCATCCATACATCGTATTTAAAAAGGTCGTTCCAGCCGTCAAACTTTGCGCCCAGCTCCCACGCACGCAGTATCAATGCGGATACACGCCTGTCGCCCCTTGCAAGCACTGCCTCCATGGAGCTGAGCTGAGGCTCATGGTAATTAAAGCGTACCTGTCTTTTGGTCATATGCGTCTTTACAAACTTTTGCTTTGCAAAAAACTGCTCCACACTTGCCTGCCCTACCCATTGGAACGGTGTAAAGGGCTTGGGCACAAAGCAGGATGAGCTTACTACCACCGATACCTGTCTGTTGCCCCTGTTTGGCATGGAATAATATTTTTCCACTATTTTATTTGCAAGGTCGACTATACCCAGAAGATCGTCCTCCGTTTCGGTCGGCAGACCAACCATAAAATACAGCTTTACCCTGTTCCAGCCGCCCTCAAAGGCAAGCGCCGAGCCGTTTAATATCTCCTCCTCGGTAATGCCCTTGTTTATAACATCCCTGAGCCGCTGCGTACCCGCCTCGGGCGCAAAAGTAAGGCTTGACTTGCGCACCTCCTGCACCTTTTGCATAAGGTCAAGATTAAAGGCGTCAATGCGCAGCGATGGCAGGGATACATTTATGCTGTCCTTTGCATAGAGGTCAAGCAAATTGTTGGCAAGATTTTTAAAATCGGTGTAATCGCCCGTAGACAGGCTTGTTAAGCTTATTTCATCATGACCCGAATAGCTCACAAGCGATTTTGAGCATTCCACAAGCCTTTGTGTGCTCTTTTCCCTTACGGGACGATATACAAAGCCTGCCTGACAGAAACGGCAGCCTCTTATACAGCCCCTGAACACCTCAAGCGTTACCCTGTCATGCACTACCTCTATTAGGGGTACAAGCTGCTTTTCGGGATAGAACACCTTGTCCATATCCTTTACTATCACCTTGCGTACAGTTTCGGGGGCATCGGGGTGATTGGGAGTAATGCTCTCCACCTCTCCTCCGGGTTTATATTTTACATCATAAAATTTGGGTACATAAATACCGTCTACCTTAAGCGCCTTTACAAGAAAATCCTCCTTGCTGCCGCCCTCCGCCTTGTTCTGCTTATAAAGGTCAAGCAGCTCATCGTAGCTTACCTCACCCTCGCCTATATAAAAGATGTCAAAAAAGTCCGCCAACGGCTCCGGATTATAGGCACAGGGGCCGCCGCCTACAACAATAGGGTACTCCTCTCCCCTGTCCGCCGCAAAAAGCGGTATACCTGCAAGGTCAAGCATATTTAGTATATTGGTATAGCTCATCTCGTATTGCAGGGTAAACATAACAAAATCCAACCCTCTTATAGGATCCCCCGTTTCAAGAGCATAAAGGGGTACATTGTTCTGCCGCATTTTCTCCTCCATATCGTACCACGGAGCAAAGCACCTTTCGCAGTAGGTATCCTCCCTGCGATTGAAGAAAAAGTACAGTATCTGCATACCCAAATGACTCATACCCACCTCGTAGGTATCGGGAAAGCAAAAAGCTATCCTTATATCGACCGATGCGGGATCCTTTTCGACCATATTTATTTCACTGCCTATATATCTTGCAGGCTTTTCCACCTGTTTAAGTATGGAATGCAGGTCAAACATATTTACCTCCTGTTAGCAAAACGGCTGCTCCGCAAAAGAGCAGCCAAAAACATCAATATTTTTTAATGCCGATATCATGCCTGTAATGCACATTTTCAAAGGTAACGATATCCACGCCGCTGTAGGCTGTCCTAATAGCCTCGTCCAGATCTCTGCCTATACCCGTAATGCCAAGCACACGTCCGCCGTTTGTGACATATTTGCCGTCCTTAAGGGCAGTACCTGCATGAAAAACTGCCAAATTGTCATGCTTTTTTATTTCGTCAAGGCCCGTTATCTCATAGCCCTTTTTGTAGCTTTCGGGATAGCCGCCGCTTGCAAGCACAACACAGCATGCCGCATTGTCCTCCCACTCCACATTGAGCTTGTCGAGCGTGCCGTCTATACATGCCTCAAATATCTCGCAGAGGTCACTTTTAAGCCTTGGCAGTATCACCTGTGTTTCGGGGTCGCCAAAGCGTGCATTGTATTCTATCACCTTGGGGCCCTTTGCCGTAAGCATAAGACCGAAGTATATTATGCCCTTAAACTGCCTGCCCTCCTTATTGAGTGCGGCAACAGTGGGCTTGAATATAGTTTGCATACATATATCGGCAATATCCTTTGTATATACACGGCTTGGGGAAAATGTGCCCATACCGCCCGTGTTAAGTCCCTCGTCATTGTCATAGGCTCTTTTGTGATCCTGTGCCGAAACCATGGGGACTACCGTATTGCCGTCGCAGAAGGACAAAACCGATACCTCGGGGCCCGTAAGGAATTCCTCAATTACGACCTTATTGCCGCTTGCGCCGAACTTTTTGTCAACCATAAGCGTATTAAGCCCGTCTACAGCCTCTTCAAGATTATTGCATATAAGCACGCCCTTGCCCAGAGCAAGGCCGTCAGCCTTTAACACCACAGGGAAGCTGCCCGATTTTACATACTCCAACGCCTTGTTATAATCGTCAAAGGTTTCATATGCTGCGGTAGGTATGCCGTACTTTTTCATAAGCTCCTTGCTAAACGCCTTGCTGCCCTCTATAATTGCGGCGTTTGCACGAGGACCGAACACCCTCAGCCCCGCAGCCTCAAACTTATCAACTACTCCCGCAACAAGAGGATCGTCCATACCTATAACCGTAAGGCCGATACCCTCTGCCTTGGCAAAATCCACCAGCTTGTCAAGCTCCATTGCGCCTATAGGCACAAGCTCGGCTATCTCGCCTATGCCTGCATTGCCCGGCGCACAGTATATTTTATCCACCTTTGGGCTCTGCGCAAGCTTCCAGCATATGGTATGCTCTCTGCCGCCGCTGCCCACAACCAAAACCTTCATATTTTTATCTCCTTTTTACAATGCCGTTTTCTATTTTAAGCCTGTTTTCCGCAAACAGCCTTACAGCCTCGGGATATATTATCCACTCCGCCTGCTCCATTACTCTCCTCTGCAAGCTCTCCGGGGTATCGTCGTCCATTACCTCTACAGCCTTTTGCAGTATTATGGGGCCTGCATCACATTCCGCCGTAACAAAATGCACCGTTGCACCCGTCACCTTAACGCCTGCCTTAAGCACAGCCTCATGCACATGCAGACCGTAAAAGCCTTTGCCGCAGAAGCTAGGTATAAGCGCCGGATGAATATTTATCATTTTGTTTTCAAAGCGGTTTACAAAATCCTCACCCAGTATAAGCATAAAACCTGCGTATACTATCAGATCCACATTTCTTTTCTCGAAGTAGTCTGCAAGGGCAATATCGTAATCCCGTTGTGATGGGTAGTCCTTTTTGCGCATAACAGCGGTTTCGATATTTTTTGCCGCAGCCCTTTCAAGAGCATATGCGCCCTCCTTGCTGCTTACAACACAAACGACCCCTGCATCTATATTATCTCTTTCAATGGCGTCCATAATTGCCTGCAGATTTGTACCTCCGCCGCTTACAAGAGCACCTATCCTAAGCATAAAATCACCCCTGAAGCTTTATTTCAATGCCGCTGCCCTCGGCAACAGATCCTATTTTGTATGCGCTCTCACCGTTTTCTTCAAGAACGGCTATTGCCCTGTCGGCATCCGCACCGTCTACGGCAGCAACCATACCTATGCCCATATTAAAGGTATTGTACATGCTCATGCGCTCAACATTTCCGAGCTGCTGCAAAATTGCAAATACAGGCAGTACAGGCCATGAGCCTTCTTCAATGACAGCCTTTGTACCCTCGGGCATCATCCTTGGTATATTTTCTATAAAGCCGCCGCCTGTGATATGGCTCAAGCCCTTTACCTCAACCTTGCTTATAAGGTCAAGCACAGGCTTTACATATATTTTTGTAGGTACAAGCAGCGCCTCGCCGAGCGTTGAACCGAGCCTTTCTATGTACTCGTTAAGCCCCGATATGGTTGGCTTAAAAATTTTTCTTACAAGCGAATAACCGTTTGAATGGATACCGCTTGATGCTATGCCTATGAGGGCATCTCCAGGCTTGATCCTGCTGCCGTCTATAACCTTTGCCCTGTCCATAATGCCTACGGTAAAGCCCGCAAGATCATACTCATCCGCAGGATAAAAGCCGGGCATCTCCGCAGTTTCACCGCCTATAAGCGAGCAGCCTGCCTGCCTGCAGCCCTCTGCAACACCGCTTACTATCTCGGCAATTTTTTCGGGTGTATTCTTGCCGCAAGCTATGTAGTCAAGGAAGAACAACGGCTCCGCACCGCTGCACACAACATCGTTTACGCACATTGCAACTGCGTCTATGCCGATGGTATCATGCTTGTCCATAACAAAAGCTATTTTAAGCTTTGTACCTACGCCGTCAGTACCGCTTACAAGACAAGGCTCCTCCATATCCTTTGCCTTCATAATGCTGAAAAGACCGCCAAAACCGCCTATATCGGTAAGCACCTCATCTCTGAAGGTGGACTTTACATGGCTCTTCATAAGCTCGACGGCCCTGTATCCCGCTTCTACATCTACACCTGCTGATTTATAATCCATAATGCTCCTCCTGTTTTAATAAATATTTTTTGCTTTATATTCAATAAGCTTAATTACCTCATACATTTTTTGCCTTGTATCTGCCGTGTTTATAAGCACACGCATCTGCGCACTGTGCGGTATACCCCTGATATACCATCCAAGGTGCTTGCGCATTTCACACACGCCTATATGCTCACCCTTGAACTCTACAAGCATATCCAGGTGACGCCTTGCAGCTGCAAGCTTCTCCGTGGCACTCGGCTCCGGCAAAAGCTCTCCCGAGGAAAGGTAGGCAAGCACCCTTTTGAATATCCACGGGTTACCCTGTGCAGCCCTGCCTATCATTATTGCGTCGCAGTTGGTATATTCAAGCATATGCTTTGCGCTTTCCGGTGAATTTATATCGCCGTTTCCTATAACGGGTATACCGACATTTTTTTTGACCTCTTTTATGATGTCTATATCCGCCTTGCCGCTGTAGTACTGTTCCCTTGTTCTGCCGTGTACGGCAACTGCGGCGGCGCCGTTTTTTTCGGCTGCGGCGGCGGCTTTTATACAGGCAGGCTCTTCCCCGTCAAAGCCTTTGCGCATTTTTACTGTAACGGGCTTTGAGGTGCTTTGGCTCACCGCATGCACTATCTCGCCTACAAGACCGATATTGTGCAAAAGTGCGGAGCCCTCTCCGTTTTTGTATATCTTCGGCGCCGGACAGCCCATATTAATATCTATTAGGGCAATATCCTCATTTTTATCAAGCTGTTGGGCAATTTTGCCAAGGATCAGCGGATCCGAGCCAAAAAGCTGAACCGCCGCAGGCATCTCCGCTCTGTCAATTTCAAGCAGCTTGCCCGTATTGCGGTTGTTGTGCATTATTCCCTTTGCGCTTACCATCTCCGAGTACACAAGGGCACAGCCCATCTCCTTGCACAAAACTCTGAAAACCTTGTCGGTAACGCCTGCCATCGGTGCAAGAAATACATTGTTTTCAAGCTGTAAGCTGCCTATTTTCATTTTATTGCAATACCGCTTGCGCCAAGCTTTGTTACCTTGTACCACAGCGTCAGCGCATTTAAAAGCTTTTTCCTGCTCTTGGTCACCTTTTCCGTTTCATATTTGGCTGCAATCTCGTCAAAATCCATATCCTTTTCATCCGCCTGTATGTTGACAAATACGCTGCCGTCCTCGTAAAAGCCTATGGATACTATTGCCCTTACCTTTTCGGCAGTGGCAGACGCAACAGCCTTTACCTCATTTTTTACATCGGGCGGCAAAACGGAAAAATCATCACTGTTGAAATAGCATTTGTGATTGTAGAATGATGCCGCACATAAAATAGTTTTTTCCATTGCAAAAACTCCTTATCAGATATATTTATCATTTTCAAGCCTGAGTGATACCTCACCCGAGCTTATCTTTATCTCATTGCCGTCCGTATCATCGGCTATAAGGCTGCCGTCCGTATCAACGCCCTTTGCATACGCCGTAAGAGTCCTGTTTCTGTAAACTGCTTTTACGGTTTTGCCTATGTTTATACATTTTTTTGTATATTTGTCGGCAAGAGCCGCAAAGCCCTCGGCACAGAATATGTCATAGTATTCGTACAGCCTCGGTACGCAGCGCCTTATTACCTCGCTCCGCTTAAGTGTATGCCCAAGCTCTATTGCAAGCGATGTCGCCTTATCCTTAAGCTCGCCGTCAAAGCTCTGCCTGTTTACATTTATGCCTATGCCGGTAACCGCATAGTTGATATGATCCATCTCCGCACTCATCTCGGTAAGGATGCCGACAAGCTTTTTGCCGTTTAAAATAACATCGTTGGGCCATTTTATGCCAAGGCTAAGCCCCGTAAGCTCCTCAAGGGCATCCGCAACCGCCAGCCCTGCCGCAAGCGTAAGCGCAGGCACATCTACGGGAGGTATATCGGGCTTAAAAAGACAGCTCATACAAACATCCTCGCCATTGTCTGTCCACGTCCTGCCCAGCCTGCCTCTGCCGCCTGTCTGTCTGCCGCATACTATAAGCAGCTTGTCCTCAAAATCCTCGGCGGCTATACGCTTTGCCTCCAGGTTGGTGGAATCCACCTCCGGGAGATACACACAGTTTTTAATGCCTATATCGTCAAGGCTTAACACATTGTTGTCGTCTATGAACATATATCCTTTTGACGAAACCGCATCTATACGATACCCAAGCTGCCTCAGACGGGCTATGTACTTGCCTACCGCAGCCCTTGATATATTAAACTTTGAGCCTATGTACTCACCCGAAACAAAACCGCCGCTCTGCCTCAGAAGCTCCAAAATTTTATCCTGCATACAACCATACTCCCAAACATTATCTATTATATTTTACAACAAAATTACTTTTATTGCAATTGTTTCTTGCAATTATATATTATTTTATTTATACTGATATAAAACGGAGGTATGTTATGATTTACGGAACAGGCACGGATATAACAGAGATTGATCGCTTTGAAAACCTCAGCGAGGCTTTTTTAAGAAAAATATACACCGATGCGGAAATATGCCTTATAAGCGGCAAAGCAAATTCGCTTGCAGGCAACTTTGCCGCAAAAGAGGCTGTTGCAAAGGCGCTGGGTACAGGCTTTAGGGGGTTTTCGCCCTCGGATATAGAAATACTTCGCTCCGATGCGGGCAAACCGGAGGTAAATTTATACGGCAAAGCTGCGGAGCTTTTTAAACAGCAAGGCTGTACCGTCATACATGTATCTATATCGCACAGCAGGCAGAATGCCTGTGCTTTTGCCGTAATTGAAGGAGAGGATTAAATGTATCTTGTAACAAACTCACAGATGAAGGCTGTTGAACAAAAGGCGATAACGGCGGGAGTACCCTCGCTTCTGCTCATGGAAAACGCAGCCTTGTCGCTTACAAAAGCCATAACGGACGATAAGCGCAAAAGCGTACTTGTCTTCTGCGGAAAGGGCAACAACGGAGGCGACGGGCTTGCCTGCGCAAGGCAGCTTTATGCACACGGCGTTGAAACAACAATAATATTTGCAGGTTCTCCGTCAAAAGCTACAGATGACTGCAAAGTAAACCTTAAGGCGGCAAATGCCCTTGACATACCCATAATATACTTAGACAGGGATATTGACGATATAAACGAGCTTGTAAAATACATTGAACGCTGCGATGCAATAGCAGACGCTCTGGTAGGCACAGGGCTTGAAAGCGCATTGCGTGAGCCGCTTTTAAGCCTTGTACAGCTTATAAATGCCTCGGGAAAGCCTGTTTACAGTGCAGACTGCCCCACAGGCATATCCACCGACAGCGGGGATGACTTTGGATGTGCCGTATACGCCTACAAAACGGTTACCTTTCATATGCCAAAGCTCGGGCTTATCCTTTACCCTGCCTGCGAACATACGGGAGAGATAATAACGGGCAATATATCACTGCCGCAAAGCGGAATAAAGTCCAAGCTACGCACCCTTTCCGAGGAAGAGGCAAAAGCTCTTATGCCAAGGCGCATAACAAATTCAAACAAGGGCACATACGGCAAGGTATTTGCCTTTGTGGGCAGCAGAGGCATGACGGGGGCTGCCGTGCTCTCGCTGAAAAGCGCCTACAGGGCGGGAGCTGGACTGGTATATGCTTTTGCCGAAAAGCATTGTGCCTCCGTCATACAAAACAGTCTGTACGAAGCCGTTGTAAGCACAGTACCCGATACGGACGGATATATTGACAGTGACGCCGCATTGACAGATACAAGCAGAGCAAGCTCCGTACTGATAGGCTGCGGACTCGGCTGCAACGGCATCACACACGATTTTTTAAGCAATATATTAAAAAGCATCTCGTCACCTCTTGTGCTTGATGCGGATGCGCTCAATATAATTGCCTCCGACAATACCATAGCGCTTCCTCCCGGCAGCGTTATAACACCTCATATAGGCGAAATGTCACGCCTTACCGGCATAAGCATTGACGAGATAAAAAAACACCCCGTAGAAACTGCCGCCGATTTTGCAAGGCAGCACAATGTTATTACGGTATTAAAGGACTTCCGAACGGTTATTGCCTCTCCAGACGGAGATATAACCATAAACACGGTCGGTACGCCTGCCATGAGCAAGGGCGGCAGCGGCGACTGCCTTGCAGGCATAATAGCCTCGCTCTTGGCACAGGGCATGGATAATTACAATGCTGCCTCGCTTGGCTGCTATATAAACGGCAAGGCGGGAGAAATTGCGGAAAAACGGCTTTCGGCTTACGGTGTACTTGCAAGCGATATTGCAGACAGCATACCTTATGTGTTCGGGATTTGATATATAAAAGCCGCTTATAGGCAAATTTAACGGTTAAAAAAGGGCAAAACTTTACATAAGCTTTGCCCTTTTATTTTATTTATTTAATTTTACTTAAAAAAGCAGGATCACGGTTCGATCGGTTCCGTTTGCTTTTAATGTTTCATTGTATTTCTACAGGAAACCGATGTGTGTTGTCAAGCACCTTGCGGAGTATCTCGGATGCAATATTCTCGGCATCGCCGTCGTTTGTTACAGCCATATTTCTGATACCCTGCTCCGTTATGACCGACATATCTCCAAGCCCGTATTCAAGAGCAAGAGTACAATCCGCTGCTGTAATTATTCCGTCGCAGTTTACATCGCCAAGCAGAACATCATTGTTAAAGGTAAAGCCTGTAAGCGATATATTGCTGAATGCGGTTGCATTGTAGCGTACAAGAGTGCTTGTATCCTGTGCTGCCGAGGTTGCAAAGCCTACATAGCAGGTTTCCGGCAGAGCGGTATTTTCCTCTTCGGATAATACGTACCAATTTTCACCGTCGGCGGAAGCCGAAATCGTTACCTTGCTTCCCTCTCTTGTAATGCGTCCGTAGCCGTGGTTTGGCTCCATACCCTGCTTTACCGCAGCAATACTTATGAAACCGCCCTCTCCCACTCCGGTTTTGTTTGGCTTTCTTGAGAAGGCTTTAATATTTTTGGCTTTTACGACTCCTCCCGTAATATCGGTTTGACCTCTGTCCATATAATCTTCGCCCTTAAGATAGGTAAAGCCTGCCATATAAAACTCCGAGCTTGGGTCAAGGCTTGCCCTTGCCATAAGGCCCGATTTTTGCATATAGTCTACCTTTGAAAGGTTGTCTATCCTTGCCGTAAACTCAAAATCGCCCTTTACCTCGGTATAATTGTAATGGAATGAATCCGGATTTTGAGATCCCGATGTATTTGTTATGCCTATGCGGCCTGCGCCCTGAGAGTAAAGCGTACCCGTCTGAACATCGTAATTGTCCGCACCTGCCGAGCCGGGGCTGCCTATATCTACAGAGGTAAAGCCCTCAATGTTGCCTGTGCCCTTTACAACCGTAACGGGCACTGCTGCGGAAAAGCTTCTGAAGCCGTTTTCCTCGCTGAGCAATGCAAGGTTGTATACACCGGTATCACCCGCTGTGAAGCTGAGCTTGTCATCTCCCACGGACTTGTCGTTTACGTATACCTTTGTACCCGAAACAGCCTTTGAAGGAACGACCGTATAGGTTTCGCCCGCAATAAGCGTGGTATTGCCTGTTTTGTTTATTATATCCCTGCCGTCCTTGTCCGTTATGCCTGTTATCTGTACATTAGGTGCATTGCTATACACCTTCATAGAATCCCTTGTGTCCTCGGAAACAGGCCAATCGTTTACCAGTAATCCCGCATATGCTTCAATATATGAGTATCCGTTGAATGCACCTGCAAGCTTGGCATCATAGTTACCGTATATCTTGGATGATCCGTCAATTATACCTGTCGAATCGGTTTTATCGGCAGGATCGAGCCCCCAAAGCGTTTCCGTTTCATCGGGCAGACCGTCACCGTCCGTATCGGTTATTGTTTGCTTATAGGTTTCCTCGCTCCAGCCGCCTGCCTCGGCTTCACTGTTTACAAAGGCACCCACGCCGTTTTCTGCCTCATATATGAGCCTTGCATCGTGTGCGTCACGATGCAAGCTTGCACCTGCGTTGTTAAGCACATCATAATATGCTTCCTCGGCAGAAGACGCCTCATAAGGCAGTGTAAGCTCAACAGGCTTGTCAAGCTTTGTATAGTCGCCTACAAAGCCCTGCTCGTTGCTTGCCGTCATGGCTTCGTTACCGTCAAATACGTTGCCTGTAAAATAATACGATCCTTTGTTGGCACCGCTGGAGTCACAATCAAAGAAGTACTTTACTTTTTCAAGTGTTTCGGGGCCCGGCTTGTAGTAGTTATTGACAAAATTCATCTCGCCTTTGCCTCTTTCACCGCCGTAGGTGGAGTTATGACCCCAGTCATACACAACATTGTTTGCATAATTTATTTTGTTTTCATACCTTACGCCATTGTATTCAAAGCCGCCCTCAAAGCGTGGGTTTCTTGTACCGTTGTGCGCCCAAAGGTTATGTGTATAGCTTACATCGTAGCCGTTAAGTATCGAGCCCATACCGTGTTTTGCCTCGGACTCGCCTGCAGCAACCTCAACATCGCTGCTCTGAGCGCCGTTTTTATCGGGCATTGCAAGACCCGATGACATGATATTGTACTGAATGCTTGAGTTTATTATCTCCTTTGCGGAGAATACCTCGTCAACGCCCCAGCTGAACGTGCAATGGTCGATAACGATATTCTCACCCGTTGCGGAAGCCGCATCGTTGTCGTAGCCGCCGCCAAGACGGAAGCGCATATACCTTACAACTATATTGCTGCCGTCAAACTTCATGGATGAGCCTGCAACCGTAATGCCCTCGCCCGGTGCCGTCTGACCGAGTATTGTGGTATTGCTGCCTACATTCATTCTCCTTGCGGACTTTGTTGCGCTCTCGTCTATCTTGATTGTACCGCCTACCGCAAATACAATAGTACGGGGAGCGAGCTTTTTGTCGCCCGTAAGATCCTTCCTTTCCAAGCCGTAGCGCAGAGAACCGGGCTGAGGATCATTAACGCTGTCCGTGAGGTTTGTTACAACATAGACGTCGCCGCCTCTGCCGCCCTGAGAATATATACCGCTGCCCTCTGCGGAAGCAAATGCGGGTGTAAGCTCCTTCTTTGCGGGAGTAGTTATCTTTATGGGGTCAAAAACCTTATAGCTTGCACTCGTATTGCTTGCATCCGTTGCCGTAACACGCAGCATATACTCCGTTTCGGGCTGAAGATTGGCTGTAAGTGCTTCTGTAAGCTGATCCTCAAGGAAGAAGGTGTTTTTGTTGTCCTCCTTGTATGTAACGGTTCCGTCTTCACCGGTAACGGCACGGCAAAGCTTTTTGCCGTGATTAAAGCTGGTTGTTACATGGTCGAGAGCCCATGTGCTGCCGTTATCGGAGGAGTATTCTATTTTATAAGCCGTAGCAAGGCTGTGCGTAACCACGGTGGTATCCACATAAGCCTTTTTTATAATATTGGCATCGGTCTTTTCCGAAACCTTGGGGTCAAAAATATAAATCGGATACTCGGTTTCCTTATCCACAACACCCATGATAACATCATGATTTGTTTTATTGTCATTTGATATGCTGTTGTGCGTGCCGTCGGGCAGCCAGCCGTCATAAGCTATTATCATACCGCTTGTGGGGTTTGTCCAGCCCCTTGTTGGGTTGCCGTTGGATTGCTGCTGATAGTCTGCCGTCATCGGGTTTGCCTTTATAAGGTTACCCTCGGTATCAACGGCAGGCCATGTAAGCACTATTTTGTCGTTGCTTGTATCCACCTCTGCCTCAAGAGTATCGGTGCGTCTGTAATGATCGTATGTACTGCCCTCTTCATCGTAACGGGCAAAGGAAGGCACCGACATCGAAACCGCAAGCATTATAGCCGCCATTGCCGCCGCAATTGCTTTCTTTTTCATATACTCATTCCTTTCGTAATTGTTGGTTTAGATTGTAATACAATACCTTGATTACAATTATAGCATATTAATTTTAATTAGTACAGTTTTTTTTATTCTTTTAAATATTTTTTCGCAATTTTAACGGGGATGCGAAGCTATATTTTGTTTGACAAAATTACAAGTATGCTGTATACTTTAATAAAGCTTAATATAATTTTGCAGGGGTACGGAAGAAATTTATTTTCCAAGTTGAGAAGGCTTTTGCCTGACCCTTTGAACCTGTCGGTCAACACCGTTGTAGGGAGCAAGCACGCTTAAAGTAAAGTCGGGTTTGTGCCCGGCTTATTTTGCTAACGGAGGAATAATATGAAAACAGTACTTACCGTTGCAGGCAGTGACTGCTCCGGAGGGGCGGGCATACAAGCCGATATAAAAACCATAGCGGCACACGGACACTATGCCATGAGCGCCGTTACCGCCCTCACCGCTCAGAATACCACGGGGGTATACGGCATAAGCGAGGTTGACGCCGATTTCCTTACAAAGCAGCTTGACTGCATATTTACCGATATTTTTCCCGATGCGGTCAAAATAGGCATGGTATCCGACAAGCCTCTTATACATGCAATTGCCTCCTCGCTCAAAAAATACGGCGCAAAAAATATTGTTCTCGATCCCGTTATGGTATCCACCAGCGGCAGCCGCCTTATGACCGAGGATGCCGCAGATTTGCTTATAAAGGAGCTTATGCCGCTTGCAGACATAATAACCCCCAACCTAACGGAGGCAGAGGTCTTAAGCGGTATTGAGATAAAAAGCAAAAACGACGCCCAAAAAGCGGCGGAAATAATTGCAGGGGATATTGACTGTGCGGTACTGATCAAGGGGGGACACTCTCTCGGAGAGGCAGACGACCTCCTTTACACGGACAATGTGCCGTTATGGATAGAGGGCAAGAGAATCGACAACCCCAATACCCACGGCACGGGATGTACTCTAAGCTCGGCAATTGCATGCAGGCTTGCCGAGGGTATGCCCGTAGCGGAGGCGGTAAAAGCCGCAAAGGAGTATATCACGGGCGCAATAGCGGCGCAGCTCGATCTGGGCAAGGGCAGAGGGCCGCTTGATCATTTATGGAAAAACAATAATCAATAATAAACAGGGAGGTCACATAATGGCTTACAAAACACAAATGGATGCTGCCAAACAGGGCATCATCACCAAGGAAATGCAGACGGTAGCCCGCAAGGAGTACAGAACTCCCGAGGAGATATGCGCAAAGGTGGCAAAGGGCGAGATAGCCATACCTGCCAACATCAACCACAAATCGCTCTCGGCAGAGGGTATAGGCGGCGGACTGAGGACAAAGATAAACGTCAACCTCGGTATTTCGGGCGACTGTAAGGATTACAGCGTTGAGATGCAAAAGGTAGATATGGCGATAAATATGGGCGCAGAGGCTATAATGGATCTCAGCAACTACGGCAAGACCAACACCTTCCGCAGGCAGCTCATTGAAAAATCACCCGCTATGATAGGCACAGTGCCCATGTATGACGCTATAGGCTATCTTGACAAGGATCTGCTTGAAATATCCGCAAAGGACTTTTTGAAGGTAGTTGAGGCTCACGCCAAAGAGGGCGTTGACTTTATGACCATACATGCGGGCATAAACAGACGCTCCGTTGAGGCGTTCAAGCGTGACAAAAGAAAGATGAATATAGTTTCAAGAGGCGGTTCGCTCCTCTTTGCATGGATGGAAATGACGGGGAACGAAAATCCTTTTTACGAATACTACGACGATGTGCTTGAAATACTGCGTGAATACGATGTTACCATAAGCCTTGGAGATGCCCTCCGCCCCGGCTGCATAGACGACAGCACCGATGCGGGACAGATAAGCGAGCTTATCGAGCTTGGAAACCTTACAAAGCGTGCATGGGAAAAGGACGTACAGGTAATGGTAGAGGGCCCCGGACATATGGCTATGGACGAGATAGCCGCTAATATGCAGATACAGAAAAGGCTCTGCCACAATGCGCCTTTCTATGTACTCGGTCCCCTTGTAAGCGACATATTCCCCGGCTACGATCACATCACCTCTGCTATAGGCGGAGCTATCGCAGCGGCAAGCGGAGCAGACTTCCTCTGCTATGTAACGCCTGCCGAGCATCTGCGTCTGCCCGACCTTAACGATGTAAAGGAGGGTATCGTTGCAAGCAAGATAGCAGCACACGCCGCAGATATAGCCAAAAAGGTGCCTCATGCCCGTGATCTGGACAATGCCATGGCCGAAGCCCGCCACAAGGTGGAATGGGAGGATATATTTGCTGTCGCCTACGACCCCGAAAAGGCAAGGAGATATTTTGAGAGCACACCTCCATCGGACAGACACACCTGCTCAATGTGCGGAAAAATGTGCGCAGTGCGTACCACAAATATGATACTTGAAGGAAAAAAGGTAGAGTTTTGTACCGAAAAATAAACTAACAAATAATGCAGCGTGTTTAAAAAATCTACACGCTTGCATAAAATGCACACATTTTTGCATTTTTAGGTAAATTTAGTTTTTTGACCGTCTTAAATACATAAATATTGTTTTTGACGCTAAAAAGGCTGTGGATAGGCTTGTCAAGCTTATTTCACAGCCTTTTTTTATTTTTGTGCAAAAAAAACAAAATAAAAAAATAAATAATTTCCTGAATTCCTATTGACATAATATGAAATATGTGTTAGACTGCAAAACATAAGCTAAAAACCTATCGGCTTTATATGAATTTGGTTTTTCAATACAAATGTAAATATACTTTGCATCGGTACGGTAAAAAATGAAAGAGGTGTGTTCTATGAAAAAATTTAAGGTCTGGCTGCCGTTTATTGCATCTGCGGCAGCACTTGCAGCGGATATACTGCTGCCTGACGGAAAAAACTCCGCCAAAGTAAACTACTATACATACTTTTGCGCTGCGATAGCGGTATTTACCCTTATCACCGCTGTCATGTCGGTATTTAACGACAAAATAAGAGAGAGCACATCCTACAAAGGTTTGTTCAGAACGGGCGTTATATTGCTTATAGCCGTTATAGATCTGCTGACGGCAAAATTTGATGTGCTGCCGATGATATATTTTCCGTCACCGTCAAAGGTCATAGGCGTGCTGTTTGAGGACTACGAGCTGATAGGCAAATGTCTTTTGTATTCGGCAAGGCTGCTGCTTATAGGCTTTTTCGGTGGCGCTCTTGTAGGGCTTGCGGCAGGTATAGCTATAGGCTTTAACAAGCATGCCGCCTACTGGCTCAATCCCCTTGTAAGGTTCCTGGGCCCGATACCGTCTACCGCATGGATACCGCTTGTGCTTGTGGTATTCCCTGACACGGTATCCGCCAGCAGCTTTCTCATTGCGCTTGCCGTATGGTTCCCCACAACGCTTATGACAAGCAGCGGCATACAGAACATAGCAAACTCGTTCTTTGAGGTTTCGGAAACACTGGGCGCAGGCACATTCTGCAAAATATTCAAGGTAGGTGTACCCGCCGCCATGCCAAGCATATTCATAGGCATATTCAACGGCACATGCTCCGCCTTTATAACCCTTATGACAGCGGAGATGATAGGCGCCAGGTACGGCATAGGCTGGTATGTGAACTGGCAGAAGGAGATGATGTGCTATGCAAACGTATATGCGGGACTGATAGTAATAGCACTGACGTTTTCAATACTTATCACCCTGTTGTTCAGGGTAAAGGATAAGCTTCTTGTATGGCAGAAAGGTGTGATAAAATGGTGACCACAGAAAAATCGGGCGGCGCCCTGAGCGTTAAAAATGCCGTAAAGCGCTTTACCCAGCCAAACGGAGAGGAGATCACCGCTTTAAACGGTGTAAATTTGGAGGTAGACTCGGGATCCTTCGTATCCTTTATAGGTCCGTCGGGCTGCGGAAAATCCACCCTGTTAAGGCTTATAGCAGGGCTTGAAAAGCCCACCTCCGGAGAGCTGAGCCTTGACGGAGTACCCATAACAAAAGCAGGCTACGAAAGGGGGCTTGTGTTCCAGAACCCCACACTGTTCTCATGGCTCACGATATACGACAACATTGCCTTTTCCTTAAGAGCAAGAGGTATATACAAGGAAAAAAAGGAGCTGGTAAATGAATATCTTGAGCTTGTCGGCCTAAAGGACTTTGCAGGCGCATATCCTCATCAGCTTTCGGGAGGAATGGCGCAGCGTGCATCAATAGCCAGAGCCCTTGTCGGACATCCGAAGGTGCTGCTGCTTGACGAACCGCTGGGTGCGCTCGATGCCTTTACCCGTATGAATATGCAGGACGAAATACTGCGTATATGGAGAGAAAAGCATATGACAATGATAATGGTAACTCATGATGTCGACGAAGCAATATACCTTTCGGACAAAATAGTTGTTATGTCGCCAAGGCCCGCAAAGATAGAAAAAATAATCAGTGTCGATATTGCGGGCAAACGTGCAAGGAATAACCCCGAGTTTTTAAGACTGCGTTCCGAAATACTTGAAATACTGCATTTTGCAGGCAAGGTAGAGGAACCCGACTACATCATCTGACCGACCCGGCAGGCTATACGGCTGCAAAACGGCGTATGCTTTCCGGTGCGGATGAAAAATACAAATTCTTATCAAATATCAAGGAGGCTAATCATGAAAGCAAAAAAAATTTTAAACATTTTATTATCGGCTGCGGTTTCGGTATCAGTGCTTGCAGGCTGCTCCTCTGGCAGCGAAACGCAGAGCGGACAGAGTACGGACGGCGGCACCGAGGCGGCGGCATCTTCTCAAACCGAGGACGACTATGTACTTAAAATAGCATATAACAACTCTCTTTGCGAGGCTCCCATACAAATGGGCGTTGACAAGGGCTTTTTTGAGGCAGAGGGATTAAAGTTTGAGATGGTAAAGGTAGATGCGGCGCATATGCCCGAGGCAATAGGCTCCGGACAGGTGGATGCAGGCTTCGGTCTGCTGGGCAAGTATCTTCAGCCTATGGACAACGGGCTTGACATAAAAATAACCTCGGGTATACATACAGGCTGCACCAAGGTGCTTGTGCCTGCCGACTCCGATATAAAGACGGTAGAGGATCTGAAAGGCAAAAGGGTAGGCACCACCGGTTTAGGTGCGGCAGCACCGACCATTATAACAAGGCGTTCGCTCTATCATGCAGGACTTAAGGCAGGAGCAGACGACTGCGATGTCGAATTTGTGGTATTCGGTGCAAGCGACCTTGCACAGGCACTCGAAAACGGGGCCGTAGACGCCATAGCAAACGGCGACCCACAGGCATCAATAGCACAAAAGGAATACAACCTCAGACCCATAATCGACACAGCAACCGATGACGAATACAAGGACGAATACTGCTGCATAAGCTTTGTAACGGGCGATATTGCAAAAAACCATCCCGAAATAGCCAAAAAATTTACAACGGCAGTCATGAAGGCATCTCAGTATGTTGAAAACAACAAGCAGGAGGTTGCGCAAATACAGGTAGATAACGAATGGGTATCGGGCGATCCCGAATTTAATGCAAGCGTACTTGAAAACTATAACTACAAGCCCGACCTTGACGGAGGATACAATGCACTTAAGATAACCGTACCCGATCTTCAGGCTATCGGTCTTATAAGTGCAGACACAAATGCAGATGAATTTATAGAAAACTCCGTATTAAGGTTTGATGATCTTACAAACGAGGATATTTTAGGCTCGGGAACAGACGATACTGAACAGGAAACACAGCAGAGCGCAAAAGCCGATACAATGGCACCCAATGCTTATGTGAGCCTTTACAATTTACCCGACTGCTGCAATTGATATAAGGAGGTAATAAAAATGAGCGAGGAAATTAAAACAACTCAATGTCTTACATGTGCCGACTGCCGTGTAAAGGCATGTATGAACAAGGAGGAGGACAAATATCCTGCGTTTTGTCTGACATCCTCCGTTGACAAGGAGCTGCTTGCAGAGGCAAAGGAGATGTATCTCAACGACGAGATAAACCACAGGCTTGCGCTTGTGGGTGCAGAGGTAGAAGGTCAGTTTTACGGCAAATACACCCGTGTGCAGGAAACTGTAGAGTTTATCAAGCGCTACGGCGCAAAAAAAGTCGGTATAGCCACCTGCGTAGGTCTGCTTAACGAGGCAGGCATATTTGCCTCAATACTTAAAAAGAACAATATAGAGTATTATGCGGTAGGCTGCAAGATAGGCGCAATTGAAAAAAGCGAAATAGGCATACCAAAGGAAAACACTCTTACAAAGGGCGAAAAGTACGAGTCTATGTGCAACCCTATAATGCAGGCAAAGATACTTAACGGACAAAAAACCGATCTCAATATACTTATAGGGTTATGCGTAGGACATGATTCGCTGTTTATAAGGCATTCCGAGGCGCCTGTAACGGTGCTTATAGTAAAGGACAGGGTAACGGGACATAACCCTGCGGTACCTCTGTATACACACAACAGTATATACAGCAGGATCTGAAAAAGCAGCGTATAATTTATATACATAAAAAGAACAGGGCTGCTTTATAACAGCTAAAAAACCGAAGGTCGGCACAGAGTCCGCCCTTCGGTTTTTTCTGTTTTATATAGATTTTTTCAAAAAGCCGCACAATTGATTTAAAGTGCCGTTAGCAGTATATTTTACACACGGACAGCCTTCATTCTTATTCTGACATAATCGGCATACCATTTTCCGTTAATAAACAGATCATCACGCAGTATCTCTACTGCTTTATCGGCAATCATTTCCTTTTCCTGCTCCGTTTTAACGATCGAAAACGGCGTTTTTACAAACATATTGATCCAGTCCTTTAATCCGTCCTCACCTTTAAGCTCGGTCGGTCTGTCAAAAAGGACAGCGTACTGCACTTCAAACCCTGCATTTTCCATCATAGCCGCATATTCTCCAATGCGGGGAAAGTAAAACGGCATCCTGTAACAATAACCATGCTCCGAAAATACCCTTGCCAATGCGCTGTGTATTTTTTTATTATTACCGTGACCGCCAAACTCAAAAACAAACCGACCGTCCTTATTTAGAGCCTTATATACGCATTTGAGCATATCCCGTTGTTTATCCTTGTTTATCCAATGGAACACCGCATTGGAAAACACAACATCGACCGGTTCGGAAAGTGTAAAGTCGGCAGCATCTCCCTGTATAAAATCAATGTCGGGATATTTTTCTTTTGCAATGACCAAAAACTCTTTGGATTCATCCATACCTTTAACTAAATAGCCTTTATCCCGCAGCACTTTTGTCAATGCCCCATTACCGCAGCCCAAGTCCAATACGGAGCTGCCTTTAGCGGCGTCAATCAATTCCGCAACGCTGTTCCCGTATTGATGAACAAAGGAGAAATCCTCGGTATACTTATTGGCATTCCATTTTATATTCATCGTATTCCTCCGTTACAGATCACAATTTGTTAGGCTGTCGGATCGCAAGTTTTTTGCAAATTGCATTCCGACAGCCGTTTTAAATCGATCTGTATGCCTTTTTTATGTTCAATATATCAGGCAAAAATGCAGCCTTATTGTCCGTCCGTCATCTGGTTGACAGCGCTCACTATGGCTCTCAGCGATGATTTTGCTATATTGCTGCTTATGCCGATGCCGTAGTATGAATTGTGATCCTCATCATAAAGCTGTATATAGGTTATGGCTCTTGACTTTTTGCCGTAATCCATTGAATGCTCACTGTAATTTACAATTTCAAACTTGACATCAAGGTTGCTCTCGAGCGCCTTGCCAAAGGCGTCTATAATGCCGTTGCCGTGTCCCTTAAAGGTTTTGTTGGCATTGTTATGGCATACATCTATTTCAAGGTCAACGCTTTCCGTAGAGGCATGCTCGCTGTAGTATATAACATTAAGCGGCTCCCTTACATAATAGGTTTTCATAAACAGATCATATACCTCCTCAGGCGTAAGCTCGCTGTCCTTATTTACGGATTCCTTGGTCACTATTGCGCCAAAGTGCTGCTGCATGCTCTTTGGTACATGCAGTCCGTAATGTGTTTCAAGGATATAGGCAACACCGCCCTTGCCTGACTGGCTGTTTATCCTTATTATTGGGTCGTAGTTTCTGCCAACGTCCAGAGGGTCTATAGGAAGGTATGGGACCTCCCATCTGTCGGGATGCTCTATCATCTTTGCCATACCCTTTTTGATGGCATCCTGATGAGAACCCGAAAATGCTGTATAAACCAGATCCCCTGCGTACGGATGCCGTGGATGCACACTCATACCGGTTGAATTTTCATAAATTTCAATGGCGGAATTTATGTCGGAAAAATCAAGCTCGGGGTCAATACCCTGCGAGAACATATTAAGCGCTATAGTCATTATATCGGCATTGCCCGTTCTTTCACCGTTGCCGAAAAGCGTACCCTCCACTCTGTCGGCACCTGCCATAATACCAAGCTCGCTGTCCGCAACCGCCGTGCCTCTGTCGTTGTGCGAATGGAGGCTGATAAGCACGTTTTCCCTATATTTTATATTGTCGGATACATATTCGATCTGGTCTGCATATACGTTTGGCGTAGCCATCTCCACGGTATTGGGGAGGTTTATTATGACCTTGTTGTCTGGGGCAGGCTTCCACACATCAAGCACCGCATCACATATCTCAACGGCATAGTCAAGCTCCGTACCCGAAAAGCTCTCGGGCGAATATTCAAACAAAAAATGCTCTCTGCCGTATTCATCCGCAAGCTCGTCAATAAGCTTTGCACCCGATACGGCAAGCTCCGTTATCTCCGCCTTGCTCTTATTGAACACAACATCCCTCTGGAGTGTGGAGGTTGAGTTGTAAAGGTGCACTATTGCCTTATTTACGCCCTTCAATGCCTCAAAGGTCTTGCGTATTATATGCTCACGGCTCTGGGTAAGCACCTGTATGGTAACATCATCGGGGATAAGGTTTTCCTCAATAAGTGTACGGCAGAAGAGATATTCCGTATCACTTGCAGCGGGAAAGCCCACCTCTATCTCCTTAAAGCCTATTTTAACAAGATACTTGAAAAAATGTATCTTCTGGTCAAGATTCATAGGCTTTTCAAGCGCCTGGTTACCGTCACGCAAATCAACGCTGCACCATACGGGCGCCTTTGTAATTACCCTTGAGGGCCATTTTCTCTCGGGGAGGATAACGGGTGCAAACTGTCTG
This sequence comes from uncultured Clostridia bacterium, assembly GCA_947591605.1. Classification (GTDB taxonomy): domain Bacteria; phylum Bacillota; class Clostridia; order Lachnospirales; family CAG-274; genus CALWRD01. The sequence continues at coordinate 45,230 of CANQDF010000007.1, read as the reverse complement.
TACCTTTTAAAATTCATTTTTGTTAGCTCCTTTCAAACAATTTAATTTTTACAAAAACAGCATACCGTACCCTGTTTATCTATGGGTGCGGCAATAAAAAAACCTTTCGTCACACAAGAGACGAAAGGTAAGATCCGTGGTACCACTCTAATTTATCCCAAAGGAATACACTCAACCGAATACGAGCCTAAGCTGATATTCTGCCCCTGTAACGGTGGGCATCCGTTCAAGCCTACTGTTTTACCTGCGGTAAAGTTCAGCCGACCACTCCAAGGCGAGTTCAGTTACTTGTTACTGCTGCCTTTCACCAAGCGGCAGCTCTCTGCAAGCTAACGTATAACCTACTATTCCTCATCACAGTGTTACCTAATATCGAATTACATATATATTAACATACAAAAATTACTATGTCAATACAAAAAACAAAAATCCTGTGCATCTTTACCTCGACACGATAATACCGACGTTACCCGGGCGGTTAACTCAGGTCAAGCTACCTTGCGGCACACAAAAGGTATTGCTTAGTGCTGCTTCCTTCCGGACCTGACACGGTTCACAAGCTTTCATTGCGCAAGACTCCACCGTCAACGCCACCTACCCGGGGCAGACCCGACACGACCCTGCCTCAGAAAAGACATCACCTCTGTTAGAGCGGATTTACAGATACAAGGAGCCACTACATCCCCGGCTAGCACAGGACAATATTAATTATAATATGCAAAACAGGCAATGTCAACAATTATTTGCCCGCATTTTTTGACGTCAGACCGAATAAGCGGCACAATTTTTGGCATTATACCCTCCGCTGACCGTAGCCCGACCTTGTTTTTTTACAGTATTCGCCAAAGGGTTTGTCATACATAAAAACATGCCTTATAAACCACTCGTTAAAAACATTTTCAAGCTGGCTTGTATTAAAGCCGAATGAACCTGCCATAAACTCGTTTGCAACATTACCTATCTTTTCAAACAGTATCTCGTGATCGTGCTTATGCTGATAATATGCCCTGTAATTGTTGATAGTCATCATTGTTTCCTGATAAGAGAAATAATCAACACATATATTTTTAATATCCTCTATATATTTTGACATAAAAGCAGGATTTCTTGATGTATTCATCCGTCTTATTGTGGCATTAATGCTTTCGATAAAATACCTAAGCCTTTCGTCTATCTCCGGCACACCGGTAGCCATATCGTCCTTCCAGAACATTTAATCACCTCAGCCTAAAAAAATTAATATACATTAAAGTATTTATAAATTCAATGATATTTGCACTCCGCTTACGCCGCCTTTGTATCAGGCGGGGCTTACTTTAGTTAATAAAAACAAGTGCTGCCCTACAATTAATTATAATATAAAAACAGGGTTTGTCAATAAACTAATTTAAACGGTGCTGCATCTTTTTTAACGGAGCCTACAGACCCGAAACGCTTATGTTTTTTACAAGCACCGACGGCGAGCCTACACCCGAAACCGAAAAATAAAGGTCATCGGCTGTTTCCTCTACATTTTTTAAAAGCTCAAAAAAGTTTGAGGCTATAGTTATCTGTTCAACGGGACGTATTATCCTGCCTTTTTCCACCAAAAAACCGTCTGCCGCAAGCGAAAAATCACCCGTTATGCCGTTTGCACCCGAATGAAGCCCTGCGACCGATGTTATAAACAGTCCGTCTCCAAGCCTTTCAAGCAGCTGCTCGGGGCTTAAGCTGCCTGCCTTAAGATAAAAATTGGTGGTGTCTGTGGACACCCTGCCCTTGAACGATCCCTTAAAGCCGTTGCCCGTAGAGGACACACCGTCCTTGTGCGCCGATTTAAGGTTATACAGATAGGTCTTAAGCACCCCGTGATCAACTACCGTCTTGTTGTATGAGGCAACGCCCTCGGAATCAAATGCGGTAGAGTTAAAGCCGTCCTCAAGCAGCGGATCGTCCGCTATGCTTACCTTATCCGAGGCTATTATCTCTCCCAGCCTGCCCTTGAGCATTGAAAAGCCCTTTTGCACATTTTCCGCAAAAAAGCTGCCCGAAAAACACTCCAGTATATCGGCAAACACCCTGTTTTCCAAAATTATATTTTTGCTGCCCGATCCAACCGGGCTGCCTCCGAGCGCCCTAAGTGCTCTTTCTGCCGCCTTTGCCGCTATGTCTGCCGGTTTAAGGTTTGCCGCAGATGTGCCTGCCCATATCTCGCCCATCTCCTTGGTGCTGCCGTTTTCCTCCGCAATAAGCTCTATATATGCCATGATATAATTGCTTTTTTCGCTAAGCTCAAGTCCCTTTGAGTTGGCGATGTATTTTTCGCTCCTGCCCGATACCACCTGCGAGCCTGTAACACTTTTTATCCTGCTGTCGTATTCAAGAGCGGTTTTTTCCATTTTGAGTGCAGCGTCTATCTTGTCCTCTACGGTAAAGGCATCAAGCTCGTCATTGTACAGGCTGAGAGCTTCGTATTTATCGCTGCCCTCAAAAATAAACTCCTCGTCGCCGCTGTCGGTTATGCCTGCGTTTTGTATAAGAGCATCAATAATTAAAGGTATATCCTTCTCGTCTGTCACCTCGCTGTAGTAATAGCCCATAACTCCGTTATAGAGCCCTCTTGTGCCTATGCCTCCGCAGCTGCTGCTGTTGAATTTTTCCACATTGCCGTTATATACATATACCGACTCGGAGCTGCCCGAGGAATAAAACAGCTCAATATCGGCAATACCGCTCTGCCTTGCAGCCTCAAACAGTTTGTCCTTAAACTCCCTTATGTCCATATCAGCCTCTTCCCCCTACCGTCATATTTCTGACCCTCAGCATAGGCTGACCTACGCATACGGGTATACTTCCGCTCTCTGCGCCGCACATACCCTCCGCAAGCTTAAGGTTGTCGCCTACCATATCAATGTTCATAAGAACATCGGCGCCCTTGCCTATAAGGGTGGCTCCCCTTACGGGTTCGCAAATTTTACCGTTCCTTATTATATATGCCTCGCTCACCGCAAAATTAAATTCTCCCGAGGCAGGGTTTACCGAGCCTCCGCCCATATACCTTGCATAAAGACCGTACTTGGTATCGGCTATTATATCCTCACACCTGTCACTGCCCGGTGCAATATATGTGTTTGTCATCCTTGCAACAGGCATAAACTTGTAGGACTGCCGCCTGGACGAACCTGTAACACCGTAGCCTGCCCTTGCGCCGTTAAATCTGTCGGACATATAGCTTTTGAGTATGCCGTTTTCTATAAGTATCTTTTTACGGGCAGGCACACCCTCGTCATCAATGTTTACAGAGCCCCAGCTGCCCTCTATGGTGCCGTCATCTATTGCAGTGACCTTTTCGGAGGCTATCTTTTGGCCGAGCTTGCCCGCAAATACCGATGCGTTTTTGCTGACTGCGGTGATCTCCAAGCCGTGACCGCATGCCTCGTGAAAAATAACACCGCCGAAGCCGTTATCCATAACAACATCCATCCTGCCCGAAGGACAGGGAACAGCCCTCAGCATTGTATCCGCCGAGCGTGCAGCCTCACGGGCAATTTCATCAAGATCGATCCTGTCATAAAATTCATGACCGCACATAGCACCGGGTCCGAAATACCCCGTCTGCTTTTCGCTCTCGTTGGAAGCAACGGCGCTCACCGAGGCTCTTGTCCTAATGCGTCTGTCCTTTGCCCACAACCCCTCCGAGTTTATTATGCAGACATCCTGCACTTCGTCCATATATCCCATACAGGTCTGCGTTATGGTATCCATGTAGGCAGACGCAGCGGCACATGCGCTTTTAAGCATATCGGCAACGGTTTTCTTTTTTACCGTATCCGGCATTACCGAGGCTTTGCTCACGCCTCCACGGTAATCCTGCACACAAAAATCTCTTATAATACAATGTCCTTCGCTTTTGACAGCCTTTGCGGCATCCGATGCCATACACATCAGGTTATTGTATTCAATATCGTTTGTATATGCGTATACCGCCTTATCTCCGCATATAAGGCGCAGCCCCAGTCCGCAGTCACGCCCCGACAGAGCGCCGTCCACCCTGCCGTTTATAACGGTAACCGAATTTTTTACACAGTTTTCCAAAAATATTTCGGCAAAATCCGCCCCTGTGGATAATGCCGCATCCAATATATTGCAGGCTTTGGTTTTATCTAACATATTCTTCCTCCGTTTTTTATAATAAATTTATTATATCACACAATTTACACTTGATAAATAGTTATTTTTATTATACAATATAAGCATAGGCAAAGCCTAAGGAGGCATTGAATACCTTTAATGCAATGTTTTCCTAACAAAAAAAATTGGAGGTGCTTATTATGGCATATAAAATTAGCGACGACTGTATTTCCTGCGGTGCTTGTGCAGGCGAATGTCCTGTAGGCTGCATTTCCGAGGGCGACGGCAAGTATGTTATCGATGCCGATTCCTGCATCGACTGCGGTACTTGTGCAGGTACATGCCCTGTCGGAGCTCCTTCTCAGGACTGATATGGTTTAAACAACGGGGTGTTGTTTTATAACACCCATAATGCAGGAAATGCACACATTTCCTGCATTTTTCTTTTTAGGTAATTTTTCGGTATCTGCATGCAGCCTTTACAAGGGCAGAAAAAATCTTTCTGCTGTCCTCGTCCGTTTTATACGAAAATTCCGGATGCCACTGCACAGCCCATACAAAGCTCTTATCCGGCATATAAACCGCCTCCGTCAATCCATCGGAGGAATACGCCATAGCCCTCAGCCTCGGTGCAAGCTCTTTTATCGCCTGATGATGATAGCTGTTTACATAAAGGCTCTGTTTGCCTATAAGCTCATAAAGTGGCGTACCGCATTTAATATCCACCCTGTGTACGGGTCGGTCATAGGGCGGCCTCTGACAGTGCTCCGTATCCGACGGCTTTTGTACAGGCAGATCCTGATACAGCGTACCTCCAAGCACGGCATTTATAAACTGTATTCCCCTGCAAATGCCCAATACGGGCTTGTCCTCCTCCACCGCATCCGTAAAAAGCCGCTTTTCCATACCGTCACGCAGGCTGCTGCATTCGCCGCAGAGATCCAGTCTTTCCTCACCGTAAAGCTCGGGGGATACATCCTGACCTCCCGTAAGCAAAAAACCGTCAAATTTTTCCGCAATAAAATCTATATCCTCTTCATTCTCCGTAAGAGGCAGCATAACAGGTATGCCGCCTGCCCGTTCAACACCGTGCATATATCCCGGCAGCATCCAATAGCTTTCTCTCTTGCTGTCTAAAAGAGGCATAACTCCTATTACAGGCTTCATTTTAAAAACCTCGCTTTCATAAAAAAAGGACACGGGTATAACAGAACCTCCGTGTCCTTGTTTTTATATTATACCGCAATTATCTCTCACGGTCAATATTTATATCTGCGCTGCGAGCTGAAAACGCCCAGCATCAGAAGCAAAACCATATAAGTACTGCCTATAAAAAAAACCGATGCGGTAAGCGCATGCACACTGTAAAGGGATATGTCCTTTTGTGAAACAAAAAAGCGAAGGCTCATACACGCAATTGCAATTGCGGCAGCAGGCTTAAGCAGCATATTGTTAAAATAAAGCCTTATATTTACACAGCCTGCCGCAATATTAAGGCTTATTGCCGAGGTCGTCAGTATGCTTACAAACCAGCCGAAAATATATGCCTCAATGCCGTGCGACGGCACAAACATACATATAAAGCCTATATTGAATATAGACGAAAGCAGATTGGCAATAAATATGTAAAGCTGCTTGCCCAGTCCGTTAAGTATGCCTGAGAGCGTTACCTGCATATATATAAACGGGCACACCGCCCCCAGCAGCCTGAGCAGATAGCCCAGCTCTCTGCATTTGTATATGACCTCTCCCATTTCGTAAGGCAGGCATATAAAAAGGCCTGCTGTGCCTATGCCTATCACCGATGTAAAGGTAAGCGATTTTTCCACGGCAGAGCTTAAGGAACGTGTATGCCCTGCGGCACTTGCCTCCGACACGGCAGGCATAAGTGCCGTTGCCAGCGCCGTGAGCAATGACGACGGAAACATTATAAGCGGCATTGCCATACCGCACAGCCTGCCGTATACCGACACCGCCTCACTCCTTGTGATGCCGCAAAGCTGCAGCTTTGCAGGTATAAGCAGATTTTCCGCACCCGAAAGCAGGGTGCCCGTCACTCTGTTCAGCGTAAGCGGCAGAGCAAGCGCAAACAGCATAATGCCCGTTTTTTTGTATGATATTGTGGGTCGGCTTTTTAAATGGTGCTTTCTCAATGCGGCACGCAGCAAAACATATATAAACGATATTATCTCCCCCGCCGCCATTCCGGTCACCGCCATCGCACAGGCGGCTTCAAGACCTTTGCCAAGCATGGAAAACGACAGTACATACACTACCGCCATTCTGGTACACTGCTCAAGCACCTGACACTGCGCAGGTACGCCTGCCTCCTGCATACCGTAAAACCATCCCCTTATACAGGAGCCTGCCGCCATAAAAGGAAAGCATACGGCAAGTATGCGCAGCGAGAGCACTGTCCTTGTATCCTTTAAAAGGTATGAGCATATGTAAGGTGCGTTGACGTATATAAAAAATGATGCCGCAGATGCAAGAAATACGGAAAACGCCGATGCCGCAAACACAAGCCTGTGCATATTGCCGTAGCTGTCGGTCGCCTTTTGTTCGGCTGTCAGCTTGGATATTGCGGTACTCAGTCCTGCGGAGGAAAACGCCCACACAAGCATATAAACGGGTGATATAAGCTGATAAAGCCCCATGCCCTCTGCACCTAGGACATTTGACATAAATATCCTGTAAAAAAATCCCAGCAGCCTTGTTATGATATTTGCCAGTGTAAGTATAGCAGCAGAGCGTATTATTTTATGCCTGAACATTTTCTACCTCATAGCTTTATTTATTTAATATATTGGCTTTGCGGATAAAATATGTTAAAATGGATACAACAAAGGAGAGATTTTATGTTTGATATACAGGCGGAGCTTAAAAAGCTGCCCGAAAGCCCGGGCGTATATATAATGAAGGATGCCGATGACAGGATAATATATGTCGGCAAAGCAAAAATATTAAAAAACAGGGTAAGGCAGTATTTTCAGAACTCGTCCTCTCACTCGGTAAAGGTAAAAAGCATGGTAAGCCATATTGCAAGCTTTGAATATATAGTAACGGGCAGCGAGGTAGAGGCACTTATACTGGAAAACAATCTTATCAAACAGTATTCTCCAAAGTATAACATCATGCTTAAGGACGACAAGACCTACCCCTATATAAAGGTAACCGTAAACGAGCATTTTCCAAGGGTATTTATTACAAGGAGGCACTTAAAGGACAAAGCCAGATACTTTGGCCCGTTTTCAAGCTCCTACAATGTAAGAGAAAACATTGAGCTTATAAACAGGATATGGCCCATAAGGCGCTGCATGAAAAAATTTCCGCAGGATTTCAACAAAGAAAGACCCTGCCTTAATTATCATATAGGTCAGTGCCTTGCGCCCTGCACGGGCAAAGTAAACGAAATTGAATACAATGCCATGATATCCGAGCTGCTGGACTTTTTAAACGGCCATACCGACAAGGTGGTTGCCTCTCTTACGGAAAAAATGTATGCCGCATCGGAAAACATGGAGTTTGAAAAGGCAGCAGAACTGCGTGACACCATAAACGGCGTCAAAAAGCTTAACGAAAAGCAGATAATAGAGGCAATGTCGGGCGGTATGGAGGACAGAGATGTAATAGGTATGTACAGGAGCAAGGACGGCTGCGTTGTACAGATATTTTTTATAAGAGGCGGCAAAATATGCGGCAGAGAGCATTTTATGCCCGAAAACACCGATACCATGGAGGATGCGGAGATAATAAACGATTTTCTCAAGCAGTTTTACAGCGGTACACCCTTTATACCCAAGGAGATACTGCTTCAATGCGATGTACCCGATTTTGATGTCATCAGCGAATGGCTCTCACGGGAAAAGGGTCAGCGTGTATTTATACTTATACCCCAAAAGGGCGAAAAGCACAAGCTCGTGGAAATGGCTGTAAACAACGCCAAAATAACCCTTGAAAAATTCGGTGAGCATATCCTGCGTGAAAAAGCACGCACTACGGGTGCGCTAGACGAGCTTGCAAACGCCATGGGGCTTGACTTCAAACTTGAACGCATCGAGAGCTACGATATATCCAATACACAGGGCTTTCAGTCGGTAGGCTCTATGGTCGTTTTTGAAAACGGCAGGCCAAAACGCAGCGATTACCGCAAATTCAGGATAAAGTCCGTTATGGGTGCAAACGATTATGCAAGCATGGACGAGGTAATTACAAGGCGCTTTATGCGCTATATAAACGGCGGCGGAGATGAGGGCTTCGGCAAGCTGCCCGATATGATCTTTCTTGACGGCGGCAAGGGTCAGATAAGCACGGTATGCGAAGCGCTTAAAAGGCTTGATATATATGTACCAGTATGCGGCATGGTAAAGGACGACAGGCACAGGACAAGAGGGCTTATGTATAACGGCAGGGAAATACCTCTCCCTTATAATTCCGAGGGTTTTAAGCTCATTACAAGGATACAGGACGAGGTTCACCGCTTTGCTGTTGAATACCACCGCAAGCTTAGGGAAAAAGCACAGGTACACAGCATACTTGATGATATAAAAGGCATAGGCAAAAAAAGACGAAAGGCTCTTATGCGGCACTTCGGAGATATAGAGGCAATAAAACGTGCGGATATAGAGCAGCTGAAGCAGGCAGACGGAATGGACATAAGAGCTGCCGAATCGGTATATAACTTTTTTCACTGAATATATACTGCATCTCTGCTTTGATATATATAATTTAATTGTATCGGAGGATAAATATATGGCATTTGACGGAATAACCATCTCGGCTTTGGTTTCGGAGATACGCAAAAAGGCTCTGGGAGGCAGGATAGACAAAATTTATCAGCCCGAGCCGGACGAAATATTGCTTAACATAAGGAGCCTCGGCAGCGCTTACAAGCTTGTATTATCTGCCAACCCGTCGCACCCGAGGCTGTTTTTTACCGAACATCAGTATACAAACCCTCAAAACCCGCCTCTTTTTTGCATGGTATTGAGAAAACACCTCCAAAGCGGGAAAATAATAGATATTACTCAGCCCTCCTTTGAGCGTATTGTAAACATATATGTTGAATCCTTAAACGAGATGGGCGATTATTCGGTAAAAAAACTCGTGCTTGAAATTATGGGCAGGCACAGCAATCTTATACTCACGGACAGCAGCAATACCGTACTGGACTGTGCAAAGCACATAACACACGACAAAAGCTCCGTGCGTGAGGTGCTGCCGGGCAAGGCTTATGAGCTGCCTCCGACCCAAGGCAAAACGGATACCATGCAGCTTTCGTGGGATAACTTTTCGGGCTTTGCAAGGCTCAGTCCCGACAAAAAGCTCCAGAGCCTTATTTATACAAACTATACGGGCATTTCTCCTCAAAGTGCCGACGAAATTTGCAGCCGTGCCGGTCTTTACAGTGCGGACACGGTTTCGTCTGTTTCCGAGGAGCAGCTTAAGGGGCTGTTTGATTCGTTTAAAAATATGTGCGGCGATATACGCAGCGAATGTTTTTTGCCCGAGCTTGCATATGACGAATACGGCAAAATACTTGACTTTGCGCCCTACAGTATGGAGCGCTTTGACGGCATGCAAAAAAAGCAGTTTTCGTCAACCTCGGAGCTTATTGAGTTCTATTACGCTCAAAAGGATCTTGCCTATCGTATGCAGCAAAAAACTCATGACCTGAAGCATATAATCAGCTCCAACCTGGAGCGCTGTGCAAGAAAAAAGGATATGCAGCAGAGCACCTTAAAGAAAATAGCGGACAGAGATACGCTCAGGCTTTACGGAGAGCTTATCACCGCCAATATATACCTTATAAAAAAGGGTATGACCTCGGTTACGCTTGCCAACTATCAGTCCGAGGATCGGGAGGATATAACGATACCGCTGGACGGAACGCTGACTCCTTCGGAAAACGCACAAAAATATTTTAAGCGCTATAACAAGGAAAAACGCACCTTTGCAGCCCTTGCGGAGCAGATAGAGCAGAACGACAACGAACTTAATTACCTTGAAGGCCTGCTTGTTTCCCTTATGAACTGTACGGACGAGCAGGATATACGAGATATACGCGAGGAGCTTAAAAACGAGGGATATATAAAGCAAACAGGCAAAAAACAAAAGGGTATTAAATCCTCCGCACATTCCTCTCCGCTGCACTTTGTTTCCGACGACGGATTTCATATCTATGTAGGCAAAAACAACAGACAAAACGACGAGCTTACCGTACATTTTGCGCACAGCGGCGATATATGGCTGCATACAAAGCATATACCCGGCTCCCACGTTATTATAGTGACCGAGGGGAAAAACGTGCCCGAAAGCACTTTAACGCAGGCAGCTTTGCTTGCCGCATATTACAGCAAGGGCAGAGCCTCTGCCTCGGTGCCCGTTGACTATACCCTAAAGAAAAACGTCAAAAAGCCCAACGGCGCAAAGCCCGGTTTTGTAATATACACAACAAACAGCACGGCATATGTTACTCCTACCGATGATTCTGTGAGTAAAATAAAAAAACTGTAAAAACAATATAAAAAAAATTAATGACAAAAACCCTTTTGGGTTTATTACATAACAAACGGAGGGATGCAATATGACTTTGGAAAAAATCAGAGAACTGCTTGAAAATAAGGATTACAAAACGCTTAAGGCACAGCTTTCCGAGGAAAACCCCGCCGATGTGGCACTGCTGCTTGATGACCTGACAAAGGAGGAGGCTGTGGTCGCCTACAGGCTTTTGCCAAAGGATCAGGCAACAGATGTTTTTGCCCATCTCGAGGGCGACAACCGTGAAGCGCTTATCACCGCTTTCAGCGACAAGGAGCTTGAGGATGTAATAAAGGACCTTTTTATTGACGATACGGTAGACCTTATAGAGGAAATGCCCGCAAGCGTTGTAAAACGTATACTTAAGCATACCGACCCGGAATCAAGGCTCATAATAAACGAGATACTCAACTACCCCAAGGACAGCGCAGGCAGCATAATGACTACGGAATTTGTAACGCTGCGTGCAAATATGACCGTTGAAGAGGCATTTGACCGCATAAGACGCACGGGTGTGGATAAGGAAACCATATATACCTGCTATGTTACAAGTGATAAAAAGGAGCTTTTGGGCACCGTATCCGTAAAGGAGCTGCTGCTGTCCGACTACTCTACAAAAATCGGAGATATAATGGAGGATAACCCCATATCGGTAAAAACAACCGATGACAGAGAGGAAACAGCAAAGCAGCTCACTCACTACGATTTTATTGCCATGCCTGTGACAGACGGCGACAACAGGCTTGTGGGTATAGTCACCTTTGATGACGCAATGGATGTCATTGAGGACGAAACCGAGGAGGACTTTGCAATTATGGCAGCCATCACCCCATCGGAGGACGATTATCTGCATACAAGTGTGCTCACACATGCAAAAAACCGTATAGTATGGCTTTTGTTCCTTATGCTCTCCGCTACAATAACGGGGCTTATTATATCGCATTACGAGGAGGCATTTTCCGCAATACCTATACTTGTATCGTTTATACCCATGCTTATGGATACGGGCGGAAACTGCGGCTCACAGAGTTCTACTATGATAATAAGAGGTCTTGCGCTTGACGAAATAAAATTTAAGGACTTTTTCAGGGTAATGTTTAAGGAGTTTGGCATAAGCATCGCCGTAGGCATTCTGCTGGTGATCGTAAACAGCATACGCATTGCCTTTATGTACAGGGGTTCAAGCGAATTTTCCTCACTTTCGCTTGCGCTTGCGGTCGGCATAACATTGCAGCTTACAATAACCTTATCCAAAATATTGGGCTGTATACTGCCAATGGCTGCAAAAAAGCTCAATCTGGATCCCGCCATTATGGCTGCACCGCTTATTACCACAATAGTGGATACATGCTCCGTACTTATATTTTTTAAGGTATCTATTTTAATATTGCACATATGATTTAAAGCATTACGACAAAAGGGGGATGTTACATTAAAACAGCCCCTTTTTTGATCATATATATAAATTATATAGATTTAGCATATAAATGCTATATATTTTTACATATTTACAAGCAATATACAAAAAAATTTAATGTTTGTAAATTATTAATTTTTACAACAATTATTGAAATAAAGTATTTTATAATATATACTTAAATTAATTTCATTTGTCTGTGAGGTGAAAATTATGGAGGATATAGTAAACAGCATAACAAATATTCTGAAGGAAAATAATATCTCCGTATATTCTTTGGCAAACAATTCGGGCATTAACCAAAGTATGCTGCACAAAATACTGCATTTTGAGCGTACCATGAAGCCCAAGCACTTTTTTGCCATTGTTGAAAACCTGCCTATATCCTTAAGTGAAAAAAGCGCACTTACAATGCGTTTTCAAAAGTTGTCAATGGGTAACACGCGTTATGAGATGCACAACTGCATTTATCAGATATTTAAGGAGCTGTCGGGTGATTTTTTCAACTCGGCAGAGCGTAAGCTTATACCGCAGGCAACAGGATACAAACGGATAGACAAGCCCGTTATTTACCGAGGGAGCGCCATATCTACCGTAGTAAGTACGATGCTTATTGAGGAAATGGCAAGGCAAGACCCTGCGGCATATATTTATCTGCCCGGAGCAAGCAGCTGTATGGAAACATACATAGACAATACCGTCAGGCTTTATGACACGGATATAAAAATTACGTTTATGGCAGACCTGCTTAACCCTGCCTCGGACGAAAAATTAAACTACAACCTGCATGTGCTTAAAAATTTGCTGCCGCTCTCTCTGTCGCTGCCCGATAATTACAGATTTTACTACACCTATGTAGACTCGATAATTGACGACAGCTATATGACGCCGTACCCTTATTTTATAATAACCTCGGCGGCTGTTCTGCTTGTAAACCATGCCTTTGACGAGGTTATGCTTATAACGGATGCCGATATTGCAAAAAGCCACATAACCCACTTTGAGGGCAAGCTGACAAAATACAAAAAATTTCTCGAGTCGTATTGCGGTCTGCAAAATATGGTGGAATCTCTTATAGACAAACAAAGCGATGCGACCGAGTATCGTTTTATAAAATATTCACCCGGCTTTACCCTGTACTTTACACCCGAAATAGCAAAGTCCGTAGTAATGGGGGAAATACCGGACAGCGATAGCCTTATGCCGACCATATATCTTAGGCTTTCGCAGCACAAAAGCATTAAAAGCAGCATACAGCTTTTTAACAAAAACAGCCTTATGGAGTTTGCACAGTCGGGTATAATTACGGAGTTCCCAAGCAAGTATTCAAGGGCTCTTACAAAGGATGAGCGCAGGTTTATGTTAAACTCCCTTATTGAATCCGCCAATTCAAAGCATCATATAATAAGAGCAATAAACCCGTTGAACATTGAGCTTGACGATTGTATTACAATACTTATGCAAAGCGAAAACCATATTTTATTTTCAATATTGAATGATAAAAAGCTGCCTTTAAGGTATCTCACCGTTTCGGAGAGCACATTATGTAAATGCTTTTATGATTTTCTGCACGATTTTTCCGAAACCAACCTTGTATACAGCAAGGAGGAAACAATATCGTTTATAAAAGAAGCGATCAATTATATTGACAAGCTTTGATACCGTACCAAAAAAGCTGCTGCCGGAGAATAGATCTCTCGGCAGCAGCTTTTTATAGCTTTAGATAAATCGTACTGAAATTTATTTTTTACAGCTTGATGTGCTTAGGCAGTCCGTCTACCATAACAGGATATATTTCACCCTGGATAAGAGGCTTCATATAATCAATGGCATCCTGTGAAAGGTATGTTCCGTCATTGATGATCCATTCCTTTGGAACGGTCTTTTCAACATTGGCAATAGCGTTTACATCGTAAATGCTTGTACCTACAAGGTAAGGATTCTGCGATACTCTCTCAAATACGCCGACCTTGCCTGTTTCACCGTTTGCGGCAGCCTTAACCGCAACAGCACCTATAAGGAATGCCTCTGTAACGTCCGTAAGGGAGCCGATATGGCTTGCGCATCTCTGTATGGTACTGAACTCTATCGGTCTTGTCTTGCAGCCAAGCTCGGAGCCTATAAGGCTTGCAAGAGCACTTGCGGTACCGCCCAGAGTTTTGTGTCCGAAGCTGTCTACCATTACATTTGTTGCGGCAGCCTCGCACACATAGCTGCCGTCGGCTGTCTTAACGCCCTCGGAAACAGCTACGACAACCTGCTTTTTAGCCTGCTGTATATCCTTTACCTTGGTAACAAATTTGTTGATGTCAAAAACTGTTTCGGGAAGGTAGATAAGATCAACGCCCTCACAGTCGTCACCCTTTGCAAGAGCTGCAGCGGCTGTAAGCCAGCCTGCATTACGGCCCATTATCTCAACTATTGTAACTATATTGATAGGCTGAACAAGCGCATCACGAACAAGCTCCTTAAGAGTTGTGCCTATATACTTTGCCGCACTGCCGTAGCCCGGTGTATGGTCTGTTACCGCAAGGTCGTTATCAATAGTCTTTGGAACACCCATAAAGGTAATATCGGTGATATTTTTTTCCTTTGCATACTCACTGAGCTGCTTGATGGTATCCATTGAATCGTTGCCGCCGATATAGAAGAAGTGCTGTATATCAAGCTCTCTTAATACCGCAATTATTTTATCATAGGTTTCGGGGCTTTTTTCATAGGTTGGCAGCTTAAAACGGCATGAACCGAGAAAAGCCGACGGAGTTCTTTTAAGTATTTCAACCTCAAAATCACTCTTAATATACTCGCTCATATCAATATAGCGCTTTTCAAGTAATCCCTCAATACCGTTGCGCATACCGTAAATCTTTTTGGCGCCCATATCCCTTGCTGTTTTGAACACGCCCGCAAGTGAAGAATTGATGACCGATGTTGGTCCTCCGGATTGTCCCACAATTACATTTCCGATTGCCATAATAAATAAAACTCCCTTCTTTTGAAGACCCGAAAAGGTCTTCCTTTATTTTTACTACATTATACCAAAATTCTTTTGCCGTTTCAATAGTTTTTGCTGTAAAAGTATTTTAAAAACGGCAAGATGTCAACCGTTTCTGCGCCATGTGGCAGGCATCAACAGCACTATCATAGGAAAAATTTCAAGCCTGCCCGCCAGCATGTCAAATATCATTACTATTTTTGACAGCACCGAAAAACCCGAAAAATTACCCGCAGGGCCTACCATGCCAAGCCCCGGACCTATATTGTTAAAGGTTGCCGAAACTGCGGTAAATGTAGTTGTAAGATCGTAATTATCCAGGGAAAGCAAAAGCATGGATACAAAAAACACAGCTATATATATAAGCAGGTAGGTATTTACTATCCTTATTGTGTTATGCTCTATCTTTTTCCCGTCCATGCGCAGTATCTTTACGCTCCTGGGATGCACAAGAAACGAAAGCTGCTTGCCTATCTGCTTAAAATAAATAACAAACCTTGCCACCTTTATGCCGCCGCCCGTACTGCCCGCACAGGCGCCCGTAAACATAACTATGCACAGTATATATTTTGCAAGGGTCGGCCATTTATCAAAATCCACAGTGGCATAACCCGTACTTGTCATAATTGACGATACCTGAAATACGGCATCCTTTATGCACCCGCTGCCCGTGTTTATCCACAGGCTTAACACTATTAACGCAACGGAAGCAAAAAATATTATAAAATACCAGCGCACTTCCTCCATACCGAATGCAGAACGTATCTTTTTTGATACAATAAAAAAATAAAAATTGAAGTTTACGCCAAAAAGCAGCATAAATACAGCCGTTACCATCTGTATATAGGTGCTGTAGCCCGCCATACTGTCACCCTTTATGCCAAAGCCTCCCGTACCCGCTGTACCGAAAACATAGCATAATGCGTCAAAAACAGGCATATCCCCCAATACAAGAAGAATAAACTGCAATGCCGACATAACTATGTAAATTATATAAAGGTATACTGCCGTATTGCGCAGCCTGGGTACAAGCTTGCCCGCTTCGGGGCCGGTCGTTTCCGCCTTGATAAGGTATATATTCTGACCGCCTACCATAGGCAGCACCGCAAGTATAAACACAAGCACGCCCATACCGCCTATCCAGTGCGAAAAGCTGCGCCAGAACAGCATTGACCTGGACATAGCCTCAACATCGGTAAGTATGCTGGCTCCTGTTGTGGTAAAGCCCGATACTATTTCAAAGAGAGCGTCTACAACAGAGGGTATCTCGCCGCTTAAAAAAAAAGGTACGGCACCGCCGATGCTCAGCATTACCCAGCCCATTGCAACCGCCACAAAGCCCTCACGGGCATAAAATCTGTTGTCGTCAGGCTTTTTAAGCGTCATGAGCTTGCCTGTTATATACAATACAATACCGCAGCCCAAAAAAACCTTCCAATTATCCTCTCCGTAGATAAGGGCAACCGCTGTCGGCAGAACCATAAAAGCAGCTTCCACCTTAAGCACCCAGCCTACAATATACATAATAATGCTGTAATTCATATATAAATCAACCCTTATAAAGTATATCCTTTATATCCTTAAGACCGAAATTTGTAGTAACAACAATTACCCTGTCACCCAGCTCTATGGTATCTCTGCCCTCGGGTATAAAGGTTTTGCTGCCTCGCTTTATAGAGCACACGAGCAGATCCTCTTTAAGGCGTATATCCATAAGCTTTTTGCCGACAAGCTTATCCACCGTTTTGTTTACCGTAAACTCCAATGCCTCTACCCTTTTGTCTATAAGCTGATAGAGCGTTTCCACATTGCTGCCGTAGGAATTCTGCAAAGCCCTTACATAGCTTACTATGCTCTCGGCAACCAAGCTTTTGGGGTCCACAATGCTGCCTACGTTGAGCTCCTTTACTATCTCCTCAAAGGTTATCTTTTTTATTTTTGTTATCACCTTTGCTTCCGACGCCTTGCCTGCATAAAGGGAAAGCATTATATTTTCCTCATCGGTGTCCGTAATGCTCACAAAGGCATCCGTATTGTTTATACCCTCTTCAAGCAGCAGCTCCTGGTTTGCAGCATTGCCGCATATTATCATTGCCTCGGGCAAAAGCTCGCTGAGCTCTTCACATCTTTCCCTGTTTTTTTCTATTATTTTTACCTTTATCCTTGCTTTTATGAGCAGCTCTGTCAGATAGTAGGTGATCCTGCCTCCACCGGCTATCATTACATTTTTTATTTTATGAGCCTTTACGCCTGCCTTTTCAAACACACTGTAAGCATCTCTGATAGGTGTAACAAAGGATATTATATCTCCTGCCGCAAGCACAAAAAAGCCGTTTGGTATAAACACCTTGCCGTCCCTCTGCACAACGCATACAAGCATATTTGCGCCTACCTTGCCCTTTACATCCTTTACCTCAACACCGTCCAGCACCGAGCCCTCGGATATTCTTATTTTTATCATATTTATACGGCTCTTGTCAAAGGTATCCACGTCCATAGCCGATGGCAGCTGTATAAGCCTTGAAATTTCACGGGCAGCCTCTCTCTCCGGGTTGACGTACATGGACAGCCCAAGTTCCTCCTTGATGTACTGTATATCCTCATAATACTGTGGATTTCTTACACGAGCTATGGTTTTGCATCTGCCTATTTTTGCAGCCATAAGGCAGCCCAGCATATTGACCTCGTCCTCATTGGTAACTGCAATAAACAGATCCGCATCCCTTACGCCTGCCTCGCAAAGCAGCTTATAGCTTACTCCGTTGCCCGCAAGACCCTGTATATCAAGCGTATCTACAACAAATTTAAGCCTTTCGGCATCGGTATCTATAAGGGTTATCTCATGCCCCTCATTGCTGAGCTGCTCGGAGAGGGTATAACCCACGTTGCCGCATCCTACTATAACAATATCCATAAAGCACCACACTCGTTATCATAATTTGTACGGACGCTTAAGCCGAAAAAAGCAGGCATTCCGTCATATTAATAACAGTATACTTCAATTTTAGCCAAACTGCAATATATTATTGAAATATTTACCTTAATCCACACAAAAAAGGAAGAAGCATACAAGCTCCCCCCTTATCTGCATATACCTTTGGCGGAAACATAAATATGAGCAGCAGTATGCCCAGCATTACCGCAAGCCTATACCTCATAAAAAACACCTCTTTGTACCATTGTACAACCTCACGGCGGCATATACAACACATATCGCAGGCAAATTAACATATAACCTTGTATAATACAGCAAAAAACTGCCGAAAAACAAACATACATCTGTTTTTCGGCAGCCTGTGTAAATGTTGTTTATGCCTCGGCAGCCTCTTTTGCGGCACGGGCAGCACGCTTTGCCTCAGCCCTTGCAGCCCTTTTTGCCTTTTTCCTCATATAGTGATCGGTATATTTTGAGTAGATTGCAGGTATTATAAACAGTGTTACAACAGTTGCAATACCAAGGCCGAATACCTCAACTATGGCAAGGCCTCGCATCATCTCCGAACCATCCTTGTTTGAAAGCATCATAGGCAGCATGGCTATAATTGTGGTAAGCGTTGACATAAGCACGGGTCTGAAACGTGACGGACCCGATATACGCATTGCTTCTGTAGGATTCATACCCTGCTCCCTTACAAGCAGGTTTGCATAGTCCACCAGCACGATAGCGTTGTTTACACCTACACCTATAAGCACTATAAGGCCTATAAGGCTTGTTATGGATATAGGCTCATTGAGCACAAAGCAGCCTGCAAGCGCACCCGTCATACCTACGGGCAGCGAGCAAAGCACTATAAGAGGATAGCTCAATGACTCAAACTCGGCAGCCATTACCATAAAGAGCATAACCGCACCTGCAACAAGGGCAAGCAGCATATTGCCGAATGCCTCGTTCATCTGCTCCGTAGAACCGCCGAACTCCCACGAAACGCCCTCGGGCATTTTATAATTTGCCATAAGACGTGTTATCTCCATATTTGCCTCTGTTGAGGATATGGTATCGAGGTTTGCGGTAACTGTAACATACCTTGTCTGGTTATCTCTTGTAATGGAGGTAGGCACCTCCTCTGTTTTTACGGTAGCTATATCCGAAAGAGGTATGGACGAGCCTCTTGCCGTAGGTATAAGTATACTTTCGACATCCGCAAGATAGTTTATCTTGTTTTCGTCCTGCATTATCTTTATATCAAACTCATCATCGTTCAGCTTGTATGTGGTAGGCGTAGAGCCCGTTATGTCTGTACGGAGCATTGACGCAACACTTGCTGCGGATACGCCGTAAAGGGCAGCCTTATCCCTGTCGATTACGATAGTGGTCTGGGGAGCTGCCTCCTCAAACGATGTGGAAGCGTCTGTAAGACCCGGTATATCGTGCATTGTATCAAGGAAGTCGTTTGCGACCTGCTTAAGCACCTCGTTGTCATCGCCGTATACGTTTATCTCCACGCCCGAGGACGAATAAGAACCCATTGAGGATGAGGACGAAGTAACGCTGATATCCGCACCTGCAATATCCCTTACAAGCTTGCGCATCTCTGTTGCTATCTCGTTTGAGCTTTTATCTCTCTCGGTTTTTGAAACCATGGACACGGTTATTGATGCGCTGTCGCTGCTGCTGCCGAGCAGAGCGGACGCCATACCGCTGCCGCCCATTGTAACAGAAATATCCTCGATATACTCGGGATGCTCTATCCTCTGTATCCTGTTTACAACACGCAGAGCCATTTTTTCGGTTTCCTCAATGCGTGTACCCTTTGGCATTGATATGCTGACATCTATCTCGCCCTGGTCTGCCTCCGGCATGAAAACAAACTCAAGCTGAGTAACACAGCTGAAGAAAAGCACAAACAGGAATACCGCTATGGCAATTGTTATGGTACGATGATGCAGCGCCTTGTCGAGCAGCTTTTCATAAAGGCTTTTTACAGCATCTATAAAACCCGATATTATATCAAAAAACTTGCCCCAAAGCGTTTTTGACTTTTTCCTCTTTATATCGTCGGGCGTCAGTATAAGGTAGCTTGCCATAGGCACAAAGGTAAGTGCGACAAGTACCGACGAAACAACCGAAAAGATGATGGTAAGGCAGAAATCGTTGAACATTTCCGCAACGGTGCCGCCCACAAAGGTTATCGGCAGGAAAACGACAACGTTTGTCAGCGTTGATGCTATAACCGAGTTTGTAACCTCTCGTGCGCCCTCGGTAGCCGCCTCAAATCTGTCAATGCCTTTTTCAAGCTTTTGGAAGATACTCTCCAGCACAACTATAGAGTTATCAACAAGCATACCTACGCCCAGCGTAAGTCCGCCAAGACTCATCATGTTGAAGTTTACGCCGCAGAGCTTCATTGCGGCAAATGTGAATACGACCGAAGCAGGCATTGCCACAGCTGCTATCATTGTCGACTTGAAGTTTCTCAAAAAGATATAAAGTATCACGACAGCAAGCAAAGCACCCTGTACCAGAGAGGTTACAACGTTGCTGAGGGCATCCCTGATATAGTCGGCAGGGTCTGCTATTACCCTGAAATCTATCTCGGGATAATCCTCCTCTATGCTTTCCATTTCCTTAAGAACGCCGTCCGAAACGCTTACCGTATTTGCGGTGGACTGCTTTGCAACCGAAAGGTTTACACTGCTTGCGCCGTTTGTATATGCTTTACTGGCAGTATCCGTATAATCCTCAAACACCTCGGCAACATCGCTGAGCCTTATTACTGCACCCGATGCGGTTGTAAGAGGCAGAGATGCTATCTCCTCTATGCTGCTGTACTCTCCCTTTACACGCAGGGTAAGATCCTTGTTTCCCTGCCTTATATTGCCGAGAGGAGTATTTAAGTTTTCCGAGGCAATTATGCCCGAAATACCGCTCTCGGAAAGACCGTAGCCCCTTATCTTTTCCTGATTGAGGACTACCTTTATCTCCCTTTCGTTACCGCCCGATACGTTTACGGAACCTACACCGTTTACTCTTTCAAGCCTTGGTACTATCTCGTCCTCGATAAGCTCTCTGATCTCGCTGGAGTCCTTGCCCGCAACGGCGGCACTTATGTACATAGACGCCATGGAGTTAATATCTATCTGGGCTATCATAGGCTCGCTTGCGTCATCAGGCAAGGTACCCTTGACAAGATCGACCTTTTCCCTTATATCCTGGGCTGCGCTGTCTATGTTTTTATCGGTGGTAAACTGAACAACTACCGTGGATACACCGTTTGACGAGCTCGACTGCAGCTCATCAAGACCGCTTACCGATGATACCGCCTGCTCTATAGGCTTGGTTATAAGCCTTTCGATCTCCTCGGGGCCCGCTCCGTCATAGGTAGTAAGTACAAGTGCAACAGGTATGTTCATATTGGGCATAAGATCCATTTTAAGGGTCGCCATACCCAACAGACCAAAGCTCATACAGATAAGGATGGCCATAAAGGTTGCAACGGGTCTTTTAACACATATCTTAGAAATACCCATTTATTATTCCTCCTTACCCTCTGTGGATGCTTCAGCCGCCTTAGACGCTTCCTCCGCCGCTTCTGCCTCTTCCTTTGCCTGAGCCTCGGGATCGACAACATTTACCTCTTCTCCGTCGGAAAGATAGTCATGACCCGAAACAACAACTACATCACCGCTATTGACGCCGGAAACTATCTCGATATACTCACCGTTGTCGATACCCGTTTCCACAACAACCTTTTTTACCGTATTATCCTTGTTGAGCAGATAAACATACTGCTCCGTTTCGTTTTCAAGCACGGTGTTGCGTGCAACAACAAAGGCATTATCGTTCTTTTCCTCAACAAAGCGCACGGAGGCAAACATACCGGGTTTAAGAGCGCCGTCCGCATTCTGTATCTCCACCTTTACGGGATATGTGCCGGTAGAGTCCGCAACGCCCGTAATGGTCTTTATCTTTCCTTCCCTCGGTTCACCCGAAACGGTTTCTACCGCCACCTGTACGGGGTCACCTACGGATATGCGGTTAATAAGCGTTTCGCTTACGTTTACATCAACCGTAACCGTAGCTATATCCGTAATGGTCATAGGGCTTGAACCCGCACTTACCATATTTGTTACCTCTATATTTTTAGAGCTTACCACACCCGAGCATGGCGCCGTCACCGTGGTATCGGCAAGCTTATCCTTTGCCTGTGTAAGCGAAGTGTTTACCGAATCTCTGCTTGCAACAGCGGTATCCACACCCTTTTGTGCCGTTGCGGTATTGTCCGCAGTTGTCTGCTCGTCATATATTCTG
Organism: uncultured Clostridia bacterium; assembly: GCA_947591605.1. GTDB lineage: Bacteria > Bacillota > Clostridia > Lachnospirales > CAG-274 > CALWRD01. The sequence goes on along the minus strand of CANQDF010000007.1, from coordinate 22,919 downwards.
AGCGCCTCTTTGGCCTGATTGTAGCCTATATTTGCCTGTTCAAGCTGATTTTGGGCGGTGGTAATGCCTATCTGGGCCTGATCGTAGCCGTTTTTTGCCTGTGTGTATCCAAGCTCTATGGCATCAAAATCACTCTTTGATATAACGCCCGCATCGTACATCTGCTTATAATCGGAGTACTTTTTTGACATATCGTCATAGGACGATTTTGCATTCTGTATTGTGATATTGGCGTTGTTTACAGCCTCCTGAGCGTTATCGACAGCCTTTTTGGCATTATCCACGGCACTTGTGAGCTGAAGCCTTGCGCTCTGTACCTGTCCGCCTCCGTCTGCCTGCTTAAGTCCCTCCTGTGCGCTGGACACGCTTGCGTTGCTTATCTTAAGCTGGCTCTCCAGGCTTGCTATCTGATCAAGGAGGTCGGACTTATCTATTGTAAAGAGCACCTGACCCTCCTTTACATAATCTCCTTCTTCAACCTTTATGGACTCTACCCTGCCCGATATTTTGGGGGTAACGCCCACAGTCTTGTTTGCCTCTATCTTGCCTGCATATGTAAGATACTTTTCAATAGAACCGGGTTTAAGCTCCATAACCTCGACCGCATTAAGGTTTGCCTCAACATCGGCAACAGGCTTATCCTCTCCGCCTTCCCCCTTTGACGAGCAGCCCGAAAGCGAGCCCGAAAGCACCATTGACAATATCAGTACAGATATAAGTTTCCTCTTCATAAATAATAACCTCCATTAAACATATATGTAAAAAAAATTAAACGTTGTTAATGCTCTGCAGCGCTTTTATAAGGCAATCGCAGCCATGCTCAAAAATTTTTATGTTTTCATCGGTCATGGACGAAATATAATGCAGTAGCTTTTCCTCCAGCATAAATCTGGTATCTTCAAGCACCTTTATGCCTTTTTCCGTTATGCTTATATATACGCTGCGCCTGTCACCCAGGTCGGGATATTCCTTAACCAGATAACCCTGCTCCACGAGCTTTGACACGCCTATGGACAAGGTGCTGACGCTTGAGCCTATATGTTTTTGCAGTTTGCTTACAGAATCCATACCCTCGGAAATGCACGCAAGAAGGTAAAACCTGTTGGGCGTTATATTATCCGGCAGAGAAGCATTGCCTATATCCGGATTGTTGAGCCGTATATTGATAAAAAAGTAAGCTATATCCTGTGCTATCTGCACTACCTCGCCGTCCGCATAATCGGCATAGTCCATCTTGTTGGACATAATGGCAAACAGGGTCTTTTTGGCATTGCACGCCTTTCTGAAGCATGCGATACCTTCTCTGAAAAGCTTTCTTTCCTCCTCGTTAAAGCTCATATAGCCTTTGGACAAGCCGTCAATATAATGTCGGTTCATACGTTTTGCAATTTCTTTGCCCTTTTCGGATATTTTAAAATATACCCTTCTTCTGTCGCCTCCATCGGGATATTCCCTTGTGACAAGCCCTCTTGCAACCAGCTTGTTCATTATGATGGAAAGCGTGCTTTTGCTTATTTTAAGGAACTCAGCCATTTCGGAAACAGTGTTTATATCCATGCAAAAAAGTATAATAAGTATATCTATCTGCCTGCTGCTGAACTTTTCCACAACATCGTCCGGATGCGGGCTGTCCGCACTGCGTGATCTCAGCTGCCATGCTACATGCAGGATATTGTCCCATTTGGCGGCTAAGCGCCTAAGGTCATCCTCTTTTGTCACAAAAACGCCTCCAAACATAAAGTTTTACAGTAAAACTATTTTACATTAAAACAGTTTTACTGTCAATATTTATTTAGTAAATTTTTATAGTTTTTGCTATTCGTTTTCAGTTATATTGCATATAGCATTTTTAAAATATAAAAGAAACCTCAAAAAAACTTATTTTTAAGATCGCAAAAAAATTCCGTATGGACAAGCCTGCGTCATACGGAACTTTAATTATTCATCTGCAATTTATATCGGACAAACGGCATTATCCTTTTGCTGCAATAGCCGCCTTAAGCGCACAGGCTATCTGATCGGGACACGAGGTGCTTTTAAACCCGCAGGAAAGACCTTCAAGCCTTTTAATCGCCTCCTCTGCCTTAACACCCTTGAGCAGAGCCGTAATTCCCTTAAGGTTTCCGTCGCAGCCTCCTATTACGTTAATGCTTTCTATTATATTATTTTCGTCCAGCTCAACTATTGTCTTTTTTGAGCAGACACCCTTATTGTCATATTCAAAATACATAATACTGCCTCCCTTGTATAGTACTTATGTAAGTATATTACTATAATATACACGTTTTGTCAATAAATGCGCAGGCTTTAAAATTATACTTGACTTAACCGCTGAATACCACTATTATTATAATAGTTGCGACTGCAGAAAAGCTCCGAAAGGACTTTTTAGAGGATAAATATATGAAGGGAGATATTATAAATGAGCTTTACAAATATACGCAAAATACCCACACCCGAAGAGATAAGGCAGGCAACTCCGTGTTCGGAAAGCATTGCCGCAGTAAAGGCTAAAAACGACGAGGAGCTTAAAAAAATATTTACGGGCAAATCCGATAAATTTATAGTTATAGTCGGACCCTGCTCCGCAGATGACGAGGAAGCCGTATGTGATTATATGCGCAGACTTGCCGAAGTAAACAAGGAGGTAAGCGAAAAGCTTTTTCTTGTGCCCAGAGTATATACAAACAAGCCCCGTACCACGGGCGACGGCTATAAAGGCATGCTCCATCAGCCCGACCCCGAAAGCGAACCTAATATGCTTGAGGGGCTGTACTCCATACGCCGTATGTATTTAAGGGTAATTGAAGAAACAGGCTTTCCGCTTGCGGATGAAATGCTCTATCCCTCAAACCTGCCCTTTGTTACCGACCTGCTCTCGTATATTGCGATAGGCGCAAGGAGCGTTGAAAACCAGCAGCACAGGCTTATTTCAAGCGCAATTGATGTGCCTGTGGGTATGAAAAACCCAACCAGCGGGGATCTAACCGTAATGTTTAATTCGATACATGCGGCACAGTGTCCGCACGATTTTCTCTACAACGGTTACGAGATAAGGACAAGCGGCAATCCGCTTGCGCATGCTATTATGCGAGGCTCTGTCAACAAGCACGGCAACAGCATACCAAACTACCATTACGAGGATCTTACCCTTGCCGACACCATGTATAAGGAGGGCGGATACCTCAACCCTGCAATTATTGTTGACGCAAACCACTCAAACTCACAAAAGAAGTTTTACGAGCAGCCCCGTATAGTAAAGGAAATACTCAATTCCCGCAGCTGCAACGCTCACATCAACAGCGTTGTAAAGGGCGTTATGATCGAAAGCTATATTGAGGAGGGCAACCAGAAGGTAGGCGGCAAAAACCATATTTACGGCAAATCCATCACGGACGCCTGCCTCGGCTTTGAGGACACCAAAGATCTGCTGCTTTATATGGCGGATAAGCTGTGATCGTACCGATACGGATTTTAAGGCAATTACCGCTTTAAAAGCATTTTAAAAAGCTCGGCATCAGGCTTTAATTACCCGATGCCGAGCTGTTTTTTACCGTTATTATCAATAATTTTCTGCCCTGAGCTTAAAATAAGCCTGTGGGTGATTGCATACGGGACATACCTCGGGAGCCTGCTTGCCGATGTGGATATGACCGCAGTTTGAGCATTCCCAAACCATATCTCCGTCACGGGAGAATACAAGACCTCCGTTTATATTTTCAAGGAGCTTTTTATATCTTTCCTCATGAGTCTTTTCAATTGCGGCAACTCCGTCAAAAAGTGCGGCAATATCATCAAAGCCCTCTTCTCTTGCCTCCTTGGCAAAGGTAACATACATATCAGTATACTCATAATTTTCTCCCGCTGCGGCTGCCTGCAAATTTTCTGCGGTAGTGCCTATGCCGTTAAGCAGCTTGAACCAGATCTTTGCATGCTCTCTCTCATTGGCTGCGGTTTCCTCAAAAATTTTTGAAATCTGTACATATCCGTCTTTTTTAGCCTTTGATGCAAAATATGTGTACTTGTTTGTTGCCTGCGACTCTCCCGCAAAGGCAGCCATCAAGTTAGCCTCCGTTTTTGTTCCCTTAAGTTCCTTCATAAATAAAGCCTCCTTTTTTAATTTTCATATATGATAATTATACCACGTTTGGGCATAAAAGTCATCATTAAATTTTTACTTTGTACAATGATACGGTCGGGCTGCCTTGAAAAGCAAAAGCTTTACCCGTCTATAAACTCCAAAAAAACCATATTTGCAAGGTCAAGCCCTTTTGGCGTGAGGTAAATTCTGCCGTTGTTGCGCAAGATAAGCCCGTCCCTTACAAGCGCAGCTATATTTTTGCCGTATACATCGTCTATGGGTACCTTGAATTGCGAAAAAAAATCTTTCTCGGATATTCCGTCCGTACACCTCAGCCCGAGAAACATAAACTCCTCACGGATGTCCTTAAGCGTAAGCTTTTCCTCCTCGACCACGGTTTTGCCTGCCGTATATGCCTCCATATCCTCTGTGTTTTTAAGCCTTGAACCGTTTAAAAGGCTTGCCGCACCCAAGCCAAAGCCTTTATATTCACCCCTGCGCCAGTATACAAGGTTATGTCTGCACTCATAGCCGTCTTTTGCAAAGTTTGATATTTCATAATGTCTGTAGCCTCTGTCTGCAAGCAATTTAACGGCACTGTGATACATTCTCCTGTCCTCGTCCTCATCGGGCAGGGTAAGCCTGCCGCTTGCGTACATATCGTAAAGCGGAGTACCCTCCTCCACAATAAGGCTGTATGCCGATATATGCGGTATTTCAAGCGCAGTTATTTCCTCTAGCGATATTAAAAAGTCCTCCGTGCTCTGATGCGGCAAAGAGAACATAAGGTCACAGTTGATATTTTCAAACCCTGCTTTTTTGGCTGCGGATATGCTGTCAAATATATCCTGCCTGCCGTGTATACGGCCTATAGCCCCGAGCAGGGAGCTGTTTGTCGTCTGGGCGCCAAAGCTTATGCGGTTTATGCCCGCTGCCTTGTACAGGCTCAGCTTTTCAATATCCACGGTACCGGGGTTTGCCTCAACGGTTATTTCCGCATTGCTCTTAAGGCTGAAGCTGCTGTATATGCACTTCATTATATCCTCGATATATTTACCGTCCAACAGCGACGGAGTCCCTCCGCCTATAAATATACTATTTACCTCACTGTCGGTCTTAAACGACTCTATCTCCCTTATCAGCGAGGCCATATAGCTGCTTATATATCCTTCCCTGCCCGAAAAGCTTAAAAAATCGCAGTAAAGGCATTTTGACGCACAAAACGGTATATGTATATAAAGCGATATATCACTCATTTTCCGCCTCCGTAAGGTGTCCCCTGACAATAAGCCTGTGCGTCGCCGTCCACTTTGGCGTACAGGTAACAAGCGTAATAGAGGCATTGGGCGTAGGGTCAAGAACCTCCGTATGCTGAGGCTCTACAACATAGGTTTCGTCAACCTCGTATTCATAATTTTTGCCGCCGTACAAAACCTTTATTATATCGCCCGGCGTCACCTCGTCAAGCCTGCTGAAATATTCGCCAAAGGTATAGCTCCTGTGCCCGGCAACGGCAAAATTGCCTGTTTCCCCGGGCAGGGCGGTACCCTTGAAATGACCCAACGCATATTGTATGCTCCTCATATTGGTACCCTCGGCAATAGGGGCTATAAGATCTATCTTTTCAATAACCATTACACCCATAACGCCCTCAGGCACAGTAACTATCTCGGGCAGAGGCTCTGTTGCCGGCGTCGGCATAGGCTGCTCCTCGGTCGTACCCTCGGTAAGCGGTTCCTGCTCGGTTTGAACGGTCGTAAGGGCGCTTGCATAGTCCATATATGCCTGCACCATGCGCTTGCTCCTGTCCTCCGCAATAAAGTGCATGGTAAGAGCCGAAGCAATAAGACACAACCCGAATATGATAAGCACTATGCCTGCAATTTTCATTTTTTTCATACTTTAAAGCTCCCGCTGCCTGCGTATACATTACGCTGTTTTCAGTTTTTTTCGTTTAATATTTTTTCTACCTTTTTTTTGACCCTTTGCAGGGCATTGTCGATGCTTTTTTCGTCCTTATTTATCTTTTCCGCAATTTCGGTATAGCTCTTTCCCCTTAGGTAGAGCGAAAACACACGTCTTTCAAGAGGGCTTAAAACAACGGCTATCCTTTTTTCTATGCTGTTTTTCTCCTCTGTGTCTATTACCATTGCCTCGGGGTTTGAGCTGAGGTCATAGCTGAGCAGTTCAATATAGGTACATTCGTCATTTTCGTCATACACGGATCGGTTGAGCGACACATACGAGTTAAGCGGCATATGCTTTTGTCTGCCTGCGGTTTTTATAGCAGTAATTATCTGTCTTGCAATGCACAGCTCGGCAAAGGAAAAAAAATTTGCCTGCTTTTCCGCCTTAAAATCTCTTATGGCCTTATAAAGACCTATCATGCCCTCCTGGATAATATCCTCCCTTTCGGCGCCAAGCATAAAATAACTCCTTGTTTTTATGCGCACAAGGCCTTTATATTTTTCAATAAGGTATTCCTGCGCAAGGAGATCGCCGCTGTGTATAAGCTCTATGACCTGTTCGTCCGTCAAGCCTTGAAATCTGTCAAAATAATCCGTCAATTATTTTTTCCTCCTGAGTGCCTCCAGCCATGCAGCTGCATCGGCGTCTAAATTGTCAAAAAGCATATTGTTTTTTACGGGCTTTGCAGCCTCTATCCTTTTACGGATGTCGCTGTTTACTGCCTCCACCTCGTTTTTAAGGTCGTTTGCGGATATTCTCACGGCACCCTTGCCTATTATAATTACCTGTTCAAGATAATCCGAGGTGGCTACCCTTACTTTGTAATCCTTGGAAAGCACCGCCGCAGTTTTTTCGATATAATTATCTGCGGTTTCCGCCTCCTTTGTATACACAACATAAATATTGTCGTTTTTTTCAATGCTGCCTTTGCCGCCCTTTACAAGATAGGCGTCAAAAACCAGTATTATATTGCACCCCTTTGCACCCTGATAGTTTTTTAAAATATCGATAAGCTTATCCCTGGCGATGTCAAGGCCCGTATCTGCTGCCTCCTTAAGCTCATTCCATGCAAATATTATGTTGTAGCCGTCAACCAGCAGATATTCCTCAACCAAATTACTCACCCTGACTTAAACAAATCTTCTGCGCCTTATAACCTCATACATTATCAGCCCCGCCGATACGGAAGCGTTGAGGGAGGATATGCGTCCGTACATAGGTATGCCTACGGAAAAATCGCATTTTTCCTTTACAAGGCGGCTTACGCCCTTACCCTCATTGCCTATCACCACAGCCAGAGGGCCTGTAAGCGGAGCCTTGAAATAGGGTTCACCCTCCATATCGGCACAGGCTACCCATATATTGGCTGCCTGCAGCTCCTCTATAGCTCTTGCAATATTTGTGACCTTGGCCACCGGCACATACTCGGCAGCACCCGCCGAGGTTTTGCTTACTATGGCATTTACACCCACAGAGCGCCTTTTGGGTATAATAACACCGTGTACGCCGCATGCCTCCGCCGTCCTTATGACCGCACCCAGGTTATGTGAATCCGTTATCTCGTCAAGTATAACTATAAAAGGATCCTCGCCCTTGCTGCGTGCGTTTTCTATTATATCGCTTACCTCACAGTAATCATAGGCGGGACAGCGTGCAATAACGCCCTGACAGTTATTGCTTAATGACATATAGTCCATTTTTACCTTGTCTATCTCCTGTACGACAATGCCCTTTTCCCTTGCCTTGGCGGCAATTACCTTAAGCGTGCCTTCTATCTCGCCCTTTTTCATAAATATCTTGTCTATAGGCTTATCGTGGTTAAGCGCCTCCATAACGGCATTTCTGCCCTCAAGCTGCAGGCTCTCCTCATACGCCTCAAAGCCCTTTGCCGCAGACCTGTCGGCAGACTTTTGGTTTTTTTGCCGAGATAGCTCCCTGCCTTTGTTTGTTTTATCGTTTCTTTTCATGTTTAATACCTCATTGTGTAATTTTTTCAAAAAGCTCACATATCCTGTCGCTGCTGCCTTTGAGATAAAGATAGCCAAACAGCGCCTCTATGCCCGTGGCACGTCTGTAATCCGTAACAGTCTGGTTTTTTGCCGCAGTATGGCTTTTGGCATTTCTGCCTCTCCTGTAGACGGACGCCTCCTCGTCGGTAAGCATATCCTTTATTTTTTCATAGGAGCAGGACTGTGCCGCTGCGTTTACAAGGTGCCTGGTGCGGGAGTTTATGACATTTACGGGAGCATTTTTCCCGTTTACGGTATACTGCCTTGCAATAAGCTCATAAACCGCATCCCCTATATAGGCAAGCACAAGGGGAGAGAGCAGCGTGGGGTCACATGCTTTGTCAATACCTGCTAAATCAAACATATCACATCACCGACCAGCGCACACCCGCTCTTGTATCCTCAATAAGTATGCCCATATCCGAAAGCTGCTGCCTTATCTCATCCGCTCTTGCATAATCCTTATTCTTTTTGGCTGCGGTACGCTCCTCAATAAGAGATTCTATTTTTTCAACATCAATATCCGCCTTTTTTTTATCAAGCCTGATGCCGAGTATGCCGCAAAGCGACTCCAGCTCGTCCTTTACAGTGCTTACAAGCCCCCTTGACGAGCCTTCGTCAACCTTTGAGTTTGCAAACTTTACCAAATCGAAAATAGCCGTGACGGCATTTGCCGTATTGAAGTCATCGTCCATTGCCGCCTCAAACCGCTGTCTGAATTTTTTACTTTCATCGGCAGTGACGCTCTCCTGCTCCGTCAAGGCGCCGTCCGAATTTTCAAGCAGAAAATCAAGCCTTTTTGCACAGCTCTTTATCCTGTCAAGGCCGTTGCCTGCCGCCTGCATAAGCTCTCTTGAAAAATTGATGGGGCTCCTGTAGTGACCGCTTAATATAAAAAACCTTACAACATCATACGGTACCTCGGCAACTATATCCCTAAGAGTAAAAAAATTGCCCTTTGATTTACTCATTTTTTCGTTATTCACGTTTATAAAGCCGTTGTGCATCCAATACCTTGCAAACTGTACACCGTTTGCAGCCTCGCTTTGGGCTATCTCGTTTTCATGATGGGGGAAGATAAGATCCTCGCCGCCCGCATGTATGTCTATTGTATTGCCGAGGTATTTTTTTGCCATAACAGAGCATTCGATATGCCAGCCCGGACGTCCCTCTCCCCATGGTGAGCTCCATGCAGGCTCACCCGGTTTTTTAGGCTTCCAAAGGACAAAATCCATAGGGCTCCTTTTGCTGGTATCCACCTCTATGCGTGCGCCTGCCTCGAGCTCGTCAATATTTTTACCGGAAAGCTTGCCGTAGCCGTCAAATGCCTTTGTATCGTAAAACACACTGCCGTCCACCTCATAAGCATACCCCTTGTCTATGAGCGTTTGTATCATCTCTATTATTTCGGGCATCTCCTCGGTGACCTTGGGGTTTACGGTGGCAGGCTCTACGTTTAAGCCTTCGGCATCCTTGAGCGCCTCGGCAATATATCTCTCCGATATTACCGAGGAATCGACGCCCTCTTTGATCGCCTTATTTATTATTTTGTCGTCAACATCGGTAAAGTTTTGTACATAGTTTACCTCAAGACCCCTATATTCCATATATCTCCTTACGGTATCAAAAATAACATAAGGCCTTGCATTGCCTATATGGATATAATCATACACGGTAGGGCCGCATACATACATTTTTACCTTGCCCGCCTCCATTGGCACAAAGTCTTCCTTAACGCCGGTAAGTGTATTATATATTTTCATTTTTTCTCTCCTCCGAAGCATTATTGTTTTTCATTTTAATTTCAAGCAGTTCAAGCCTTGCACGCAGGCTGGAAATTTCTATTTCGACCGGATCGGGCAGCCTTATCTGGTCAAGCTCATCCGAAGGAGTATCCTGCACAACGCTGCGCCTTACCACCCTTGCGGGTATGCCCACTACGGTGGAATTTTCCGGCACATCGTGTATAACAACAGAGCCTGCGCCCACCTTTGAGTTGCTGCCTATGACAATCGGCCCAAGGACCTTTGCGCCAGAGCCTATCATTACATTATCGCCTACCGTAGGATGTCTTTTGCCCACATCCTTGCCCGTGCCTCCCAGCGTTACGCCCTGGTATATGGTAACATTGCTGCCTATCTCACAGGTTTCTCCTATAACAACGCCCATGCCGTGGTCGATAAACATGCCCTCGCCTATAACCGCACCCGGGTGTATCTCTATACCGGTAAGCAGCCTTGCAAGCTGGGATATAAGCCTTGCAAGGAAAAACAGCCTGTGCCTGTAAAAAACATGTGCGGGCCTGTACATAAGCATTGCCCAAAAGCTTGGATACAGCAGCACCTCTACACCGCTCTTTATTGCGGGATCCTTGCGTTTTATTGTATTAAAATCACTTAACAGTTTCATAGCTACTTCTCCGTTAAATAAACATATTATCATTATACAAAATTTTCTTTCGGCGGTCAATAAAAGTATGAGCCAAAAAAATAAAGCCCATCTCACATCTAGAGACGAGGCTGCCGTGGTTCCACTCTAATTGGAGCTTAAAAAAGCTCCCTCTTGCATCGTTAACGCCGATAAAACGTGCAGGGCTTACCTACCGAAAGCTCACCCTGCAGACTCGGGAATGCACTTCACCTACCTTAAAGCAGAGCAATCACAGCAAACATGCCCCTCTCTGAGCCAACAGCATAGGCTACTCTTTCCGTCACAGTCTTTTGCATATATATAAATTATACCTTAAATTGAGGTACTGTCAATAGTTTTTTGTATTTTTAGCAAATTTTGACAAAATTAATGACCTGTCATTTCATCATACGATTTAATGACAGGTCACATTATTACTTCAATTTCTGTATTCACTTTTAAATCTCCGTTTCTTTTTCGGTTTAAATATTTGCACTGTTCATCGGACCGTACCTCCAACAATAAATTTGTTAAGCTTTGTCCTTTATCGGTACCCGATCAATCATCATACAAAAGCAAGTATCAAATTAAATTTTACGGTATAACCACCGTTAGGCTAAAATGCTGTATAACTTATAACCAACCGCCGATATAATTAGATCCATCCATTGGCTTTTACCTCACTAAGTAAGATTTTGTCCTTGACCTAAGTCCTAAACTGATACTTTCATCGGACCGTACCTCCCGTTTGGATTTTGTTCTGTAAAAAAACTCATCTGTTCATCGGTCTGTACCTCGCTGTTAAAAACCAAATCTTCGGTTTACCCTGTGCTTATACGGTATCAATGCTCTACGGTTATGCTTTTATAGCTTATCTATATGAAAATTTTAAAAAAAATTTAACGATCCAATTAATAAAATTTACGAAAGATAAGAATCTGTTCTACACATCGGTTACATATGAAATGAAAACTTGTAAAAAAGATGTAAAGCCTGTACCGTTAAGCTAAAAAACTAAAGTTCTTGGCGGAACCCACTCCCTTCATAATAAATTATATATTTAAGACCTTCTCTTAAAAAGAAACACATTGTTTAAAATTGCTTATGTGTATTTCTTTTTTGTAATTACATTATACACAATTAACGGCATCAAGTCAACAGTTATTTTGCAAATAACATAATTTTGGTTAAAAATACAGACAAAAGCTATTGTTTTTTGTTGAATATGTACAAAGGCGCACTTATTATAAAAAACAAAAGCCTTTTTATATGTGAAACTATGTATGAAAGCAGCACGATCAGACCGACCACTGCCGGCATACGGGGGAATATATCCATAAACGAGTCAAAATTAAGCTTTGGGTATATTATGCCGTCAAACATCTGGCTGAGCATATACATTTCAAGCGATACCACGGAAAAGCTGTAAAAGGCGGTACGTATAGGCTTAAAGCCCGTATCGGCATCTATAAGGAGCGTAACAAGCAAAAACGTTATAATAACGCATGGCAGAGAGGAATAGCCCGAATTTGAGCCGTATGCGGCAAAATCCCAGTTAAAGCAGCCGTCGGTGCCCGTATGCAAAAAGCTGCCGCAGGAGGTTATTGCCACCGCCGCAAAAAGCAGAGCCAAATTAAGCCATTTGTTTATGTATATCTCGTATTCGCACAGGTATGCACCTATAAAATAATACATAAACACATACAGTATTACCCAGCTTGACGGTATTATATCAAAGGTAAGAGGCCCCATTGAACACAGCAGTATAAGGGTAAGTATAAGCAGCTCCTTATGAGATCTTTCCTTTATGGCCGACCAAATAAGGTTAAAAAAAGGCGCAAGCAGCATTATGCCTATGTAAAGCTTTACATACCAGCCGTATTCAAAATACACGAGCCTGTCTGTCACATATTCCCTTGTCAGCTCAATGCCGTGATACCTGCTGTCAACATACAGCCTTAAACAGGTAATTGCAATGTGTGTTGCAAGAACTGCAAATATGCTTTTATAGTGTGCGGCATTTATGCCGTTTTTGTGCTTGAAATAGCCCGTCAAGGTCAAAAAAAGAGGCACACAGCATATAAAAAGCCACCTTGCACACACCGCTCCGAACATAGGCAGCCCCTCAAGCGGCGTTGTATAGAAGCCCGTAAGCCCCATAAAATGGATGGACGGCACGGATATAACGGCAAAAAAACGTACAACATCAAGCCCGTAAATGCGTTTTTCCTCCCTGAGGGGGCGTTCATAAATATCCATCCACACACTATTGCCGTTTATGTGCGCAACAGCAAGCAAAAGTCTGTCGCAAAGCATAAGCACCAAATAGATAACGGCGCTCAAAGCAATGTATTTAAGCTTGTTTTCCCCCTCGCCTACAGGCAAAGGCACGGCAGGGCTTATACAGGCACTTATATACATTGACAAAAACAGCATAAATATATATTTAGTAGATCTCATTATAACTCCGTAATAAATTTAATTTCGTTTGCGTATTTACGGTCAGAACAGGTTTATCTGCGAAGGCAAGCCGTTTGCCGCCTTATCGGGATCGCTCAAAAAATGACCTCCTGACGGAACCTGAGTTGTGCGGTAACGTTTTTCCGCCTCATCGGATACAAAAGCCTCCCTCGGTATCATGCGTGTCAGCAGGCTGTTTTTCTTTTTAAGCGTGAACACTTGAACACCGACCGTATTTTTGGTTGTTTTGGGCAGGATAAGCTCCGTGTTGAAAAGCAGCGCCTTATCCGCATCCCTTATAAGGACAATATCCGTATCCTCGGCGGTAAAATATGCGCCTACCAGCTTTGATTTATCCGAGTAGGCATTTATAAGCTTTTTACGGTTTACCTTTGTGGCATAGCAGGACATATCCACCTTTGCCACCTTTCCGTTTTCAAAGGCAAACAGCATATAACCGCTGTAATCGTAGGTGGCAGCCATATAAACTATATACTCGTCGCTGTCCATATCCAGCAGGTTGTTAAGGTATTCGCCCATATTGCTTGCCTTGGTTTCCGGCAGGTCATACGCCTTGACCTTATAAACATTCTGCTTGCTTGAAAACATAAGCACGTCCGCCTTGTTTGAGGTTTCAAGCTCCTGCATTATCTCATCCTCCTCCTTGAGCTTCTGCTCTCCGGAGGAACGCAGGGATACAAGCGTTATTTTTTTAAAGTAATTATGCTTTGTAAGGAAGAGCCTTATGCCGTAGTCTTCAATAAACTCCTCCGTATCTATACGGCTTTCCTTTTCCGCCTCTATAGGTATTATTTCGGTGCGGCGAGGCGTGCCGTATTTTTTTGCCACCTCGTTTAACTCGCCTATTATAACTTCCTTTACAAGCGCAGGATCCTTAAGTATATCGGACAGCCTCGACATATCGCTCTCAAGCTGTTCCATCTCGGAAACACGGTTGAGCAGATATTCCTTATTAAGGTTTCTGAGCCTTATCTCCGCAATATATTCGGCTTGTGCTTCATCTATATCAAAGCCCTTCATAAGGTTTGGTATTACCTGCGATTCCGCCTCGGTATCCCTTATTATCTTTATAGCCTTGTCTATATCGAGCATTATCTGCTTTAAGCCTGCAAGCAGATGGTGCTTTTCATACTTTTTGTCAAAATCGTATGCAGTCTGGCGTTTTACACATTCAATACGGAATTTAAGCCATTCCTCCAGTATGCCCTTTATGCCCATTGTACGGGGCGCACCGTCCACAAGTATGTTGAAATTGCACGAGAATCTGTCCGAGAGAGGAGTAAGCCTGTAGAGCTTCTGCATAAGCTTGTCCTGGTCGGCTGTCCTCTTTATATCTATTGCTATTTTAAGGCCGTTAAGATCGGTTTCGTTTCTGACGTCGTTTATTTCCTTAAGCTTGTTTTCCTTAACATTTTTTATTATTCGCTCTATAACAGCCTCAATCGTGGTGCTGTAGGGTATCTCGTATATCTCTATGACCGAATTTTTTTTGTCAAAGCGGTACTTTGCCTTCATACGGAAGCCGCCCGTGCCCGTATTGTATATCTGCTCAATTTCCTCGGGGTCGTATATAAGCTGCGCACCCGTAGAAAAATCCGGTGCAAGCAGATATTTTTTTATATCACAGCCCGGGTTTTTGATATATGCCGCAGCCGCCCTGCACACCTCCTTTAGATTGAAGCTGCATATGTTGCTGGACATACTTACGGCTATACCCTGATTGGGTGCAACCAGTATATTGGGAAAGCTTGTGGGAAAAAGCACGGGCTCCTTAAGCGAGCCGTCATAATTATCCACAAAATCTACCGTGTCCTTGTCTATGTTTTTAAAAAGCTCGCTGCATATGCCGTCAAGCTTTACCTCGGTATATCTGGATGCCGCATAAGCCATATCCCTTGAATAATGCTTGCCGAAGTTGCCCTTTGAATCAATATACGGCAGCAAAAGCGCATCATGTCCCTTTGTAAGGCGCACCATGGTTTCATAGATGGAAGCATCTCCGTGCGGATTAAGCTTCATAGTCTGGCCGACAACGTTGGTGGATTTTGTCCTCGCCCCCTTAAGCAGCCCCATGGTATACATGGTATAAAGCAGCTTTCTGTGAGCGGGCTTAAAACCGTCTATTGCCGGTATCGCCCTTGAAAGTATAACGCTCATTGCATAAGGCATGTAATTGGTGCGCAGGGTATCCACTATGCCCTGCTCCCGATATTTGCTTTCCGTACCCGATGCGTGATGTCCTCCGTCTTTTTTGCTTTTTTTTGGCATAAGTATGCCGCCCTCCTTAGCTTAGCTCTGTAAGGTCAATATACATATGACCGTTTTCCCTTATATAGTCCTTGCGTCCCTGAAGATTGTCCCCAAGCAGTATCTCAAACATATCCGCCGTGGCCTCCGCCTCCTGCGGCATGACCTTTATAAGGCGCCTTGTTTCGGGGTTCATTGTGGTCTGCCACATCATATCGGGCTCATTTTCGCCAAGGCCCTTTGACCTTTGGATATGGTACTTGCCGCCGAGCTTTTCGGTTATATCCTGCTTTTCCTTTTCGGTATAGGCAAAATAAGTGTTTTTGCCCGAGGTTATCTCGTAAAGCGGGGATTCCGCAATATATACATAGCCCTTTTCTATAAGAGTGGGCACAAGCCTGTATATCATGGTGAGCAAAAGCGTCCTTATCTGAAAACCGTCCACATCGGCATCGGTGCATATTATTATCTTATTCCACCTTAAAAGCTCCAGGTCAAATGCGTTAAGACCGCTGTTGTGCTTTGACTTTATCTCGACTCCGCAGCCTATCACCTTTAAAAGGTCTGTTATTATCTCGCTTTTGAATATTGTTTCATAGCCAGATTTAAGGCAGTTGAGTATCTTGCCTCTTATGGGCATAATGCCCTGAAACTCCGCATCCCTGCCCAGCATACACGAGCCGAGGGCGGAATCGCCCTCAACTATATACAGCTCACGCCTTGCGGTGTCCTTGGTACGGCAGTTTACAAATTTTTCCACCCTGTTATTCATATCAATGCTGCCCGTAAGCTTTTTCTTGATATTGATACGGGTATTTTCCGCCGTTTCACGGCTGCGTTTGTTTACAAGTATCTGAGCGGCAATTTTATCCGCATCCGCCTTATTTTCAATAAAATACACCTCAAGCTGCTTTTTGAGGTAGTCCGTCATTGCCTCCTGTATAAACTTGTTGTTTATGGCTTTTTTGGTCTGGTTTGCATAGCTTGTAACGGTGGAAAACGAATTTATTACAAGCACAAGGCTGTCCTCAATATCGGTAAAAATTATCTTTTTTTCGTCCTTTTTATAGAGGCTGTTGTCCTTAATGTATTTGTCAATTGCATACACAAACGCAGAGCGGGCAGCCTTGTCGGGCGAACCGCCGTGCTCCAGAAAGCTGGAGTTATGGTAATACTCGATTATGTTTATCTCATTGTTGAAGCAGAACGAAAGCTCGTACTTAAGCTTGTAATCGGGCATATCCTCCCTGTCGCGTCCGCTTGCCTCGGTAGAAAAGTATTGTATTTCGGTAATGTTTTTATCGTTTGTTATTTCCGAAAGATAATCCTTTATGCCGTTTGGATAGCAGTAAGTAAACACCTCGCCGCTTGCCTCGTCGGTAAGCACAAAGGTAAGCCCTGCATTTACTATGCACTGGCGGCGCAGCGTATCCTGAAAATAGGAAAGCGGTATATTTATATCCGTAAAAACATCCCTGTCGGGACGCCAGTATATACTGCTGCCCGTTGCCTTTTTGGATGTAGGCTCCTTTTTAAGTCCGCCGACATTTTCTCCCTTTTCAAAGTTAAGCTCGTATCTGAAACCGTCACGGAAAATAACAACATTCATAAACTCCGAGCTGTACTGGGTGGAGCAAAGCCCAAGCCCGTTAAGACCCAGGCTGAAGCTGTAGGTATCACCGTTGTTATTGTCGTATTTTCCTCCCGCATAAAGCTCACAGAACAAAAGCTCCCAGTTGTATTTTTCTTCAACCGTGTTGTAATCAACGGGGATACCCCTTCCATGGTCGGAAACCATTATCGAATGATCCTTGTAGAGGGTTATCTCTATTTTATCTCCAAAGCCCTCCCTTGCCTCGTCAATTGAATTGGAGAGTATCTCAAATGCCGAATGCTGACAGCCCTCAAGTCCGTCCGAGCCAAAAATGACCGAAGGCCTAAGACGCACTCTGTCCGCACCCTTTAATGACGTAATGCTGTCGTTGCCGTATTCCCTTGCCGACTTTTCTGCCAAAATAAACACCTCTGCCGTAATTGATACTTATTTACGTTTATTGATAAGACAAAAATCCGTGCCGCAGGTTTTGCCTGAACGGTAAATTTTTGTCCGTCTTTATATATAAATCATTACAAAACCTTGTTTTGCACATAAACTACCATAATATAACTTTAACCTAAATCGTCAAATTTTTCAAGTGTTAATTTGCACACCGAATTTTTTTTAAATTTATTGAAAAATTATAAAAATAAAAAAGGGATTTATTTATTTTTATAGAATATTTATAATAAAGATATACATATGAGCAGAAAATATGTAATGTCACTTGAGCATTATGATTAATTTATAAAGGAGGAGATCATTATGGTTCAGATTCTCGCAGGTGAAAAGGGTGAAGGCAAGACAAAGCGCCTCATTGAGATGGCAAATTCCGCCATTAAGGAGTCAAACGGTCATGTTGTTTACATTGATGACGACAACAGGCACATTTATGATTTGCACTATGACATACGCTTTGTAGAGGTCAAGGAGTTTCCTATCGCAAATTACAGGGAGCTTGTAGGCTTTATTTACGGTATTTTTTCTCAGGATAACGATATTGAAAAGGTATTTATAGACGGTTTATATAAAATAGTCGGCAAGCTTGACAATGACGACCTTATCAAGCTTGTTGCAAAGCTTAAGGAAATGAGCGAAAAATATAACGTTGAGTTTATTATCTCCGCAAATACCAGCCCCGCTTCACTGCCGGCAGAAATCAACGATGTGCTTATAGGCTGAGTATAAACAAATTTCGGCTTTACATAAAGCTACGGCGTGTCGGAAATACGATACGTTTGCAGGGAATGCACACATTTCCCACATTTTCTCTCACAACTTTACAATTTTGATGGTGTTTCGTAAGAAACACCATTTTTATGCAAAATTACCAAAAGTCATCAAAAAAAATTGCACAAAAAAGTACTCTGCATATTGCAGAGTACATGATGGGAACAATAGGGCTCGAACCTATGACCCTCTGCTTGTAAGGCAGATGCTCTCCCAGCTGAGCTATGCTCCCGTAAAACACTTTATTATGATAGCACACCCAAAACGCTTTGTCAAGCAAAAATATTTATTGATTTGACGAATCAATAAACAGTATCTCGTCCGGCATGACCATGTTAAGCTTTTCTCTGGCTATCTTTTCAACATATTCATCCTCGTCGCTGTATCTGATGCGATCCTTAAGCTCGTTATTATAGTGCGCAGCCTGCGCCGACTGCTCCGCAAGAGATGATATTTCCTCTTCAAGCCTGAACTTCTTTTCAATGCCCTTATACATAGGCACCGATAATGTGACTATGATGACAATAAGAAGAAAAGCAAATATTAAGTTGTTTTTATTTTTTGGTTTTTTTCTTACGCCCTTCAACCCTATTGCACCTATAAGCCTTCCCGAGTCTTATATTTTGTTTAAACACCGACCCACTAGCTATTTTCTCATATTTCCAAAGTTTTTTCAATAGCCTTTTTACAATTTTGTTAAATTTATATAATACTTTTTTTACTTTTTTTATCGGCAAAAGAAACAAATTGACAATAAATGCCAATGGAACGCAAAATATATGCACAATTACCATTGCCGTTTTAACAATAAAGCCTGCTGCGGCGGTCGCAGGCGGCATAAATAAGGGGCTGAGCATGCCAAAGTATAAGATCATGCCTATTATAGGAGCCGCAACCGAAAAAAATCTTAACACCCCGTTGCTCTCCCATAGTATTATAAGCATAATACCAAGCGTAAACAAAAACCAGAATACAATATCCTCGGCATTGAGCAGCAGCGTACCGTGCCTTACAAGCCTCCTTAAAATGCGCACAAGGTCATACATAATGCCTGCCGCAGCGCCGGCAGCCACCAGTATAAGAAAATTGACCGCTTGTTCCGACATGGATAATATCACATTATCACCTACCTGAACAGCCTGCTCAAAAACGAACCCTTGGCGCCGAAAAAGCTGTCGCTTTCCTCATAGGAAACGCTGTCAATGCTTCCGTCCAGCGACATATCGCCCTTTTCCAGGTCAAGGCTGTCTATATGCAGATTTTCACCCTTGATTATTATAACACCGCAGTCCGTATCGGCTATTACCGACAGCTCGTCAAAGCTTATGACCTCCGTAACGCCCGTTAACTTCATTTTGCCTCGTTTTTCAAGCATAAACGTATGCTTGCTCTCTGTCCTCTGCTCCATTGTTTTGACCCCTGTATAAGCCTTTATTAAACAGTTTATGCTTACACGGCTTATAATATGCTTGCGGCATAAAAACGCAGCCCTAGGGCAAAAGCAGCACATTTAAACGCTTTTGTACATAAGCTGTGCATCGTCCTTTTTTACGGTTTCCTTTACCGACAGCACCTCCACCCTTGTTGTATTGCTGCCAAAGGCTATTTCAATTATATCTCCGGGCTTTACATCCAGAGATGCCCTTGCCGTTTTACCGTTTACACTCACTCTGCCCGCATCGCATGCCTCGTTTGCAACGGTGCGTCTTTTTATTATCCTGCTGACTTTAAGATATTTGTCAAGCCTCATAAATGCCTCCTTATAAATATTGTTCAAAAGCAATTGCAAATAAAAGCCCGATCAAGTAAATGACCGGGCAGATATGTGTCAGGCGGGTTATATCCCACCGGTAAGACCTCACCGCCTAAGGAGGCGGGGGCTTACTTATAGGTTAAAAAATTACTTGTTTACGGCATCCTTAAGAGCCTTGCCAACCTTAAACCTTGGAGCCTTTGAAGCAGGTATTGTGATCTTTGCCTTTGTCTGTGGATTAACGCCCTCGTGAGCTGCCCTCTCCTTAACATCAAAGGTACCAAAGCCTACAAGCCTTACATCACCGCCTGCAACGAGTTCAGCTGTAACAGCCTCCTCAAAAGCCTTGAGAGCCTTTTCGGCATCCTTTTTGCTAAGACCCGAAGTTTCTGCCATTTTTGCTACTAATTCCGTCTTGTTCATTTAAATATCCTCCTTTTTATATAAGCCTTAAAATACCTTTGCTCTGTGTATGCGTATCCTCATTTTTCTACCCCGAGCCCAAAGGTATTTTCAATGCACTCAAATTTATTTATATACGTTTCTACGGCATTTGTCAAGGCAAATTCAGGATTTATTTTATTTTTTCTTGAAATATTTGTAATCAAAAGCAAAATTTTGCCAATTTTACCCATTTTGTCCTCCTCGGACAGGTTTTCATCGTTACTGAGTGTATGCAAAATTTCTACTGCTTCATCACAAAATCTATCATATGTTTTATTGCCTTCATTTAGCTTTTCGGCTTTGGCAAGCACCTTTTCACACCGCATAAGAGCAGGCAGAGATGACGGCACGCTCCTTAGCTGTTCCGTAACGCTTTTATAACCCTTTTCCTCTTTTTTTATATCTTCCCAGCTGCGCAGCACCTCATCCGGTGTATCAGCATTTGCATCACCGAATATATGCCTGTGACGGTTTATCATTTTAATGCTGACACCGTTTATCACATCATCCAGATCAAAGCTGCCCTCCTTTTTTGCAAGCAGACTGTGAAACACCACCTGAAGCATTATATCCCCCAGCTCCTCGCAAAGGTTTGCACTGTCATTTTTATTTATTGCCTCTATAGCCTCATAGCACTCCTCTATCATGTATCTTTTAAGGCTCTCGTGGGTCTGTATCCTGTCCCATGGGCAGCCGTCAGGAGCTGTCAGCCTCTCCATTATCCTTACAAAATCCTCAAAGGTATATTTTCCGTCATTCATAATTGTACCTCCTTATCTGTATAATACCACAAAAATACCAAAACTCAAACAATTTTAATAAATTTTTTATTTTCGAAAAAGTTCCTTCGGGACTTTTTCGAGGATAAGCAGAAGTATAAACAGCTCATTCCGGCGGGACCAAAAGTCCCTTGAAACTCGCTGTTTTCCTCGGCGGAAATAAATTCCGCCTGCGTATTTCGGTCTGCGACGCCTTGATTTGCTAAACTTAATGAGTTATTCGTCAATCTACAATTTTAATAAATTTTTTCTTTGACATACGGTCGATATAATGATAACATTAGCTTATAATTATAAGGAGGTAACTATATGAATAAAAAATTATTTTTCTGCACGGTATTGCTGCTTGGCATATTTGCTTTTTCGGTAAGTGCAAACGCATCATGCAGCATCTGGCGCTACAAATCCGATGTTAAAAATGTAAAAATAAACAGCTCGTTTGACAGCAGCAATGCCCCTGTTATCGCTATAGGCTGGTCAAGAGATCACACCGAGGATCTCAGCTTTTTTGTTGAGCTCTCCGGTGCCGAGTGGGATTACGGAAACAGCGGAACGATCCAGCAGGGCGTCACCTACAGAAAGGTCAACAAAAATACCCTTGAAATTATGGCGGATGTGGGCACCGGCCCCGATGAGATCAACTTCGGCGGCGGCCGAAACATACTGCTGCCCATATACTGCACCATAACAAACTCCGGAGAAATAAGGGTTATTGTAAACGGCAACGAAACCACCGTATCAAACGCCAACATACTTATTGCAAAAAGCATAGACGGCAGGCTTACCCTGCACGGCAACAAAGCCAAGATAAACAAATCCGGCGTACTTAAAAAAATTACGATAACCGACAGCTCAACACAAACCTATAAGCAAAACCAGAAGATCACTCTGAGTCTTGATACGGGCTTTAAGTTTACTGGGGAAACAAAGATCACGGGTACAGGCAAGTTTGAAAACATCGTCAGCTTTTCCGTAGACGGCAAAAACCCTTCCAAGGCATATATTACGATAACCGCCGATACGCCCGAAGAAAACGGCGAGATAATCCTCGAGGACTGTGCCGTGACCAGAAACTCGGGGTCAAAATTTTCGGCACTTCTTATGACGGCTACCTTTACGGCAAGTATAGTGCCTCTTGACAGCACCATTGCGGTCGCCTCATATGATGCTCAGGCAGAGGATATCACATCGGAGCAGACCACGGAAACAACGACCGCCGCTACAGCCGTTCAGACTACGGAAGCTGCACCCGTCCGTACTACGGAAGCCGCAGCCGATACCACAACAAAACTGCCCGATACGGTAAAGATACAGATCGGCGCCGACAGCTACAGCGTGAACGGGATCTCTTATCCGATAGATGTACCCGCATATATATCAAACGGCAGTACAATGCTGCCTCTGCGTGCCGTAGCAAACGCTTTGGGCATAGAGGATAAAAACATAAGCTATGATGCACGCACAAAAACCGTGCGCATCACTCCTCAGAGCGATACATATGTATCCATAACGGCGGATACGAACACCATCAAGCTTTACAAAGGCGGTACGGACGGCAGCATAAAGACCGATACGCCCGCTCAGATAAAGGACGGCAGACTGTTTTTGCCCCTCAGAGCAACGGCAAATGCCCTCGGTATACCCGACAGCTCAATAGAGTATGATGCGGCAACAAAAACGGTTACAATATATAATTAATTATACACTTTAAATTTTCGTTATCGGTTTCCTAACTGTTTTATGTAGGTTTAACAGCATAAAGCCAAGGATATCTATACTCCGTTTATGCTATGTACTCATAATCGACGGCATCTTACGAATACAACAGTGATGTCTTGATTAGCGGGAAGTTGTAAAATAAAATGACACAATAAAAAATGACTCAAAGTGAAACTTATGGTAAAATGTAAGTGTTCAAACT
>CANQDF010000006.1 GCA_947591605.1 uncultured Clostridia bacterium | reverse complement strand
ATCTTGTAGTTATTTCATCGCTTTTCGACTCTAAATAAAGTAAGCCCTCAGGCATTTTTATCTAAACAACTAACTCAACCCCACCGAAAAAAACATCCAACCAGCCTACTTGACCCTCTAACATCTAAATAACCTACCCAACCCTCCAATCAAAACGGTTGATAAGTTCCGACAGAGCAGTTTTCACGGTTAATTCTACTCACCACCGCTACCACCCAAAGGCTAAAAAATCCCGTAAACACAGCACTTTTTCAGCGGTCAGTCCTTAACCCGTGACATCAACACCACGCACTCCACGTGCACCGTCTGCGGAAACATATCCACAGGCTGCACCTTTTTTATGCTATAGCTTTTACTGCACAATATTTTAAGGTCACGGGCGAGGGTAGCGCTATCGCAGGAAACATACACAACCTTTTGGGGCAGCATATCCTCAATAAGTTTAAGCAGGTTCTCGTCACATCCCTTGCGGGGAGGATCAACCACAACAACATCCGCTCTTACGGCATTTTTTTCATACAGCATCGGTACGATGTCCTCCGCCCTGCCTGCAAAAAATTCGGCATTTTCTATCTTGTTAAGAAGTGCGTTCTGCCTTGCGGCATCAACGGCCTCGGAAACAATTTCTACACCATAGACCTTTTTTGCCCTCTTTGCAAGGAACAGCGATATGGTGCCTATGCCGCAGTAAGCATCTATAACCGTTTCGCTGCCGTTAAGGTCTGCAAACTCCAAAACGGTGGAGTAAAGCTTTTCCGTCTGTATCGGATTAACCTGAAAAAACGAAAGCGGCGATATATTAAACCTAAGTTCACCTATGGTATCGGTAACAGTGTCTTTGCCGCTTATCAGCTTATTTTTATCGCCCATTATCACATTTGTGTTTTTTGTATTAAAGCTCAGATATATGCTTTTGACGCTCTCAAAAACCGAAAGAGCGGCGGCAAGTTCCTTTTCGTACTCAAAGCTGTCCGAATTAATCACCAGGCATACCATTGTTTCCCCTGTGTGAAAGCCGTTTTTTATAACGATATGCCTTAAAAGTCCGCAATGCTTCTCCTCGTCATATACATCAAGCCCGTATTTTACGGCAAATGCCTTTATTGCCTCCAGTATAGGCTTGTTTTCTGCGGAATTTATAGCACAGTCCTCACAGGGTACAACTCTGTGGCTGTGGTTTGCGTAAAATCCGTATACAATACCGTTGTCTGCAAAAGCAACAGGATATTGCGCCTTGTTGCGGTATCTGAAAGGCTGATGTGTGCCTATTGCAAGAGATACTCCGATATCGCAAAAGCCTCCTATGCGTGCAAGATTTTGGCGTACTTTTTCTGTCTTATATACAAGCTGAGCGGGATATGATAGGTGCTGCAGAGAGCATCCACCGCATTTGCCCGCAACAGGGCACATTGGCTCAATCCTGTCGGGAGAGGCTGCTATTATATTCACAAGACGGCCATAGCCGTAGCCCTTTTTAATCTTTGTTGCAATAATTTCCGCTTTTTCACCGGGCAGCGTCCCGTCAACAAAAAACGTAAAGCCGTTTACCTTGCCTATGCCCTCTCCGTTCACTCCTATGTCCGTAATATCTATTATATAATGCTCATTCTTTTTAAAATCCTGTTTCATATGATCAACCCTTATATTTTTTGTCATACTACGCATAATTACGCTGTTAAGTGCCTACGCTGCAAAAGATAAATATACAATAATTATATAAAAAAGCAGATATAAATTCAAGATATATTAGATAAAAGTACGAATGAATTTGTAGGTGCAACAGATAGATAAAAAGCAACGTTTTTTTATTTCATTATAAATTTACAAAGTTAAAACCAAACTGCCGAGAAATACTTTGATGTATCGTATATTTAATTAAGGATTTTAGCAGTAAAACCGTCAAAGCCCAATATAATTATATCATCTAAGAGGTTGTCGAAACAACATCATAGAAAAACCAACAAAATATCCCACGGAAGTATCCGAGGGATATTTTTAACAGTCAATGATATTGGTACTCCGTTTACGCTGAGGAACAAAAAATGGTAGTTCGCAAATCGAGTACCCCGGTTTGTTCCGCTGCTGCGTATCCACAATTGACAGCTTTTTTGTAAAGTCTTTGTATTAGGTTGGAGTTTAATCTCTCTCCTAACACAATAGTAATATCCAACCGTCTAAATAGGCGAGGTCTTACTTATCGGTTAAATTTACTTATGTATAAAACCATTTCTCTCAAGAACGGCAGCAAATGTAACTACTCTGTCAAGCATTCGTTTCCTTTCATCCGGGAAACTTTCTTCCATAATATGTATTATGTCGCTTATACTGTTTTTGCCGTCTATACTCTCCCACATGACAGTCCCGTATTTGTCAAGGGAAATATGGCTTACCTTCGGTTTTTTGAATAATATTTGAGCCAGCTTATTGTATAAACCTTTGTTTTCCATGTCAACAACCACAACTTTATTATCGTTGTACGACCAGCTCAGGCATTCGTTTTTAAAAAATATAAAGTCAAGGTAGTTAGGCGGCATTTTTATTTTTTTAGCCATTTATTCACCTTTGTTTCTGTCTGAAAAGCTATCGGACTTTTCAAGCGTTATTGTTTATATTTTACTTTGCCAAACATAAATTTGATCATTATTGCCGCAAGAACAACAAAGAATGCTATTCCGCCCCAGTTTCCCAACAGACCGTTAAGACTTATATTTATACCGAAAACCGCAAATAAAGCGAGAATAATTCCCATAAGGCCCTCACCGGCAATCATACCCGAAGAATAAAGTACGCCGTTGCCTATGACCTCTTCACGTCTTTTTTCGCTGTTAAACTTACGCTTTTCTACCCAAAGCCTTATGAGTCCGCCAACCATTATCGGCGTGGAAAGATGAATAGGAAGATAAAGACCTATTGCAAAAGGAAGTACCGGCACACCGACTATTTCTGCGGCTATGGCAATAAATGCACCCACAAACACAAGACCCCATGGAAGATTACCTTCCATAACACCTTCAACGACCATTTTCATAAGTGTTGCCTGCGGAGCCGGTATATTGCTTGAGCCGTAACCCCATGCTGCATTGAGAAGGTACAAAACCCCTGCAATAGCAAGAGCCGCAGCCACCGAGCCTATAAGCTCGCCTATCTGCTGCCAATAGGGAGTTGCGCCCACTATATAGCCTGTCTTAAGATCCTGAGATGTATCGCCTGCCATTGCGGCTACGATACAGATAACAGTACCTATGCAAATAGCTGTTGTCATGCCTGCAATGCCCGTAAAACCCGTAAACTTAAGTATTACGGTAGAGATAAGAAGTGTAGCTATCGCCATACCCGAAACAGGGTTATTGGAAGAACCTACAAGACCTACCATACGAGCCGAAACAACAGCAAAGAAGAAACCGAAAATAACTATCATAATGGCAGCCGGCAGATTTACAGGTATACTTGGTATGAACCAAAGAAGTACGGCTGTTATCAATGCACCTATCATGGCGGTAGGAACGGACAAGGTTTTTTCTGTGCGTGATACGCCGCTTCCGCCGCCAAAGCCCTTCATAGCCTTGGTAAATGTGGATATAATAAGAGGAAGGGATTTTATAAGGCCTATTATACCGCCCGCAGCCACAGCGCCTGCGCCTATGTAGCGCACAAAGCTGCCCCAAAGGTCCCAAGTGCTAAGAGCGCTGAAGGGGACATCCGCAGGGTACATAACAGCATCGCCGCCTACAAGAACAAGCATAGGCATGATAACGAACCAGCCAAGGACTGCACCTCCAAGCATATATGAAGATACTCTTGCACCGCATATGTAACCGACACCCAAAAGAGCAGGCAAAACGTCCATACCTATTCCGGAGCCTTTGTATGACTTTATGGATCAGTCTACTTCACTCGGAAAAAGTCCTATGCCGTCTGCTATAAATTTATATACTGCCGATATGCCAAGGCCGGAAAAAACAAGCTTTGACTTATCTCCGCCTTCCTCTCCTGCAAGGAGCACTTCTGCGCAGGCAGTACCCTCCGGAAACGGAAGCACGCCATGTTCCTGCACAATAAGAGCGTTGCGCAGGGGGATCATAAACAGCACGCCCAGTATTCCGCCGCATAATGCTATAGACGTAATAGTAATAAATGACGGAGCAGAAACGCTGCTGTCTTCCGCTGCCCACATAAAAAGGGCAGGAAGTGTGAAAATTGCGCCTGCCGCCAAGGATTCACCCGCCGAACCAATCGTCTGGACCATATTGTTTTCAAGGATAGAGTTTTTACGCAAAATAAGGCGTATTACTCCCATAGAAATAACAGCTGCAGGTATGGATGCCGAAACTGTCATACCTACACGCAGACCCAGATAGGCATTTGCTGCGCCAAAAACTACCGAAAGAATGATGCCGAGTATAACGGAAGTTATTGTAAACTCCGGCAGCACCTTATCGGCAGGAATATAGGGTTTGAATTTTTCTTTTTGATCATTCATAATTTTTATCCCACCTTTTTTATGTATTTATTTCAGTATATCATTTATTTGGGATAACTTCAACCTGTTTTATGACAACCGTTTAGGTTTTACTTCTTCAAGCAGTAAAATTTTGAGGTGTGATAATAATATATTTGATTTTATGTCGGATATCTCTTCGTTGTAGTTCATAAACATCACCTCACTTGAATTTTGGGCATAAAAATACCCGATAAAGAATAAGTCCTTATCGGGATTGTTGTTTAAATATATAATTTTATTTTGTAAAACTCAGCGATAAACAGGAATTCGTCTATTTCTTCTTTGTCGGTTTTGGTGTCGGCAATTCATCATACATGACATTGAACAAACCTGTCAAAATTTATCGGTTTCACAGCAATCTGTCATCATGGATACCACCTATGATTTTGCCACAGTAATAGATGATAAACTCTCCCATCATAGCTCGATATGTAATTTCATCCAATTTGGATAACTGCCCTAAAATAAAGTCCAAATATTCTTTACTCGATGCCATTGTATCACCTCAAATCAATACTTTTGTTTTCTCTAACATCTAAATAAACCCTAAATTTATCGCTTAGTACAATACAATAATTAAATAATCCTTTGAGATAGTTTTTTTCTTGATTTTTTTATCTGATTGTATATATTAAAATATTCATCAATAGAAGAAAATATATCCTCATTTACAACTTTTATATTAACCCAATTGTAACCCGTACTAGTTCCTTTATTTGAGTCTATATTATAGTGTTCATATTCACCTGGCAAGTTCATAGCCCACTGTTCAAAAACAGAATGTAATCTCGAATTCTTTAATTTAAGAAGAATTTTTTCATATTTATTTTCTAAATACTGCATAGAAAGAATTTCATCAATTAATGATATAATTTTGTTATCGTAATATACAATTGCTTCAAAAACGGATAACTCTCTATGGTTTTGAATCTCATATCTAGATTTTTCATAGAAAATATTTATTTTTTCAAGATATTTTTTTATAAATTCTTGTGAAATCATAATTCCTAAATTAGGTATTTCTCCTTGCAAAAAAGAAAACACCTTTATCATTGATTTTTCAACTTCATAGAGTTTAGTATATCCTATACTTCGTGTTCGTCTAAAACGTAGAAATCTTGGAATTATAACCTGAAAAAAATAGAATATATACGCTGCAATAACACTTAATCCAACACCATATAACATAGAATCATGATTATTTACAAATACTTCAAACCCTTTAATCACTGGTATATCACAACAATATATAATTGATACAAAGCAAAGAAACATCAAAACAAAATCCATATTTCATTCCTCCATTTTTAGCATTCCATTACATTTGTAATAACATTACAAACCAAATAAAGTTCCTTTAAGGTATTGTAATACCTCACAAATTTCGATTTATCTCTGTTTATATTATTATACCGAAACATACATTATTTTTCAATATTAAACGGTCCCATTCAATAATGTTAATAAGAAATTTGTACTCCTTTCTAATATAACAGTAAGTCCCCATAGCCTGAAAGGCAGAGGACTTACTTGGTCGATTAAAATAATTTTTACGATACATAAATATTAATATATGAATATAAAAAAATTTTTCATCATATATTTGCCACCTTATATAACTTGTTGTATTTTATATCCGTAATCGCTCTAAATGCTTGAATATAAGCCACTTTTAGAGTAAATATAGATGCAAATTTATATTTGTGTCAAAAAAGTAAAATTCCACCGCCTATTTAGGCGGTGGAATTGCTTGTAGGTTAAATTATACTTTTTAAATTTTTCACATATCAATGTGTACAGGCTTAAGACCCCATATTTCCTCGGCATATTCCTTAATGGTTCTGTCACTGGAGAATTTGCCGCTGCATGCTGTGTTGAGTATAGCCATTTTAGCCCATCTCTTCTTATCCTTGTAGACATCATCCACCTTGCTTTGAGCCTCTGCATAAGCCTCAAAGTCCTTAAGTACAAAGTACTCGTCTGCACGGGATCCGTTCCAGCCGTTAAGCAATGAGTCGTATATCTCTCTGTACATTTCGGTGTTTTCGTCAAGAGTGCCGTTGATAAGCATATTCATAACGGCTCTTACATCGGGGTTCATATTGTATATATCCCATGGATTGTAGGTGTTTTTTGCATACTCGGATATTACCTCTTCTGCTGTCATACCAAAGATAAAGATATTGTCGGAGCCTACCTCCTCCTTTATCTCAACATTTGCACCGTCAAGAGTACCCATGGTAACCGCACCGTTAAGCATAAACTTCATATTGCCCGTACCGGATGCCTCCTTGCTGGCAGTGGATATCTGCTCGCTTATATCTGCCGCAGGTATGAGCTTTTCGGCAAGGGTAACCCTGTAATTTTCCGCAAAAATGACCTTTATCCTGCCGCCAATTGTTTCATCGTTGTTTACAAGGTCGGCAACCGCATTTATAAGCCTTATTATAAGCTTGGCCCTGCGGTATCCCGCAGCCGATTTTGCACCGAAAATATATGTCCTTGGTACAATGTCGAGCGTTGGGTCGAGCTTGAGCTTATTGTATATGCTGAGCACATGCAGTATATTGAGCAGCTGGCGCTTGTACTCGTGGAGCCTCTTAACCTGTATGTCGTAAATGGAATCGGGGTCTACGTCAATGCCCATATTCACCTTGAAGTACTCCGAAAGCTCCTTTTTGTTATCTCTCTTTATCTGCATAAACTTTTCAACAAAGGCGTCGTCATCGGCATATGGTATAAGCTTTTTAAGCTCGTCGAGGTCGGTATACCACTTGTCGCCTATTGTTTCCGTTATAAGGCCGGCAAGGCGTGGGTTTGCGTGACCAAGCCATCTCCTCTGGGTGATACCGTTTGTTTTGTTGTTGAATCTTTCGGGATATATTTCGTAAAATTCCTTAAGCTCCTGATTTTTGAGTATCTCGGTATGAAGTGCCGCAACGCCGTTTACGGAGTGGCTGCCCACTATGGCGAGAAAAGCCATCCTTATCTGACCGTCTGCAATTACAGCCATCTTTCTTATTTTGTCGGAGCCTGCATTGTGCTTGTTGATAAGGAATTCACAGAAACGCCTGTTTATCTCCTCAACTATCATATAAATACGTGGCAGCAGTCTTGAGAAAAGGTCAATAGGCCATTTTTCAAGAGCCTCGCTCATTATTGTATGGTTTGTATATGCACAGCACTTTTTGGTTATCTCCCATGCCTCGTCCCATGCAACGCCGTTTTCGTCTATAAGTATACGCATAAGCTCGGGCACGGCAATGCTTGGGTGTGTATCGTTAAGCTGGAATGCGTATTTTTCCGGCAGGATAGCAAAGTTATTGCCGTACATTGATTTAAACTTGTTTATCACTCTCTGCAGGGTAGCCGATACAAAGAAGTACTGCTGACGGAGCCTGAGCTCCTTGCCTGCGTAGTTGTCATCCGCAGGATAAAGCACTTCGGTAAGGCTTTTTGCAAGTATCTCCTCTTCAACCGCCTTTGTATGCTCGCCTCTGTTGAACCTGTCAAGGTCAAACTCGTTTTTTGCCTCTGCGTCCCACAAACGGAGAGTATTTACGGTGTTGTTGTTATAACCGATAACCGGATAATCGTATGGCACGGCAATAACGGATTTATAGTTTTCCTGCTCAAAGGTATACTGTCCGTCCTCCTGCCTTACTGCCTTTACGTTGCCGCCGAATTTTACCTCAACGGAGTACTCGGGACGCCTTACACCCCACATATCGCCGTTTTTAAGCCAGTTGTCGGGCAGCTCTACCTGCTCTCCCTGCTCGTTAATCCTCTGCTCAAATATACCGTAGTGGTATCTTATGCCGCAGCCGTAAGCAGGCAGTTCCAATGTCGAAAGGCTGTCGAGGAAGCAAGCTGCAAGCCTGCCCAGACCGCCGTTGCCAAGGCCGGGGTCACGCTCGGTGTTTTCAAGCAGGTTATAGTCTATACCAAGCTCGTCAAGCACGGACTTGATATCGTCCATCATAGCCATATTAAGTATCGCATTGCCGAGGAAACGTCCCATAAGAAATTCCATCGAAAGGTAGCATACTATCTTTGCGCCTGTATTATCGTAAACCTCATGGGTCCTGAGCCACTTGTCGGTCACATAGTCACGGATGGTGAACACAAGTGCATCATAAAGCTGATCCGGCGTTGCCGTGTCGTTCTTCCTTGATAACTTTCTTACGTTATCTATGAGTTGGGTCTTGAATTCCTGTTTGTTGATGTGCATTTTTTTGTCCTCCTGTGATAATTGGTATATCGGTGTGCTGTCACCGTAGATATTTATACAGCCTCGCTGCCTTCCTTAAGTTTTTCGGCACGCTCGGCGGTTATAAGCGCATCTGTAAGCTCGTCAAGCTGTCCGTCCAATACCGAATCCAGCTTGTAGAGCGTAAGCCCTATCCTGTGGTCTGTGACACGCCCCTGCGGAAAGTTGTAGGTGCGTATCCTCTCGTTGCGGTTGCCTCTGCCTATCTGGCTTTTTCTCTCGGCGGATATTTCGTCATGCTGCTTTTGCTGCTCCATATCGTAGAGCTTGCTCATAAGCACCTTGAGAGCCTTTTCCTTATTGCGGAGCTGGCTTTTTTCATCCTGACAGGATATGACTATGCCTGTGGGCATATGTGTGAGCCTTACTGCGGAATCGGTAGTGTTTACACACTGTCCGCCGTTGCCGCTCGCCCTGAACACGTCAAACCTGCAGTCATTCATATTAAGTTTTACATCCACCGCCTCAACCTCCGGCATTACCGCAACCGTTGCTGTGGAGGTGTGTATCCTGCCGCCTGACTCGGTTGACGGTACACGCTGTACACGGTGAACGCCGCTTTCGTATTTAAGCTTGGAATAGGCGCCGTTTCCCTTTACCATAAAGGATATTTCACGGTAGCCGCCCAGCTCGCTTTCGTTAAAATCGACTATTTCGGTCTTCCAGCCGACACGCTCGGCATAGCGGCAGTACATCCTGAAAAGATCCCCCGCAAATATATTTGCCTCGTCACCGCCTGCACCGCCCCTTATCTCGACAACGACATTTTTTTCGTCATTGGGATCCTTGGGCAGCAAAAGCAGTTTAAGCTCCTCGCCTATTTTATCGAGCCTGACCGTGCCTTCGGCAAGCTCCTCCTTTGCAAGGGAGCGAAGCTCCTCGTCCGTGCTTTCTTCAAGCACCGACCTTGCCTCATCTATATCGTTTTTGCAGACTTTGTACTGCCTGTATTTTTCAACTATGGGCATAAGAGTGCTGTGCTCCTTTACAAGCCTGCTCCAGAGGGCATTGTCGGCAATGGTATCCGGGTCGTTTATACTCTCGGACAGATCCTCGTACCGTTTTTCAATATCCTCAAGCCTGTCAAACATAATAAGCCTCCTGTTATTTTAACCGTGCAATAACGGTTCTGTCAAGCCCTGCAAGGTCTTTACCAATTATAATACCATAAAAATTTTCATTTTCAAGTATTTTTCT
This sequence comes from uncultured Clostridia bacterium, assembly GCA_947591605.1. Taxonomy (GTDB): domain Bacteria; phylum Bacillota; class Clostridia; order Lachnospirales; family CAG-274; genus CALWRD01. The sequence continues at coordinate 77,847 of CANQDF010000006.1, read as the reverse complement.
TACCTCATCCGCCTGGTCAAAGCCTATCTCAAAGGCGATAAGACCTCCGCTTTCAAGATAAAGCGGAGCGCTGCGGGCAATGCGTCTGTAAAAATCAAGCCCGTCCTCACCGCCGTCCAAAGCCGCAACAGGCTCATAGTCCTTTACCTGACCGTCAAGCGTGGGTATGACATCGGTGCGTATATACGGTGGGTTGCTGACTATTATGTCAAAGCGTCCCTCCACGGCGGAAAAAAGATCGCTTTTTAAAAATTTTATTCTTTCCGACACACCGTTTAAAACTGCATTTTTTTGTGCCTGTACAAGCGCTCCCTCGGATATGTCGACCGCTGTGCCGCTTATATCCGACATTACCGCAAGGCTTATTATAACGGCGCCGCTGCCTGTGCCTATATCCAGCACGGTCCTTGCACCGCTGTTATTTATGTGCGTAAGCACCGCCTCAACAAGGCATTCGGTATCGCCTCTGGGTATAAGGGTATCGGCTGTAAGCTCAAATGGCAGCGCCATAAACTCGCATCTGCCGAGTATATACTGCATAGGCTCACGCAAAAGCCGCCTTTCAAGCATCTTCTCTGCCCTTTTGACAGCTTCCGGAGGCAGCTCGTCGTCCTCCCTTGTTATAAGCTGCACCCTCGTACAGGGAACAGCCTCCATCACGATCAGCTCACTGTCTATGCGGCTGCTTTCAATATCTGCCTGCTTAAGCTTTTTTTTAATATTTTTAAGCAGCTCACCCTGTGTCATTTATCTTCAGCCGCCTTATCCTCGGGCTCCTCCTCAAGCACTGCCTTAAGAGATGCTATTGCCACCTCAAGCATTTCGTCATCGGGCTCCTTGGTGGTTATAAGCTGCATAGCCAAGCCGGGCGCACTCACTATTTTTACAAGCAGGTTGTCATGCCTGCCCGCCCATTTTATTATCTCATAGGAGATCCCCGCAACCACGGGCAGCAGCAATATCCTGGAAAGCACCCTCAGATAAAGCACCTTGGTATTTATAAAAAAGAATACCACAAAGCTTACAAGCATTACAAACATCAAAAAGCTGGTGCCGCAGCGCTTATGCAGCCTTGTATGCCTGCGTACGTTTTCGACCGTAAGCTCCTCGTCGCTCTCAAAGCAATTTATGGTTTTATGCTCGGCGCCGTGATACATAAATACACGCTTTATGTCGTTCATCTGTGCGGTTAGCAGCAGATAGACAATAAATATCAGTATCCTTATTATACCCTCTACACCGCCCCTTAAACGTGTGCTTATCTTAAAAAGGTTTGTGAGCCATCCGCCTATAAATGTCGGCAGCACCATAAAAACCACCACGGAAAATATAATGGCTATAAATACACTAAAATATATTATATAGTCGGAAAGCTTATCACCGAACTTTTCAACAAGCCATTTTTCAAGCTTTCCGTCGTCCCCCTCCGCCTGTATATCGTCAAGGCCTGCCATTTCGGCTGATTTTGATATGACCTTCATACCTATGACCATACTGTTTACAAAGGACACAACTCCCCTTATAAGCGGCCATGCAAGAAACGGATACTTTTCGGAAACGGGTGTTATGGGCACCTTTTCGGTCTTAATGGTGTTGTCCGGCGTCCTTACCGCAAGGGCATACATTGTCCTGCCCATCATCATAACGCCTTCAATGACAGCCTGACCTCCTATGCCTTTGCCCCCTGCCGGGCATTTATTTTTATTTTTCATAAAAGCAATCCAACTCCTTTAAAAAGCAGAACAGTAATAATGAGAAAATACATAAGAGAATTATATCACATTTTCACAAAATTACAAAGATATTTTTGTAAAGTTTTTCATTTTTTTTAAATTTTGTATATTTTTGTCACCAAAACCGGACGTGCGTTTGCAAATTTTCGGAAAAATAGGCAATTAAGGGCTTTTAGCGCAAAATTTGTATTGAAAAATCCGTCAAAATGTTGTAAAATATTAACAAGTATGTATAATTAGTTTAATTATGCGGTCTTATTAAAATTTAAGCTTATATATCGGGCTTTTGGAAATACTTTTATTATACCTTAAATTTACAGGGTTTTTACGAAAGGAGCTGTAATTATGTTCAGCAAAGATATGGGAATCGATCTGGGAACAGCCAACACACTTGTGTTTGTACGGAATAAAGGCATTGTTGTAAACGAGCCGTCTGTTGTGGCAATAAACAACATAACAAGGGAGGTACTCTCCGTAGGCGACGAGGCCAAGGAGATGATAGGCAGGACGCCGGGCAACATAGTTGCCATACGCCCCATGAAGGACGGAGTTATTGCCGACTTTGACGTTACGCAGGCAATGCTTAAATACTTTATAAACAAAACCTACAACAGGGGAGTTTTCAGCCCCAAGCCGCGCATTGTAATATGTGTACCGTCCGGCGTGACCGAGGTTGAAAAGCGTGCCGTTATAGAGGCTGCCATTGCCGCAGGCGCAAAGGAAAAAAACGCCTACCTCATAGAGGAGCCGATGGCTGCCGCAATAGGCGCAGGCCTGCCTGTGGAGGAGCCCACGGGTAATATGATAGTAGATATAGGCGGCGGCACCAGTGAAGTTGCCGTAATATCCTTAGGAGGCATAGTTACCAGCAAATCCGTGAGAACCGCCGGTGACGAATTTGACAACTCCATTGTAAACTACATCAAAAAGGAATATAACCTTGCCATAGGCGAGAGAACGGCAGAAGAGGTAAAAATAACCATTGGCTGCGCTTATCTTGACGATGATATAGAAAGCAGGACCAAGGAGATACGCGGCCGTGACCTTATATCGGGTCTGCCCAAAACGGTGGAGGTAAACTCGGAGCAGGTGCTCTCCGCACTCTCCGAGCCTGTAAGCATAATAGTTGAGGCTATAAAATATACTCTTGAAAAGACCCCTCCCGAGCTTGCAGCCGATATTATGGAGGCTGGTATAGTGCTTGCCGGAGGCGGAGCACTGCTGCGCGGCCTTGACAAGCTTGTTGCATCGGAAACGGGTATGCCCGTACATGTTGCCGATGAACCGCTTAACTGCGTAGCTGTAGGCACAGGTGCGGCACTTGAGCATATAGACTCACTTAAGGGTGTGCTTATATCCTCTCAAAAACTCAGTATGTAAGGAGAGTTTGCCTTGAATTTTTTTGAAAATAACAAAAGGCTTATACTTAGCTTGCTCACCTTGTTTTGCATAGCGGCTGCCATATATACGTTCAACAGGGCAAAACCCACCGTTTTTCAAAATGCCTTCGGCACCGTGATAACTCCCATACAAAGCTTTAACGCCTCCGTAGTGGGATGGTTTAAAGAAAAAAAGGACTATATAAACGGCGTGGACGCCCTGCGGGAGGAAAACGAAAGCCTTAAAAAAGAGCTTGAAAGCAAATCGCTCGATCTGAGCCGCCTTGAAATGGTAGAGCAGGAAAACGACCGTCTTACCGCCCTGCTGGATGTCAGCAGCAGATACAAGCAGTATACTATGGTCGCTGCCAACATAATAGCAAAGGATACAGGCAACTGGTACGATACCTTTACCATAGACAAGGGTACAAGGGACGGCCTTTCCAAAAACATGGTTGTACTTACAGGCGACGGGCTTGTCGGGCGCATAAAGGAATGCGGCTTTAACTATGCACATGTCACCTCGATTATTGACGATACCGATGCGATAAGCGCAAAAAGCCTGCGCACCGACGACCTGGGCTATGTTTCCGGCGACCTTTCCAACAAAGGCATGTGCAAGATGGAATATATAGACAATACCGCCGATCTTTCGGAGGGCGACGAGGTAATAACCTCAAACCTGAGCGAGATATTTCCGCCCGGCATAACCATAGGCTATATAAAAGGGATAAGCTCCGATAAATCGGCTTTGACAAAGCTTGCCGAAATAAAGCCCGCCGTTGATTTTAAGCATCTTGAATCGGTAATGGTAATAACCACGGATTTTTCACGCATATATGCTGAGGATACCGAAACCGAGCAGACGACCGAGGCGGCAAAATAAACGGCTGTCCCATGCGGAGTACAGGGTAAAACAGAGGTGTATTAAGTGAGATATATATTGTATTTATTGATACTTGCTGCAGGCTTTATACTGCAGTCCACATTTTTTGAGCTGGTGACCGTGCTCGGCATAAAACCCGATATAGTACTTATTATCATAGTAAGCATTGCCCTTTTGCGGGGTAATGCCGAGGGTACGCTTGTCGGCTTTGTCGGAGGGCTTATACTGGATACTTTTTCTCCGTTTATAGGTGTAAATGCTTTTATAGGCATGATGACCGGCTACATAGCAGGCTCTCTCACCGTAGGTCTTTACAAGGAGAACCCCTTTGTGCCTGTAACTGCGGTTTTTACCGCCACACTCTTTTATGACTTTGTTTTTTATGTTCTCAATATACTGCTTGAGGGCTATACCGACTTCGGATATTTCTTCCGTACCGTTATTTTAAGGGAAATGGTGTATAATGCGCTTTGGACACTGCCCGTTTACGGCATAGTTTGCTTTATCAACTCCCGTATAGAGCTGACGGAGCGCTTTAAAAGAAAGCTGTTTTAACATATACGGCAATGTTTTCGGCGGCACGCCTGCAGATGTTTTACTTTAATAAGGTATAAAAAGCCTTGTACCGTCCGAAATACGGCATATAAATATACACCGTAGGCAGATCCCGATCCGTGTTACGGTAAGGCAAAACCCTTTTAGCTTTGACGGCACTAGGCTGTATTGATATGTTTTGCAGGCTCGGCTGCCTTTGAATTTATTTTTGATCCGATTTTTTTGATATTTTTTGGTTTGTGGTGACAAAATATGCGTGATTTTATTGAAAGACACTTTAATTATATAAATACCCGCCTTGTTATTATGTTTTTTGTTATATGCTGTCTGTTTTCCATACTGGCGGTAAAGCTTTACACCCTCCAGATAATCAACGGCAGCTACTACAGCAGCGAGGTAAAGGGTACTACCATAAGAGATATAGATGTGACCGCTCCCAGAGGCTCCATATATGACAGATACGGCAGGGAACTTGCGGTAAACAAGTCCTCCTTTACCGTAAAGCTGGACCCCGGAGTAACTACGGAAAATCTTAACGATGTGCTATACAGCCTTGTAAAGCTTTTGGAGGCAAACGGCGAAGAGATCGAAACGGACTTTCCCATCACTCCCGAAACACCGCACATTTTTACCTATGACGGCAGCACCACACGGGAAAAGCGCTGGAAGCTGGACATGGGTCTTGACGAAGATATGACCGCAAGCGAGGCGTTTTACAAGCTTAGAGTGGATTTTGACATAGACAACGAGCTAACCGACGCCGAGGCTGCAAAAATACTTGCGCTGCGCTGTGAGCTGTATTTAAAGAGATTTTCCAAATATGTACCCGTTACCATAGCGCACAATGTTTCAAACAAGACGGTAGCCGACCTTACCGAGCAGAAATCCGCCTTCCCCTGTGCCTATGTGGACGTTGAATCTTTGAGGGAATATCCCACGGGAGAGCTGTTCTCGCATATACTGGGCTACATCGGCACAATTACCGAGGGTGAGCTCACCTCCTACAGCAAGTACGGCTACAAGGCGACCGATACGGTAGGCAAGGACGGTATAGAAAAGTCCTTTGAGCTGCAGTTAAACGGCACCGACGGCTTGCAGTATGTAGAGGTGGACAGCTTGGGAAGAAGCATCAGCACCATAGATACGGGCTCGGTTGACCCCGTACCGGGAAACAACATTTTTTTAAGTGTTGATACCGAGCTGCAAAAAACTGCCTACACCGCCCTTGAAAATGCACTTAAGGATGCACAGATAAGCCGTCTTACCGGTGCAAACAAGGACTTTACCTACAACACAAAGCAGGTACTCTCCTCCATGGTAACAAGCGACAATATCCGTGCCGAGGATATAATGAGCTCCGCACCCGGCACGGTACAGGCACGCATAAAGGAGTACACTCTTTCGGTAGACAAGGCTGCCTCGGGCGACTATGACCTTGCACGCCAGATAATAGCCGACGGACTGGAAAAAAACGATATAAAGGCATATCAGCTCATACTGGTGCTGCTGGAGCAGGGTACAATAACAGGCGACGAAAGCTTTGTAAACAAGGTTTCCTCGGGTGCAATAACGCCTCAGCAGGTAATAATAGACAAATTAAACAGCGGCGAACTGAAGCCCTATATGCTCAATATGGATCCTTGCACAGGCTCCGTGATAGTTACAGATGTGGATACGGGCGAGGTGCTTGCAGCAGCCACCTATCCGTCATACGACAACAACAGGCTTGTAAACGGACTCGACAACAAATACTATACAAGGCTCCAGAACGACCCGACCCGTCCTCTTGTAAACAGACCGTTTCAGGAACCCAGGGCGCCCGGCTCCATATTTAAAATGATAACCGCCGTTGCAGGCCTTGAGGAGGGTATAATAAGCCCCGGCACTCTTATACACGACAGAGGCACATTCAAGGATGCGGGCATACCTTATGCACGCTGCTGGGTAGGCAGCGGCAACGGTTCGCACGGCAGCATAAACGTTTCGCATGCGCTGGAAGTATCGTGCAACTACTTCTTTTACACCGTGGCTTACAATATGGGCAACTCCAAAGCAGGCACCACTCTTAAGGGCATAGCTACGCTTAACAAATATATGAAGGACTTCGGTCTTAATGACCCTACGGGTGTTGAGATATACGAGATATACGATTCCACAAAAAATTATCCCAACAACATATCCTCACCCGAATACAAGCGTTATATATACACCGCCCGCAACCCGGATATAGCCGAGAGCGAGCTGGAATGGCGTGACGGCGATACTATCCGTACCGCCATAGGTCAGGCGTTCAACAACTACACCGCCGCCATTATGTCAAAATATATAGCCACCCTTGCAAACGGAGGCACAAGATACACAATGCACCTGCTCTCGTCGGTATCCACCTTTGACGGCGACAATATATCCACCTACGAGCCGCAGACAGAAAGCGTGCTTGACATAAAGCCTCAAAACCTTAAAGCCGTTTACGAGGGCATGAACCTTGTTACAAAGGGCAGCAAGGGTACCCTTAGAAATTACTTCAAGGACTTCCCTATAAATATTGCGGCAAAATCCGGCACGGCGCAGGAGGCCACCTATCGCAGCGAACACACTACCTTTGTATGTTTTGCGCCTTATGAGGACCCCCAAATATCCGTAGCCGTCGTTATACCCTACGGCAACAACAGCACAGGCCCTGCGCCTACCGTTGCAAAGGCTGTGATCGAAGACTATCTGGATATAAATGCACAACCCGAGCGCAAATATTACAACACTCTTACACCATAACGGAGGTATGATATAATGAATGAAAACATCGTACAGTTCAAGGGTACAAAAAACGGCATAATTGTTATGCTTGACGAAAATTCGCCTTATGAGGAGCTTAAAAAGGCACTTGACAAAAAGTCCGAATCGGCAAAGGATTTTTTTAAGGACGCAAGGACGGACATAACGTTTTCGGGCTTCAGCCTCACCGCCGCTCAGGAGGTAGAGCTTGCACAGATAATAAACAAAAATACGGGTATGGATATTTCTTCGGCTTTGTCCGGCGGAACGCCTTCCATATCCTCGCCAAGGTTTGCCTCCTCCGCACGCAAGGACGATGGAGCCTTAAATCAACTGCTCTCGGAGGCGCTTGTTACCGCCAAAAAAAATCTCACCACCTTTCACAGGGGTGCGGTGCGCAGCGGTCAGTCTATACGCTTCCCCGGCAGCATTGTGGTAATAGGCGATGTAAACCCGGGCGGCGAGCTTATAGCCGAAGGCAACATAATAGTGCTGGGCATACTTAAGGGGCTTGCCCATGCAGGCTGTACCGGCTCGCATGACTGCTTTGTGGCTGCGCTTGATATGCGTCCGACGCAGCTGAGGATAGCCGAGCTTATAGCATGCTTTCCCGATGAAAAGGCGGAAAATACACCCCTTTACGCTTATATTAACGAAAATCAGATATTTGTCGAGCCCCTGCTTTAAAAAAACACAAAAAGCAAGAAAATTGTTTTAATTTGTTTAAAGAAAAGGGTGCAAAAAAGCAAATTATCTGTTATTATATATATTGGAAATATTTTTTACATATTCAGGAGGATAAAAATGAGTGAAGTTATAGTTATTACATCGGGTAAAGGCGGAGTAGGCAAAACCACCACCTCCGCAAATCTCGGTACGGGCCTCGCAATGCAGGGCAAAAAGGTTGCAATGATAGATGCGGATATAGGGCTCAGAAACCTTGATGTTATAATGGGACTGGAAAATAGAATAGTTTATGACCTTATCGATGTGGTTGAGGGCAACTGCCGCCTTAAGCAGGCACTTATAAAGGATAAAAAGTATGAATCGCTTTTTCTGCTGCCTGCCGCACAAACAAGGGATAAGGACGCAGTAAGCCCCGAGCAGATGCAAAAGCTTTGCGAAAGCCTTAAAGAGGAGGGCTTTGATTACATAATAATAGACTGTCCCGCAGGTATAGAGCAGGGCTTTAAAAATGCAATTGCAGGTGCGGACAGAGCCATAGTTGTAACTACCCCCGAGGTATCCGCTGTGCGTGACGCCGACAGGATAATAGGTATGCTTGAGGCTAACGAGCTGCGCAACCCAAAGCTTATATTAAACCGTATCCGCATAGATATGGTGAAAAAGGGCGATATGATGACTATGGAGGACGTGACCGACATACTTGCAGTCGATATACTCGGTATAGTGCCCGATGACGAAAGCATTGTCATATCCTCAAACAGGGGCGAGCCTGCCGTTACCGATGACAATGCGCTTGCAGGCAAGGCATACAGAAACATAGTGCAGCGTATACTCGGTGAAGAGGTGCCTCTGCTCAATCTTGAAGAGGGCAAGGGCTTCTTTGGCAAACTGAAAAAGATATTCCAAAAAGGCAATTAAAAGGATGTGATATTATGTTTGATTTTTGGGGAGTTTTTAACAGAAAAAGTTCGTCCAAGGATGTTGCCAAGGACAGGCTCAAGCTTGTGCTGGTGCATGACAGGGTAAATTGTTCCACCCAGGTGCTTGAAATGCTTAAAACCGATATTATAAGGGTAATATCAAATTATATGGAAATAGACGAAGACGGATTGGATATAAATATAACCGAAACCATGTCGGAGGAAAAGGGCGTTAATGTACCTATGCTCTATGCAAATATACCCATAAAAAGTATACATAAGGGCAACAAGGCTTGACTGCCGCACGGCACACATACGCATTGTTAAAGAGAGGTTTTGTTGTTGATTTCAAAAAAACAGCTTCAGACATTTGATTTTTTGCTTTTATTGCTTGTTTTTGCCATAATTATTTTTGGTATTGTAATAATAGGCAGCGCAACACGCATAAACATAAACGGCCCCGAGGGGGAATTCCGCAGCCAGATGATATGGTTTGCAACAGGTATTGTGCTTATGCTGCTTGCCGCATTTATTGACTACCGCATGATAAGCAAATTTTATGTTGTAATTTACATTTTAAACCTTATTTTGCTTGTGCTGGTGCTGTTTTTGGGCGATGACCACGGTACAGGCACACGGCGCTGGATATTCGGCATACAGCCTTCGGAATTTTCAAAAATATTTATGATTATTTATTTATCAAAATTTATTGACAAATACCGAGAAAAGATTAATAATATAGGTATATTGTTTGTTATTTTTATTTCCACAATAATACCGTTTTTGCTTATTAAGGAGCAGCCATCGCTTTCTGCCAGCCTTGTGACGCTGGCAATAATGATAACAATGCTCTTTAACGGCAAAATAAGCTATAAGTACATTCTTATAGCAGTAATAATTGTGCTGCCTGTTGCGGCTGCGGTAATTATAGACCTGCACACGCAGGAGCACAAGCTGCTTGGCATGTTTTTGGAGCCTTACCACATAAGGCGTCTGACAACTGCCATAAATCCCGATCTGTCAAGCCCCGATTATTATCAGACAAAAAATTCTATCTGGGCAATCGGGTCGGGAGAACTGAGAGGTAAGGGGTTATATCAGGGTACCATAAATCAGCTCAGCTATCTGCCCGAATCACATAACGATTTTATATTTTCCGTTATAGGTGAGGAGTTCGGTTTTTTGGGTTGCATATCCGTGCTTGCGGTCATGTTGCTCATAATTTTGCGCTGTCTGCTTATAGCCGGCAGGGCAACCGATAACTTAGGCAAGCTTATTGCCTCCGGGGTTGCGGGTATGCTGGCATTTCAGACCTTTGTAAACGTGGGTGTCGCAACAGGTCTTTTGCCAAACACGGGTATGCCGTTTCCGTTTTTAAGCTACGGCGGCAGCTCCATGTGGATAAATATGATATCCATCGGTCTTGTATTAAATGTGGGAATGATAAAAACCAAGTCTATTTTTGAGGGGTGATTTTTTTGAACATTGCATTGGTCGCACACGACAACAAAAAAATACTTATGGAAAACCTGTGCATTGCATACAGGCATATACTGGTCAAGCACGAGATATACGCAACCGGCACCACCGGTCAGCTTATTGAGGAAACCTCAAACCTTACGGTACACAAATACCTTGCGGGGCATCTCGGCGGAGAACAGCAGCTCGGCTCCCAGATAGCCAACAACGATATAGACCTTGTTATCTTTTTAAGGGATCCGGTTACATCAAAAAACTATGAGCCGGATATAAACTCGGTGCTCAGGCTGTGCGATATACACAACATTCCGCTTGCAAGCAACCTTGCAACGGCAGAGGCTCTGCTGCTTGCGCTTGACAGAGGCGACCTTGACTGGCGCAATATCATAAAATGACCATGCTTCCGCAGGCAACAAACGACATAATTATAACGGGGCTTTTCTCCTTAAAGGAGCTTTGGCTCATCTGGCTTGCCGTTTCCTCTGTAATATTGCTTTGCCTTATGTACATCGATAAAGCAAAGGCAATTAAGGGCAAATGGCGCATAAGCGAAAAAACCTTGCTTTTGCTCTCTGCTCTCGGAGGCTTTTTGGGCGGTATCATAGGTATGTACCTGTTCAGGCACAAAACCAAAAAATGGTATTTTCATGCAGTGTTCATATTATCCGCCATAGCTCATTTGTCAATTATTTTTATTTTATATTTTAAATAACCAAGGAGGATATTTTTAATGAAACAAATTGTTAAGGAATTTAAGGAATTTATCATGAGAGGCAATGTAATTGACCTCGCTGTCGGCGTTATCATAGGCGGTGCATTTCAGGCTATTGTAAATTCGCTTGTTAATGATATAATAAATCCGCTGCTCAGTATCTTCCTTAAGGACATTGATTTCAGCAGCCTTACGCTTAACATTTTAAATGCAAAAATAGCATACGGCTCGCTTATAAACGCTATAATCACCTTCCTTATAAACGGTATAGTTATATTCTTTATAATTAAGGCTATAAATACGGCTGCATCGCTCAAAAAAGCACCAGAGGCTGTTGAGGAGGCACCTACAACAAAGGTTTGCCCTTACTGCTTCAGTGAGATACATATTGATGCTACACGCTGCCCTCACTGTACATCACAACTTGAAAAATAAAATTTATACTGTTTAAAGCAATACCGCCTTTCCGTTATGGATCGGCGGTATTTTTAATAGGTATATTGTTTTCAAAAACATTGTTCTTCTTTGTCCTTTAACCAGGCAAAATACGGTACTGCCTGCAAATACATATCACAGTAAAAGCATAATCCGCAAACAGCCTTTGCAAAATCACATAAAAAGCATCAGTATGCCATATATAACAGGCTGATGCAGCATATAAACAAGCAGCGTATATCTGCCTGCAAGGTTTATGGGGGCAAAAAACAGATCGTATTTTTCCGGTGTTACCCCTCCGCTTAACTCAAATAAGTAAAAGCCTGCAATAAATAAAAATATCCACGGCAAAAAGGGATAATAATCGCTTGAATAAAAATCATTCCTCATAAAACCGAAAAATGTTCCTGCAAGGCTTGTATAAAGCGATTGCGGAAGCTTTATTGCAAATACGGAAAAGCCCAATTTACCTTTGGGAATATCATAGCATACCAAAAACATAAAAATACTTGACAAAAAACCCGCCGCAGGCGGCAGCTTGCTTAAATATTTTTTTAAGATACCAACCAAAAGCATAGCCGTGCCCATAAATGTAAGTATGCCAAACGTAATTCGGCTTTCCGGTGTAAAAACCACTGTTGCAATACTTATAAGCATACCGCAGGCAAGTACGGTAAGCGCCCTTTTTACATAGTGCCTGCTAAAATTTATACAATAACCGGAAATCAGTATAAAAACCCAGCATATACATTGCTGCCATATAAAACCGTATATGCCTCTGTACCATTCAAGCCTTACAGCCTTAAAGGCATAATTTAGATCCCATAAAAAATGATAAAGCATCATATTTATAACAGCTATACCTCTTATAAAATCAATAAGATTATATCGCCTTGATATTGTTTTATCCATAACAGCACCTTTTGATCTACAAAATGGTAAAAAATGACAAATTTTTAGTGAAAAACAACCATTTTTCTTAAAATTTTCGGTATTTACGACATTTTGAAATTGACAATTTTCCCCATTAATGTTAAAATTATACCATAAATTTAATTGTATTGGAGGTTGAACATATGCTTAAGTCAATGGGCATGGTCAGAAAAATTGACGATATGGGCAGAATAGTTATACCAATGGGACTGCGCAAAAATCTTGGAATGGATCCCGGCGACGCATTTGAAATATATACCGACGAGGATGCAATTGTACTTAAAAAATATGTCCCTGCCGATATATTTACCGGAGATATGGAAAACCTCATAGAATATAAAGGTAAAAAAATATCCGTAAACACCATAAAAGAGCTGGCTCGCATTGCAGGCTTGAAGGTGACTGCGGATAAACCGCACAGTTAAAAGCAAAACTCCTTAAACTCCGTAATGATCTATCGAAGGTAAGGAGTTTTTATTATTCCTCATCAACATCGCAATATGCGGTGCTCACATGGCTGTTTTCAAAGCTTTGTTCAAGCTCCTTTTCCATATCCTCACCGCTTTTTTCGTCTATCATTGCGGAAAGTATCTTGCCGTACAAAGCCGTCACGTTTTCCTTCCAGTTTTTCTTGATCTGTTTGGCTGTTTCCTTCGAAACTACCGATATATTTATTTCCATCAAAGCAGTTTCGTCCTCATATACGCCGCATTTTACGATATAGTCGTTTCTGCCGTTATAAAAATAATTGGCAACTACCTCAAACTCTCTCTTGATACGTTTTTTATTTTTGCGTACATAATCACATACAGCGCTCCTTACGGAATAGGGTATCTGCTTTGAAAAAAGCCTGAGTACTTCCTCTCCGTCCTCGGTTATGCTGTACATCCTGCTGCCGCCCTCGGTAAGGTTCATATCCAGCATACGGCTTTCCAAGAGCTGAGCAATATACTGCTGACATGAAAAGTAATCCATATACTCCCCTTCCGCTGCAAAATCCACCAGCTGAGCAGTGGACAGCGGCATATCCATCTGATAAAGCAGATACATTATAATTAACTTATTTACTGCCAGTTTATCCATCCTGCCGGGCATAATAAGCCTCCCCCTAACGCACATGTTTAATAAATTACCCGGTCAATAAAACGCTTAAGCTTACTCGATACAGCCCTATCGACCCAAGTATTTACAACAATGCAAATCAATACATTTATTATACTTTATTTTTGCAATAAGTGCAACATATTATAATGTCCATATTTTAATATTATTTTTTGTTAAAATTGGCTATATTTTTACCCTGCCATGTATTATCTTCAATAAATTTACGGCTTACGGCATTTAACACCCTTCTCTTATCCAAGCTCCACTTTGGTTCCACCAGCAGCTGTTTGCTGCCGTCGCCCGTTATGCGGTGTATGCTTATATTTTGCGGCAGACGCTCTATTATATATACAATAAAATCGACATATTCCTGCATACCGAATATGTCAAAGGGTTTATGCCTGTACATTTCCTCCAATTTTGTGCCCCTTAATATATGCAAAAGCTGAAGCTTTAACCCGTCTGTACCGCATTTTACCGCATAATCGATGCTCGAGAGCATATCACTGCGGCTTTCCCCCGGCAAACCCAGTATAATATGTGTAATTACATCCAAATTAAAGCTTTTAAGCATTTTTACGGCATCACGGTATACTTCCGTTGCGTAGCATCTGTTCATAAGCTCCGCCGTCTTGTCATTGCTTGTCTGCAGCCCCAGTTCAACACACACATATACTTTTTTTGACAGCTCGGCAAGCAAAGCGCACACCTTATCGTCAATACAATCGGGGCGTGTTGCCACAGAAACGGCACACACGCCCTCGCACTCAACGGCAGACCAAAAAATGCTGCGCAGAGTTTCAACAGGCGCATAGGTATTTGTAAACGCCTGAAAATATGCCATATATTTGTTATCAGTGCCCCATTTCGGCGCCATTTTCTCCTTCATTTTATTTATTTGGCATTTAATGCTGTCATTTCTGCTGCCCGCAAAATCTCCGGAGCCCGATCCGCTGCAAAATGCGCAGCCCTCATATGACAGGGTACCGTCCCTGTTGGGGCAGGTAAAACCGCCGTCAACAGCAAGCTTTACAAGCTTGGCGCCGACCTTTTCCCTAAAAAAATCATTGGCACTGTAAAAAGGGTGAATCGGCGAAAAATCCATGTAACCACCGCCTTTTTTGTGAACAACTTATAAAATTTATCCACATTATCCACAAAAATATGCTCATAAGGCTGTTTAAGCCGTATGCTTATCCACATTTAATTAACATTGTTGTTATTTTCTCGTTTCAACTCAAGTATATTATATCGGTACTCCGCTTGCGCCAAGGAACGAACAAGGGTAGCCAGGTTTGTCCCACCTCTGCGCACTCATAGCCGTCGGCTTCTTATCACACCCTGTGATAAAACAGTACAATATCCTCATATACACCGTTTTTATTGCAGAATCCCTCGGGTATAACTCCGAGGCGCTCAAAGCCAAGCTTTTCATAAAGCCTGATCGCACCTGTATTTGATTTTACCACGGCATTAAACTGTAAAATTTTAAAGCCGTAACCGCCGGCGTTGGCAAGGCAATGTCTGACAAGCTCCTCGCCTATGCCCTCTCCCCTTGCATATGACGCCACCGCAAATGAAGCATTTGAAATGTGAGCGCATCTGCCTATATTGTTTGGATGGAGTATGTAAAGGCCAAGTATCACGCCGTCCCTTTCCGCAACCGCTGTAAGCGTCTGCGAGGAGAAAAAATCTCTTCCGCCGCTTATTGTAAGCGTATCTGTCTGAGGGAACGCCATACCGTCGTTTACTACCTCATTCCATATTGACACCATAGCTGCTATATCTTCGTTTTTATAAGGTCTGATGCTTATGCCCATACCAAAACCTCCCATACTTTCTGTTTATCTTAATATAAACCAACCGCTGAGCAAAGTCAATACGGAAAGAAAGATGTAAAAAAATTGTGAACAAGCCTAAAAATATTGACATTTCGTCCGAATTTCGTTATTATGAATATAGGTAACTGTGCTTAGCAGGTACATAGTATAATGTAAATATGTCAGCCATATTATGAATATTAAGCCCATAACCGAGGGGCTTTTTTATTCATGTATGATGAGGGGATTTTTATGACAGAAGCAGACAACTCTTTTTCCAATACGGATAACAGCGAAGAAATACTTAACGAAATACGCAATACCGGTATTGAAAATGATATTATAAAGCTGGTTAAAAATAAATATGAAATAGACATACATTATATTGATTTTTCCTTTGATTACAACGGCAGGCTCAACGTTGCGGTCTATACCGAAAACACGGACGAGTGGTTTAAAATAAACCGCACCTTTTACAACGATCTGGGCGGTATAATGGGCAATGTTATAAAAAAGGGCTCTCTTGTTGATGATATTGCCGCACTGCTTTTTGCGCACAGCATTCTGGTAGGCGAAACATGGATACTCCTCTATGATTACTCTATGGAATACAAGGGCGAATGTATGGTACGCCTTATCAAAGAGCTGCTAAAGCTCAGGTTTTATCATTATTGGTATACATATGATATAAACGACGACAGGTTCTACATTATAATTGAGGTAGAGGATAAGACTCAGCTTAAATCCGCCATACAAAATGCGGAAAGCGTTAAAATAGCCGTGCATAACATACTTGACCAAATAGATACCGAATGCCGTATTGAAAAAAACGAGATAGGTTATGCCATAGGCTGTAAAGCAGATATCATAGGCAGGGATGCAATGCATTGCGTCAATGAGGAAAGCCTTGAGCATTGCTACAAGCTTTGATATACATTAAAACACACCTGCGCTTATACACCCATAACTTCGGGGGTTCGGACTGCAGGTTTTTCACAACGGATACCATAATAGGACGGGACTATGCAGGCAAATTAAATTGCGCTGACATCAGTCCCGTCTTTAACATAGTTTTCTTTTAAATATCCTATCACCATCTCTCTTAATTTTTAAATTTAGGGCATTTCGTATCTTGTTTTTTCCATAAATAAAACCTCCAAACCGGTCCAAAATTATCTAAAAACATTGTTTATCCACTTTGCATAAATATACCGAACTGATCAACTTATAACATAACTCACTATCTATATTTTATAACTTCTCCCTTATGTTTTATATGGCATCATTGCATTTTAAGTCAATATCGTATCGGTTCACGTTCCCTGCCTATACTTATGTCAGCCTCATACTGCATTTGTCTTGTTTTTGGTTTCATATATTTTTGCGCTGCACATAAGATCTCTTCGTCATTACCCAGTATTTCCAATATGGTTACCGAAATATTATTTACCAATGTTTCATCTCCGTAAATACATACATCTTCCAAATAAGAAAAAACTTCTTTCAAAAGCTCTTTATTTTTATTCTCTTTTAAAAGCTTTACTGTTTGTTTTGCAAAAACATCCTCCATGACTACGGTTTCAAGTAATCCTTCGTTAAACTCAATGGATTCCTCATAATCTTTTTTGGCTGAAGGAAAAAACTCTAACATTTTTTCAAAAAAATCTTTTGAATAAATTACCATATTCAACCTCCTGTATATTTTTGCTGTCAAAAGTCGAGGATATTTGTACTCTGCTTACACTGCATACTCATAACCGAAATGCGCTTATGTCACTCGTGAGTACAAGCTTTTGCCTGACAACAACAGTAAGCCCATCGTTTAATACGCGGTGAAAAATGGGCAAATAACACAAAAATCGGGCATATCAAGGGCAAAATACACAATACGTTGAGTAACTCTTGACATACCCGATTTTAAATGCCATATTACAGTTAAGTGTGGTCAAGCAGAGAGCTGCTCAACCACACAATATTAAACAGAAATTTTTTCAGACAGTCAACCTTTTTGACGATCCAAACACCCGATACCTCGGTTTTTGGCTTTATACGACAGCAAAGTATTACTGCTCGGGATCAATAAGCCCGTAGGTGCCGTCCTTTCTCTTGTAAACGACATTTACCTCATCATTATGCGCATTTCTGAATACAAAAAAGCTGTGACCGAGCATTTCCATCTGCATAACTGCTTCCTCGGCATCCATAGGCTTAACGGTAAACCTTTTTGTACGGGTTATCCTAAGAGCGCCTTCCTCCTCAAACTCCTCGTCAACATCTTCAAAGGCACGCAGCTCCTCTGCAAAGCCCGCATCCTGCCTTGTTTTATCAATAAGACGCCTTTTATACCTCGTCATCTGGCTCTCAAGCACATCAACTACCTCGTCGATTGCCGAGTTCATATCATCTCTGGTGACCTCGGCCCTGAGAATGCGCTTTGGCAGCTTAACCGTTACCTCAATTTTATTGTCAAGCTTAATTTTGCTGAGTGTTACAACAGCCTCTGTTTCCGAAGGGAAAAGCTTGCTTATCCTGTCAAGCTTTGCGGCAATTTTTTCCTTAAATCGGTCGGAAATATTGATATTTTTACCTGTAAATGAATAACGCATAAATACCCACTCCTTTTTCTCTTTATACTTTTATAATTCTACACGGAAGCATTAAATCCTTTATTTTTTAAAATAATTGTAAAATTAAGGCAAGTTTTTTAAAAAATAATTAACAAAATTTGCAAACCCTATTGAACAAACGCAAAAGAGGATTGTGGATAACTTTATGTTTTACCCCGATATTCACATAAAAAATCAAGCAAAAATTGTGGATAATGTGAACAACTTTGTGAATAACCCTGTTTTAAGGCTTTTTTAATGTTGATAAGTGCATCAATTGACATGCCTCAAATTTTACATAAATTAATAAAAATTCAATTGTACTTCAATTGAAAAATCAGCTTTGTACAAGTTACACAATTTTAAAAAATGCAAGCAAAAAATACAAAAATTTACAACGAATTTTTTAAGGGTTATTTGTATAATCAACTAAGACACACAAAAAACAATCACCTCAATTTATCGAAAAAAGCAATTAAATATTGCAAGCTTAATTGTCGCATTTCTTTAATTAGAATATAACTAACAATTGCCGTAATTATTTTTTGGATCCTGAGCCGGAGAAAAAACTGCCAATGCGAATCAACTTGACTTTTACCTATGCAAACAATAAATACTAAAATAATTATTTTTATTATACATCGATTTATAACTCCACACATCTTTTTGGTATTGACCTATAGTAATTTTGGGTATATAATAAAAAGTAGTTTTTTGTAGTTTTACCTCGAAGCAAGAATCAGTTTTTTAAAAGCGAAACAAATGTTTTTACCCTGCGGAATTAAAACCAAATTTAAAAACAATTAACCTACCAAGTAAGCCCCTGACTATCGGGCGCCAAGCACTTACTATTATATCATGCGGGAGTACAAGCTCCCAAACGGCAAACAGACTTCAACAAAAGCGGCTCATGAGTACGCAGCGTAAAAGGAATACAAATATCATTGACAAAGGACTTTTGCACCATAGCAGCAAACCGACATCACAAAAGTTTCTGCAATAAAAACCTTTTTATACACTCATACAGGGGGATTCATACCCCCCCCCAAAAAAAAAATACAAAAAAATTTTATTGGAGGACATCATGAGAAAACACGATTTTTTTGTCAGAACATCTGCTTTTATATTATGCACTTCTATAATACTGTCCGTATTTCCGGACATAAACCCCTCTTTACCCGTAAAACCCGTGGAAACAAAGGCGGCAGAAACCGATTCTGCCGAATATGCAAACGAAACACTGGAATACCTGTGGAAAAACGACTCAGAATACCTCAATGCTTCCAGACCCTATTACACCTGCGCAGGAAAAACATCAACCTCCGGTTTTTATAACTTCGGCGGTATTGAAAAAAGAACCATATTCCATGTATACGCCTTTGAAGGGGAAACCATATGTATAGGCTCAAGCGTTTGCGACTCGGGTCTGAATATGGATCATAAATTAACAAACGGATCCGGTTACGGTGCAGATGCAGCTTCCTATGGCGGAACAAACAATCACACGGACGAAGGCTCCGTTGATGTTGTAATGACAGACCTTAACGGCGTAAAACACGCCATAGACATAAACGGAACAACCAAGCCTTATAAAGGCTATATTGAAAATCCCGATATGGAGCATGCTGCCGTCCTTATGGAAAAACAAGGCGACGGCACATACAAAGGCACCTTTGGGAGCACCGAATACATACCCTATACCTATAAGGTACAGGAAACGGGAATATATACCTTTGAGTTTCATTCCTTTGATAAGGAAGGAGTTACAAATCCCGCAGGTCATTATAAAAGAAGCGACTCATGGCCCACAAAAGAGCATAACTATATAGGCGTCAATGATGAAACAAACCCAACGGCATATTATGACACAGGCGGCATGATAGCGGCAATAAACCTTACCGTCTTTGACGAAAGCGGCAGCAAACAAACGGGGCGCGCCTATGCAGACTATCTTTCGCTGCAAATGCAGCCTGTAAACGGCGGTATAAAGGATCCCTACTATATACTTACCACAGACAGTTATATATATAAGATGAAGTTTAACGGGGCTTCTCCTTATACCTATAACTTTTTTGCCAATAACAGGGGTATAACCGACAATGCCACGGGTGCCATTGTATATAAATCCGTGAAAGATATTTCAAACACAAATTCCTATACAAAAATGGGTACCATATTCAAGTATCCCGGTACAAAGGATACGGAATTGAACAAAAGCTTTTATATCTTCCTTGAATACCCCGATGATGACCTTTACGGTCACCTTTACCAAAGAGCCATACCTCCCGACCCTGCTTCCAATATCCGCTTTGTGGATACAATAGAAGTTGGCGGGGAAGAAATACCCGGCTCCTACGTAGGCATAGGCGGATACTTTGCCTTTGATGTGGAGGAGGCTACCACAGCCACACTGCGCCTAGAGTTTAAAAATATAGAAGACAGCGAAGGAAAAGCGTTTGCTCCCGTAGAAATATCCGGCGTTGTAAAAGCTCACTCCACCAATTATTTTTACTGGGACGGCAAAGACGGCAACGGCGTGCCTATCCCTCCGGGAGAATATTCCATAAACGACATTGTATATACCGTTACCACAAAAGCGGGAGAAATACATTTTCCCATTATAGATATGGAATGTGCGGCAGAAGGTATAACATTTACACGGCTAAGCCATATTTATGACAAAGACGGAAAACAGCTGGACGGCAACGAAAGCGACAAAAACATTTATGACCTTACCAAAAATGTAATATATTATGACGATACAGCCATATATTACGGAGAACATGTGGCTGCAACAGGTCATTCCGAAAATCTGGTAACAGGTAACGATAACGATGCCACTAACGGTCCGGCAAAAGATTTCTTTGCCAAAGAGGAAAACAAGGGGAAATTTTGGAGATATACCAATGCTATAAAATCAAGAGAAGGCGGAGAGTTTTATGCCCGCAAAGATTATTTGGGGGAAGACACAGATGCAAAAATAGGCACACATACCGAGCTGAGAGTAGGCGATCACAGCCATACCTCCAATATAATAAAATATTTTAACGAAACGGGAGAACCTCTTAAGGAAAGCGAAATATCGCAGGAACAGAAAAATATGATAGCCTACCTGGACAGCAGCACTCACCCCGTAGGCAAAACCACGGCTACGGGTGATACTACAGTGGACGGAGTCACCTACAGGCAAAGCACCACCGACTACGGCATAGCCAATTTTTGGACATTTATACCTGCGCCTCCGGCATATTCCGAACCTTCGGGGGACAATAACATAACAATAGTCGAAAATACAGACAATATTTTCAATTTGATAGGCCGTGTATTTTTCGACTCCGATACACACAAGGGAGAATTTGACGATATGTCCACAAGCGGCGAATATCTTATGGAGGGAGTTACCCTTAACCTTTACAAAAAGACCGAAGATACAAGCTACAAAGCCGAAAAGAAATATGTAGACGAAAACATGACGCCTTTGACAGAGTCAAACTTCGGCTCGGCAGCAAATAAATATGAGTTTGTGGATACAGGCAAAACAACAACGGAAGGCAGCTATGTTTTTAAAAATCTTAAATACGATGCCGATAACGGCACGGAATATCTGTATCAGGTTGTAAGACCTAACCCCGGTTATACGGTAACAAGCACCGCAACTACAGCCCAGGTACTCAAAAACAATACTCTTGGATACGATCAGGGATACGGCTATTATTCCAATTACAGCTTTACAACCAAATACAAGGGTACGGAAATACAAAAAATACTTGTGGGCGGAACAGGCGCAGATCCCTCAATAAATACCGTAAACAACAATAACATGACAGTAACGGCAGTGGATGTAGGCTATATTTACCAAACCCTGGATCGCTCTCTTATGCTGAAAAAAGAGTGGAAAGCCATTACCCCCCACCCTACAGCGGTGGTATACCAGCTGTCATACAAGCTTAAAGACGACATCAACCCCTATATTTACGATTACCGTACCTTGTCCGCAATAACATCATGGCAAAACGAGGACGAATACCTTCCCGCAATGCTTAACGGTAAGGAAGTTGACAATTATTATGTATCAGCGGAATATTACATAGACAGCGAAAAAGGCAATATATATAAACACAGCTATGACGATTACAACAAGGACACAGGCAAATACGAAAGCTTTGTATCAAAAACATACAAGGTGAAGCTTGCAGACATATTTGCAGACAAAGCCGTGCCCGAAAACTGCAAAGTAAGCGATCTGCCCGATCTGAACGAAGACGGCTCCTCTGACGGCAAAGATATGGGCGCAATAACAGGCTGGGAGGAAGACTCAAGCTCAAAATATACAGCCGTTCTTGACCGTGACATACGTTCGGACAACACAACAATAACCATAACAAATGCCGAACAGCCCGGCACAATAGAACTGCTTAAGTATCACGATACGCCTGAAGAGGGAAATTACCTTCAGGGCGCCACATTCCGTGTATACGACGGCGATATGGCGACAATAAAGAGCCTGTCGGGCAATGTGGAGGAATTGCGTAAAATTCAGGTGGCTTCAGGCTCCACAAGAAGCAACGGCCGTATAGCTTTTCCCGGTCTTGACCCGACAAAAACCTATACCGTAAGAGAGGTATATGCCCCCGACGGCTACCGTATAGTGGAAGAATATTACGAAGTAAAAGCAAAAGGCGAAGGCAAAGACGGGGAAATCTTCTTCAACAACGACAACTATGCTTTTCTTAAAGTGGGTAACGCCCTTGCCGATAAGGACTTTAAAATAAGGAAACAGATCCTCGGCAGAGCATGGCAGAATAACGACGAATTTGCCTTTGATATAAAAGCAATGTTTGACGGCTCTGATCTGGACAAAGAGGGCAGCTTTTCAGTCAATCGTACCGAAAATGATTTTTATGATGAGCCGGAAATGCTGGAAATGCTGGAAAAATTTGCAAAGTATTTTTCTACCCAAACCAAAACAGTAACTAACGAAAACAGTTTTTACAGTTTTACCACAAAACCGGACGGACGCTTTGAAGTAACAAACAACAGCAGTGACACAAAGGTGTCGGAAACGCTGATAACATCCGAAGGAATAAATAATGCAAAATTCTGCGGCATTGAATTTCCTTTGGCAGGCACATATACGTTTTCGGTTGAAGAAAAGGGAGGAGAGGATCCCAAAAGCACCCTTGAAACCTCAAAACGCAAATATACGGTGGAAATATCCGTAAGCCGTGTACCTAATACGGAAGGTGATGATCCAAATCCCGAAAATTCTCACCTTACAGCCGAAGTATCAAAAATAACCTATACCGATGGCGAAGACACAGTTTCCAAAGCCTTTGCAGGTTCAAGCCCCATATTTACAAACACCTACACTCCCGCGCCTGCGGTACAGTCTACAAGCTATGCCATAGCAAAGGATTTCACGGGCAGAACGGACAACAAGTGGCTTGAAACCGATAAATTTACCGTGCGCATACAGGGAGAGGACAGCACCACACAAGAGGCAATAGCAAACGAAAACCTTAAAATAAACGGTCTTGGTGAGCCTGAATCGTCGGGAGATGGCTCTGCCATGGAATGGAAACATATATTCACGGGAACAGATCACAACCAACTTGATTTTAATTACTTTATGTTTGACGATATTACCTTCCCTGTGAAATACGTGGATAAAGACGGAAATCCATACGAACCTACGGATGAACACCCCACTCCGAGCGAGGAAGACCTTGCAGGCAATAAATATACCGCCCAAACCATGCCCGTGACCTACTGGCTTGAAATAAGCGAGGATATACCGACAGATGTAAAAGGCATAACCTATGACGAGAGCAAATATTACCTTGAAATAATACTAAGGAACACGGAGAGCAAGGTTTCAAGCGATACGGAAGGTGAAAAGGAAGAAGAAGACGGTATCATAGAGGAATTGGATTTTAATCTTTATAAGGACGATAAAACAACACCTGTGGCAACCTGTGTTACAAGACAACACGTTGTTGAAACATCGGATTGGAAAAAAGATACCGGAGCCGGTATAACATGGTGTTATGTGGATAAAGACGGAAATTTAAAGGACGGAACAGGCCTTACAAGCCCTCCCTCGGATGCAAAACTGCTTATAAAAAGGGAAGAAGCTCACACCGGCGAACACGTAATGACCTTTAAAAACACCTATGCCACATCCTATACTTGGGCACCAAAGATAAGAAAAACCTTAGAGGGCAGAAGCTGGCTGGACGAGGATGAGTTTGAATTTACCATGGAGTGCAGCGACACAACGGGAGTAAAAATGCCCGATAACAAAAATGCCGTCATAACAAAAGATACGCCCGAACATACCAAACAGTTTGACCCCGTGACCTTTACCAAACCGGGCATATATACCTTTACATTTAAGGAAAAAGACGTAACGGGTATTAAGAAAAAAGAATCGGGCACCTACACAATGGAGGTAGAGCTGAAAGACGATGGCAATGGTTCTCTCTATGGGGTAACCGGAGAAGGAGCTGCGCCCGAACTTTTTGATACGGCAATTGAATTTGTAAATGTCTATGCCGATAAAGAAAACAGTATAGGCTTTAACCTGACAAAGGAAATAGAGGGCAGACCTTTTAACGACGGCGAAACATTCAGCTTTAAGGTAACGCCTTCAAAAGAGGCGAAAGATGCCATAAAAGACGGCATTATAATAATGCCCGATTCGTTTAAGACAGACGGCGGCGAATATTATACTTTTTCGGTTACCGCAAATGCCGACGAGGAAGCATATACTGCCGAAAGATCTCTCGGCGAAATAACTGTAACTTCGGGCGCCGATACCCGTCAGCAATATGAGTTTACCGTTTCCGAGATTACGGACGATTTTGACGGACGTGATATGAAATGCTTTGAAAACGATATATTGCTTACCCTCAATGTTGAACGTGAGCTTGACCCTGCCGAAAAAGTACCTACGGGTAAATTGGATGTGTCGGCTGCATATGCCTATATTTCGGACGGCGGCACAAAGCCGATAAAAAAAGACGCTTCAATAATAGATATACCTTTCAAAAATATCTGTATGGGAAGGCTTACGGTGGAAAAGGAGGTCTTTAACGAAAAAAGCAAAAAGCAAGAGTTTACATTTGAGGCTGAATTTAAATATCCCGAAACAACGGTCGGAAAACCTGAGCTTTCTGTATATGATACCGAAGGCAGCAGTATAACCGTAACCTTTGAAGAAAAAACGGGAGCTGCCAACACATATGTAGGCACGTTTACATTAAGAAATGACGAGCATATTGTCTTTAAGAATATACCCCATGATACGGAGTATACCGTAAGGGAAAAGGATCTGCCCGAGGGTTATTTCCTGCTGCATGTATCAAATGATATACCAGAAACCCTTGCCTTTAACAAAATTGACAACAGTGTTTCGGGCGAGCTGAAAAACAGCCGCCTCATACAATCCACGCATTTTGTAAACGCAAAAAACATCGGTCCTTTGCCCGGTACAGGCGGAAGGGGAAGATATATGCTGTATGCAATAGGCATGATAATGCTTATCATAAGCGGTGCTTTAAAACTAAAAAAATGTAATATGCCATAAAAAAACGGCTGTCGCAAACAGCAAGATCTATACTGTATGCGGCAGCCTTTCTCTATGCTTTTCTATTAAACGGTACATAAAATAAAGCCTGACGGTTTTTGCATTTATGCCTTGAGCATTATGCTGTTTTTACATAATTTTCTGCTGTTATACAAAACCGTTGTTTACCCTGTCCGTCTTTACTCTATACCAAGCTAATCGGTATTTTTTATTTCAATATGCTTATGCTAAATGCCTCTGCCTGGGGCGGTATGCTTCTTGTCATCGCAAGGCTGTAGGATGCCTCTACCTTATCACCCTTTACGGCATTAACACCGTCACCCTGTGTGTTATCGCTTACCGCAAGCACTATCTCGGGATATTCCGCATCCTTATCATCGCTTACAACATGTATAAGCCCGTCTTCATTGCTCTGCACGGTACCGCTTATAACACCTGCCACAGCCTCTTTATCACTGTCGCCAAGGGCATTCTCCCTTATTATTCCCGTTGCGGTAATGCTCACGGGGTTATTGCGTGGAGGCAGGCTGTCCATCATGGCATCTCCGTAAACCACTTCAAGCACCTCACCCTGCTCAATATCGCTTACATTTATACTAGCACCGTTTTCGTCGGTGATTTCGGTATCTTCGTTTACAATAAGCAAAACCTCACCCATCTCATCGTCCATAAACGAGAGCTCGTTTGCGGATATATCTGCGGCAGTTCCCTCTCTTACTGTTTTTGCCTCGTCCTGTGCCTCATCGGTATCGTCCGTTTCAGCCTGCGCATTTTCGGTAACAAAGCTTATGCCGTTTTCGTCCTCCGCTGCGTCAAGGTCGAGCGCATCCGTGAAAAATTCGGTTTTAACATATGTCCTGCCGTCAATTATTACAGGTACAAAGCCCATAGGCATAGGCGCCGTTTTTGCAAAGGTGTAACCGTCAACGCCTACGGTAAAGGTAACATATATGGGGCCCTTTGCAAGCGTCACGGTCTTGCTGTCGGCTATCCACTCAACCTCATAGCCCAAAGCCTGCGCAACATCCCTTACCGGTACCATCCCGTCCGTTATCTGTGCGACCTCGGCGCCGTCCACCTTTACAGAGCCTGCGGAGGCGGCATTAACGGCACACGCCTGACAAAGTATTGCTCCCGCTATCATAAAAGCACAAATTTTTTTCTTCATTATTATCTTCTCCTTTAACAATTTTTTTAATTATATCACATTTTCACTTATACAGACGAAAAATTTTTAAAAAGGTTCCCGAAAAAGTTGCAATCGATCAAAAAAAGTTATAAAATAAGTTAAATATTACTGCAACGGAGGTATAAATATGATAACGGATAAAATGAAAAACCTTGTAATAAACGGTTCGGCAATTAGGGCTATGTTTGAGGACGGCAAAAACCTCAAGGCAAAGCTCGGGGCGGAAAACGTATTTGATTTTTCGCTCGGCAATCCCTCAATAGTCCCTCCCGCAACCGTAAAACAGGCTATACTGGATATACTGGAAAACGAGCCTGAAATGTTTGTGCACGGCTATATGAGCAATTCGGGCTATGAAGATGTAAGGGACAGGACGGCGCAGTACATCAACTCACAGCACGGCACAAGCTTTACCCGTGACAACATCGTTATGACGGTAGGCGCCGCAAGCGCACTCAATATAGCCATGAAGGTAATACTTGACCCCGGTGACGAGGTAGTGCTTATTGCGCCTTACTTTGGCGAATACAACAACTATATCAGCAATTTTGACGGTGTACCCGTTGTTGTTTCCCCCGACTATGAAAGATTTTCCATAAACTTTGACGAGCTTGAAAAAAAGATAAGCCCCAAAACAAAGCTTATGATAATAAACACGCCCAACAACCCCACGGGCGCCGTATATACCGAGGACGACCTTACAAGGCTTGCCGCCCTGCTCACAAAAAAGCAGCAGGAGTTTGGCACAACAATATACCTTATAAGCGATGAGCCGTACCGTGAGATAGCCTTCGGCGGACTGAAGGTGCCATACCTTACAAAGTTCTACCCCAACACCTTTGTAGCCTATTCGTATTCAAAAAGCCTTTCCCTGCCCGGAGAGCGCATAGGCTACCTTGTCACCTCCTCCGAGATGGAGGGCTTTGCCGACACCATGGACGCACTCAACGTTGCAAACCGCATACTGGGCTATGTAAACGCCCCAAGCCTTATGCAGAGGGTAGCGGGCAGATGTGTAGGACAGACCTCCGACCTGTCGGTTTATGAGGAAAATATGGAGCTGCTCTACAACGCCCTTACGGAATACGGATATGACATCATCAAGCCAAAGGGTACCTTTTATATGTTCCCAAAGTGCTTTATCGCAGATGATAAGGAGTTCTGCGCAGCCGCAAAGGAATTCGGTCTGGTCATAGTGCCCGGCTCCAGCTTTGCCTGCCCCGGCTATTTCCGCATAGCATTTTGCGTAGACAAGCAGACCGTTATAAACTCCCTGCCATCATTCAAAAAGCTTGCCGAAAAATATACATCGGTCAAATAATACAAAGATAAAAGCGCATACCTCACAAAGAGCGGGTATGCGCTTTTGACCGTAAAAAAATCTATTTTGGACTTTTTATATAATATGCGCTTTTTATCTTATTTTTTTCGCATTTTCTACATACATCATATCAAATATATCGGAGGATATAAGCTCCTCTGCCGAGGTAACAGACGAAAGCTCGTCGCTAAGGACTACACTGCCGTTTGCATTTACTATATCCTCTCCGCCCGATACAAAGCTTATCATAACGCAGCAGCCGTCATATGTATAGCAATATAAGCATGGCTCGTCAAGACCCTTGCATATAAAGCTGTCGCTGTCTGTCAATATCGACGACGCCGCAACAGCATCAACACCGTTTGCGGCATTTATAACATTTGCCGCACTGCCCAGCATACGGTTATAGAGCTTTGTTTTGAGAGGCTCCTCAAATGCCGATATATCCATATCATCCTTAAAGGTGATACCGCTCAGCTTATACACCGCCTTGGGTGACGAAAGATCTGTAACGGCTATTTCCTCTGCTTTTTGCTTTATTTCCTCACCCGATGAGAATAAAGCAACGTACTCCTTGTTTTCCGCCATAAGGTCGATATTTTTTGCTATACCGAGTCCCTTGTCGGCAAGCAGCTCGTTTGTGTCCATATTCTCTGCCGCATTATCTGCAATGCTTTCCTCGGTTACGGCTTTGTCGGACATATCACCCTCGGCTGCCTCCTCGGTCGGAGCCTTGTCGGACATATCGCCCTCGGTCATATCCTCGGTTTGCAGCTCTGACATACTCTCCTCCCGTGCCGTATTCTCGGAGGCAGATGTCTTTTCGGCTGTTTCCGATACATCCTCCGCAGCGCTGCATGCGGTAAGCATTGCAAGCGCCGCCGCAAGCGATACCGTCTTAATAATGTTTTTCATAAAATTTATCCCTCCGTTTCCGTACCGGCTCTTTTACGCCTGTACATCTGTATGCCCGTCACCTCGTCGGAGGTGATCATAAACTTTATAAAATAATCCGCCCCGGGTATGCCCGCTATATCGCTTATATCGGCTCCCTTTGATGATATCATGCGCTTTACTCTGTTATTGTTGTCTATGTTGAAGTACAGGGCCACGGTATAGTTGTCCCCGGAGGGATCGCCTATATATATGCTCTCGTTATCGGGGTCAAGGCCGTATGCCTCTATTACCTCGGCTGCGGTGCTGTTTGGCTTTGACGCTCCCTCGTAAAGACCCGATGTGCGTATACCCTTTTTTGTTTCGACATATTCAAGGCTGCCCGTATAGCTTATAAGGCTTACATATTCCACTTCACCCTCGCCTGCCTTGCCGTCGACTATTTCGGGCTCGGTATCATAGCTTATACTGTCTATCCCCTCAAAATAATCGGGATAGGCGGATATATTTTCATCAACCAGCTCTTTCCTCATGCCCAGCCATACTATCGGTCTGTTAAGCCCCTCGTTGTCGGCATAGAGCATAAAATCATCTCTGGTAAACTCGTCCTCTTCCTCCTGAGGTGTTTCGGCATCGGCTTCGGCCTCCGTTGTCGGCTCCGTGTCCGCCCCCGTTGTATCTCCCGCTGCGGCACAGCCGCTCAAAAAGCACATCGCAAGCAAAATACAGATATATTTCTTCATAGGTCAGTTACCCCTTTCAAGGCTGATTTTATTAAACAGCGCAAGCAGATCGTCCGTGGAGGCGTTTTTCTTTTCCTCTCCGCTTATATCGAGGATAGCCTCGCCCTCATGCATCATAATGAGCCTGTTGCCGTACTCCAGCGAAAATAAAAGGTTATGTGTTACCATAATGGTTGTAAGCCCCTTTTCCTTAACTATTTCATCGGTAAGGCGCATTATGGTTTCGGCTGTTTTGGGGTCAAGCGCAGCCGTATGCTCGTCCAATATGAGAAAGTCTATTGGCGACATTGAGGTCATAAGCAGCGCCATAGCCTGCCTTTGACCTCCCGAAAGCTGACCTACAAGCACGTTGAGCTTGTTTTCAAGACCAAGGCCGAGTGTGCTTAAAAGCTCCTTGTAATACGGTATGCGTTTTTTTGGAGTACCCGGTGTAAGCCCAAAAAGCTTTCCCTTATTGTCCGCCATTGCCATATTTTCCAGTATTGTCATTGACGGGCAGGTACCCATTGCAGGGTTCTGGTACACCCTGCCTATTTTGCGGTAGCGTCTGAACTCCTTCATTTTATTTACATCGGTGCCGTTTATTATTATCTCACCGCTGTCTATCGGTATGGAGCCGCAAATCATATTAAGCATGCTTGTCTTGCCTGAGCCGTTGCTGCCTACCACGCTTATAAAATCACCGTCGTTTATACTTAGGCTGAAGTTTTCAAAAAGCGAAAGCTCGTTGACCGTACCCCTGCCGTAGGTTTTGTATATATTTTTAAGCTCAATCATTTTTACCCTTACCTCCAAACTGTCCCGCTACAAGAATAATAAGGAAAAGGATACCCGTAATAAGCTTCATATCCATTGACTTAAGACCCATTGAAATGGCGATAGCAACGCATGCCTTGTATATCACCGAGCCTATTATTGCCGCTGTGGTAGCCTTCATAAAGGTAAGGCGCTTAAACAGATTGGTGCCTATAATGACCGAGGCAAGACCTATTACTATTGTACCTGTGCCCATGGAAATATCAAAAAACCTCTGCTGATTGCACATAACGCAGCCCGAAAGCGACACAAGCGCATTTGCAATTACAAGACCTATTATCTTTACCGTGCCGCTGTCCTTGGCAAGCGAGGTGACCACAGTGGCATTATCGCCCGCAGCCCTCAGCAGATAGCCCGATTTTGTTTTGAGGTAAGCATCCAGCAAAAGCTTTGCAAACACAGCTATCAAAAACACCACAAATACGGTATTGAATTTTCCCAGCTTATCCGCAAGCGGAAAAGCGGAAAATATATTTTCGTTGGAAAATATGGGTACGTTTGCCACGCCTCCCGAAATATGCAGGTTTATGGAGTAAAGCACCGTCATTGTGATAATACCCGAAAGCAGATCCCTTATATGGAATTTTACATGTATTATACCCGTTGCCAGACCTGCCAATGCACCCGCAAAAAACGAAACGGGCAGCGTAATATACGGATTGACGCCCTTGGTTATAAGGCAGGCGGTCACCGCTGCCCCCAGCGGAAAGCTGCTGTCTACCGAAAGATCGGGAAAATCCAGTATTTTGTAGGTTATATACACGCCCAAAGCAAGTATAGCATATATAAAGCCCTGCTCCAGGACACTTATCAATAGCTGCATTTTTAAACTCCTTCTGTTACCGATACGTCTAAGCTTGTCTTATCTGTTCATTAAACTGCAAACCGTGTCAATATTAACTCTATTATTCTGCTTCCGATGCCTCAAGCGCAGAATCCGCAAGTGCTTCCGGAACCGCCATATCAAGCGCCGCAAGCGCCTCGCTGTTTACATAAAGGCTGTACTCCGTAATTGTTTCAAAAGGTATTTCGGACGCCTTTTCACCGTTTAATACACGGGCTGCCATTTCGCCTGTCTTTTTGCCGAGTGCAATGTAATCAAGGCCCTCGGAGGCAACGCAGCCGTTTTTGACCTGCTCTATCTCACTGCCGAATACCGGTATGCCTGCGTTTTTGGCTGCATCGAGCACTGTTGGCAGACTGCTTACAACGGTATTGTCCGTAAGGTTGGATATGCAGTCCACCTTTGTAACAAGGTCTGCGGCAGCAAGAGGTATATCCGCACTCTGGCTTATGCCGCTTTCCACTATATTAAAGCCGTAATCGCCTGCAAGCGCCTTGTACTCCTCAATAGCGCTTATTGAGTTGGTTTCGCTTGTGCTGTAAAGTATGCCTATGTTTACCGCATCCGGCATAAAATCTCTGATCATCTTAAGCTGAGCCTCAACAGGCAGCTTGTCGCTTGTACCTGTTACCTCGCCTACCGCAGAACCATCCTCGTTTGCAAGGCTTGCCGCAACGGGGTCTGTGACCGCCGTAAAAATAACGGGTATGCCGTTCTGCTCCGCAGCGTTGTATGCAGCCTGAGCCATAGGCGTAGCTATTGCACATATAAGATCCATATCGCTGTCGGATGCCATGCTCTGCGCTATCTGGTTGGCATTTGCGGTATCCGCCTGCGCATTCTGTTCGTCAAAAACAACGTTTGTTATGCCTGCTTCCTCAAGGCCCTGCTTAAAGCCCTCACGGCAGTTGTCAAGAGAGCCGTGCGGAGCAAACTGGGCGATGCCTATTTTTACCGTGTCGCCGTCCTGCTGCTG
Source organism: uncultured Clostridia bacterium (assembly GCA_947591605.1). Classification (GTDB taxonomy): domain Bacteria; phylum Bacillota; class Clostridia; order Lachnospirales; family CAG-274; genus CALWRD01. The sequence goes on along the minus strand of CANQDF010000006.1, from coordinate 45,455 downwards.
TGCCGTTTCGGTGCCCGAGGCATTATCGGCGCCCTCCTGTCCGCTGCTGCCGCCCTGAGATGCACATCCGCTCAGGAGCAGAGTTGTTGTAAGTAACAATGCGTAAAATTTTTTCATGATATTATCCCCCGTTTTTTTATTTGGGAACAGGCAAACCGAAAAGACTTATTAACGGCCGACCCATACACCCGTAAATTTATTTATCCGTAATTATATCACAAATATACAGCTTTGACAATTAAATGTTTCGGCTTATTTTACCATGCCGTGTATAATTGGGATAAAAACACCGTGTTTACACATATTTCAACAATTTTTTTACAGGGTTTAAGCTTAAAAGGGGTGGACATTTGTGCAAAAAACCATTATAATTATATTTCGACAGAGTACAGCCTTTGTATACAAAACGATTCGGAGGGATTATTTTGCATAGCGGCAAAATCATCACCGCTGTATATTCCGTGATCAGCGTGATTTTATGTATAGGTATAACAACCTTTTTAAATAATGCAAGCTTTGATACGATCTCGAAGCATACGCCTGCACCCGTCCGCACGGTGCAAACGGTTGAGGCTGCCGAGCTGACGCCTGTTCAGCAGGCACTGCTTGAACATATCAATAAAATAGAGGATCCGTCCTACAGACATTCGCTCATCTTTAAACGCATAGAAAAGCTGCTTGAGGAAAACTATACCGAGGAAAATCTGCTTTTTGCAGACCCCGAGTTTGTTCCCAAGGCAGGCAGAGCATATGTGCCCAAGGATGTTGTGGTAACGGACGGCGCTCTTATACTTAAAAAATATGCCAATATACCCGACGATACCCCTCCCGAGAGGCTTATGGTGCTTAACACGGGCGCCTGTCTTATAGACTCCGTACCGTATTTTTGGGGAGGCAAAGCGTCCAACAAGGGTTGGAACAAGCGCTGGGGACAGGACGTTGTAGTATCGGGCGGCAGCTTTATAGCACAATGTGCGCTTGAGGGTTCGGAGGAGCTAAGGTATGCCAATGCGGAAGGCAGCGAGGTGCTTATAAGCTACGGGCTTGACTGCTCTGGCTTTGTGGACTGGGCATACTGGACAGCCCTGAACTACCGCATAGGCAGCAGCACACGCCAGCAGTTTGCAAACTCCAACCCCATTACCGAGGAGGAGCTTATGCCCGGCGACCTCGGCTTTTTAGCCTCCCCCGACGACCCTATGATAAACCATGTGGGGCTATATGTGGGGCTTAACGACAAAGGGCAAAAAATGTGGCTGCACTGCAGCTCGACAAAAGGTGTTACAATAAACTCACCCGATTTTGTGTACTACAGGCGTCCAAATATAGATATATACTACAATGACGAAGAAACCGCATTGCGGACAAGCATTAGCGCCGATGCTTTGGGGCTCCTCAAATCGGGATGATAATGACCCGAACCGGGGAGCTTCTTCTTATATATCGGCGGCAAAATTATTTTACGGTTTACCTCATAAAAAAAATATGCTACAATAGATAATGAAATTTTTGACCGTCGGATGATTTTTCTTTTTTGGAGGAACTGAATGAACGATATTATAAAAGCCTCGGAGGAAATAAAAAAGGTGATCCAAGGCAAGGACGAAATAATAAAAAATGTAATGATGGCAATTTTAAGCGGAGGTCACATTTTGCTCGAGGATGTGCCCGGTGTTGGCAAAACAACGCTTGCGCTTGCATTTTCAAGGGTATTGGGGCTTGAATATAAAAGGCTCCAGTTTACGCCCGATGTAATGCCCAGCGATGTTACGGGCTTTTCCATGTACAACAAAAAAACGGACAGCTTTGATTTTGTACCCGGTGCGGCTGTCTGCAACCTTCTGCTTGCAGACGAAATAAACCGTACCTCTCCCAAAACACAGTCCGCACTTCTGGAGGTAATGGAGGAGGGCAAAATTACCGTTGACGGTGTTACAAGGCAGGTACCGAAGCCCTTTACGGTAATCGCCACACAAAACCCTTTCGGCTCGTCTGGTACGCAAAGGCTGCCGCAGTCCCAGATGGACAGGTTTCTTGTAAGGCTCTCTATGGGTTATCCCGACAGGGAAAGCGAAATTTTGATACTTAAGGGCAAGGGCATATCGTCAATTGACAGCGTAAACGGCGTTTTGTCCTCCGATACGCTCTCCCGCATGCAGTCGGACTGTGCAAATATCTTTGTAAAGGACGTGCTTTACGGCTTTATAACCGACATAGCAAATGCCACAAGGCAAAGCGAGCTTTTTGATATGGGCATAAGCCCAAGGGGCAGCATTGCCATACTTAAGCTTGCAAAGGCAAATGCCTTTATAGACGACAGGGATCACATCGTCCCCGAGGATATAATAGACGTTATAAAATATGCCGCCCCTCACAGGACGGAGCTCAGCGACAAAGCCAGAGCCATGAAGTATACCGAGGAGGACGCATTAAGCGAAATAATGAAGGATATGAAAATACCAAAAATCAAGTAGGTGTTAATTGATGGACAGGCTCAACAATATTTTATATTACGGCATTATAATTGCCGTTGCGGCTGTAGCTGCATTCTTTTTCCACAGCTATCTGCTTGCGCTCTCTGCCGCAGGCATGCTTGTGCTGCCGTTTGTTTCATACATGCTTATGCGTCTTTCACACGGCACCCGCATAGACCTCGGCTGCAGCAAAACGCTTGTTACACGCAACGAACCCGGGGTAATAAGTGTAACCGTGCGCAACAAGAGTATTGTGCCAATAGCCAATTATATGTTTAAGCTTGAAATATCAAACAGCTATTCCGACAAGCCGCAGGTAAGATATATAAACCTGTCCGTGCCCGCACTCGGCAAAAGAACTGCGGAAATAAGCTTTAAACCCGTACTGTGCGGCAGAATCAGCCTTACCGCCTGTGACGCCTATGTTAGAGATATGTTCTCTTTTTTTGAAAAGGACAAAAAGGACAGCGCAAAATTTATGTTCAGCGTAATGCCCCGCAGGATCGGCACGGTATCGGGCAAATACCTCTCGGAAAACGTTTCGGACGAGAGCAGCAAGCCCAAAAAGGACAGTGCCGGCACAGAGGTGGTCGATATAAGGGAATATGCTCCCGGCGACAGCCTTAAAACCATACACTGGAAGCTTAGCGCAAAAAAGGACGACCTTTTTGTAAGAGAAAAGGGAGATACTGTCCTTGACAGGCCCTTATTGCTCTTTGAGCTTTGCAAAAACGACATAAACGGCATACTGGACACCGTTTACACCTGTCTTGACCGCTGCCTGTCATCGGGTATGCCCGTAAAAGTATGCTGGTCGGGCAGAGGCAGCGAGCAGCTTTATATGGCCGATTTAAACAAGCAGAGCGACATACCGCATCTTTTTGACAAAATTTATTCCGCAATACCCACAAACGAACAGGGTCGCACGCTTTCAATAGCCAAAAGGCAGCTCTCGGGCGGCTCCGTCATGTATGTGGCATCATCTGCGGAAGGAGTTAAGGTGGTAAACCTATGAAAACTTTAGCCCTGTTATTGAGCAAAAAAGCCCGTTTCAAGTATGAAAACGAGCTTGCCTTAAAAAGCGGCGTCCTGCTTTCCGAGCCGCCCCGCATAAACAGACAAAACACCTTTTTTATGCTGCTGCTTAAGACGTTAATTGTATTTTTTGCGCTTATGGGCAGCATAGATTGTTATATGAGCGGCTTTGGCATATCCTATGATTATATGCTAACGGCTTTTATTGCTGCGCTTATTGCAGCGGTTTTTTCGCTTGCCAACACAAGCCCCATACTTACGGTAATTATCTATTTTATAAGCATATATATGCTGTCCGCTTATGTAAATACCAATTTTGACGTGCTTTTAAGCGGCGGTACGGCTATAGTAAACCTAAGCTATAAAGTAATAATGAAAAAATACAACTTTCCCGCTGTCGACGGCTTTGAAGAGATAATACCGGACAGGTCGCTTACCATACCCGCCCTTATCATAACAGGCTCTGTTTTTATGGGTATGATACTGGCATTTTTTATATGCCGTTTTATGAATTTGATGCTCGTTACGCTCATCACAATGCTTCCGCTGAGCATAGTGCTTTTTTTCGACGCCTCGCCGTCTTATATCGGTTTTGCCATGCTTGTATCCTCATGGATACTTACCGCAATGGTCAAGTTTGGGGGCAAGTTTTCCCGCACGCTCTCGGGGCGCAGAATGAGCGTATATTATTTCAAGGACAATATATTCTTTAAACAGATATGCGACGGCACCGCCATGCTGCAAAGCGCAGCGCTTATTTTTATAACAGCCGCCGTCTGTATTGCAGGCATACATTCATTTTTCGGAAACAAAGTCTTTGATGATACCGTACCAGCATCAAAAACAAAGTCACAGCTTGACTACGCCTTAAGGGACGCTATGATAATAGCCTTTTCAAACTACAAAAATTATAAAATAACCGATATGTCAAGCTCGGGTCAGCTCGGCTTTTACGGCAATATTCAGCCCGATTTTGAGCCCGACCTCAAAATTACGCTTATGCCGTATACCTCAGACAGAATATATTTCAGGACCTTTATAGGCTCCGATTATAAATATAAGGACAATTACTGGCAAAACAAGCCCGAAAACAGCGCATATAAGGATAAGAGTGCCTTTTGCGCAACGGCGGAGGCTGCAAAGGCTGCAGGCATAAACGCAAGGATAAAGATAAAAAATCTCGCCGTATCCGGCAGCAACGGCTATATGCCGTATTATACCGATATTGACGATACCGACCTTTTCAGCTATATCCAGGACGATATTGCAAAGGGGTCGCTTGAGCTTGGAGATACCGTGGATATAGTCTTCCATCCCCTCTCGGGCGACAAAGATATTGTTATCGCCGATGATACCGAATATCGCAATTATGTGTACAAAAACTATCTCTCCGTACCGGACGAGCTTAGGTTAAAGCTTAACGCACTTTGCGGAGGAGAAGGCTTTAATGCCGATGATGACGGGCTAGAACAAAAAATAAGCAGCTACTTCCAAAATAACTTTGAATATAATACGCAGTCCGGGCGTCTGCCTTGGAATACCGATTTTGTGGAGTACTTTCTTTTTGAATCAAAAAAGGGAGTATGTGCGCACTTTGCAAGCTCTGCCGTACTTATCTACAGGAGCCTTGGCATACCCGCCCGCTACATCGAGGGCTACTGTGCCGACTATCCCGCAATTATGAGCGGTACGCCCTTAAAGGATGAAAACCCGGCGGACTGGCTTAGCGGTACGGCACCGCTGAGCAGATATGTTATGGAAACGGAGCTTTCCGATTACAATGCCCATGCGTGGGTGGAGATATATGACGATGACAAGGGCTGGATAACGGTGGATCCCACCCCCTATGCAGACCCCGAGCTTTTAAAGCAGGAAACCGAAAAGAAAAGCTTTCTTGAAGAATTGCTGGAGCATTTTGAAAGCGCACGCAATAAAAAGCATGACGAATCTGCCGTTTTTGAACTGCTCGGGAAGATTGCCGCAGTCATTTTGGCAGCCGCTGCGGCTTTGGCGGCGGCAATACCGGCATTCATACTTGCAAGACCCTTACTTTTCCTTGCAAAAAAAGCAATTTATAAAAGAAATAAGGGACGGTATGTCGGTATGGAGCTAAGGCACCTCAACGCTTTGGCTGTATGCGCCTCCCTGACGGACAGAGAGCTGTTTTACAGAGAGCTTTGCGGCATTATTGCCGATGCAGGCATGGATAGGGAAAACGCAGACAGACTGGAGCTTTACGCACAAAAGGCAATTTACGGCAGAACCGAACTTACGGATAAGGAATACTCCTATCTTATCAGCCTTATTGCCGAAGCACGCAGAACTCTGTACGGCAATATGCCTCTTTTTAAAAGGATATATGCCTTTTTTGCCTCACACTCCAAAAAAATATGGCATGAAAACGGATAGGACTTTTGCCGTCACGCTTGTATATTTTGCCTTGATAAATGACTTTAATAATGTTACAATTGAGTAGACACCGATGTAAAATTCCGCTCCGCTTACGCTGCCGCATTCGGTGATATAACTAACTTATGCTTTAGGAGTTGAACACCTATGAAAAAGAAATTTGATCCCGTTGCATATTACAAGGGCTTTACCATAGGCTACCTTATGGTTGCATGGATCGTGCTTGTATTTTACATGAAGCTCTCCGAGCTGTGGCTGATACCCGCAATATTTATTTATTTTGTTCTCAGCGCAGTCATATTCCGTCCTTATTTTTACGGTATGGCAGGCAACACATATTATTTTTTTAAAAAATTTGACAAGGCATACAAATACTACCGCCTTGCAATAAAGCTAAACACCACCAATGTGCCTGCGCTCTACAACTATGCGCTTGAGCTTTTGCACTCCGGCAAGGCAGAGGAGGCGCTCCCCCTGCTGGAGCGTGCCGAAAAGTGCAACACCAGACTGATCTACGAAAAAAACATACCTCTTGCAATAGGCAGCTGCTACTGGCTTATGGGCAAAATAGACGAGGCAATAAAAATTATGTCCTCCCTGGAGGAAAAATTCAGCTATGTAAATGCCAGCACCCTCACCACGCTCGGATACCTTTATATACTTAAGCAGGATTATGCAAAGGCAGAGGAGTATACCATGCGTGCCATTGAGGATACACCCGAGCATGCGCCCGCCTGGGACAATATGGGACAGATATATTTCAACAAGGGAGAAACCCAAAAAGCAAAGGAATACTTTGAAAAGGCTCTGGAATATAAGGCAAATATGGTTGACAGCCTTTATTACATGGGCTTGATAGCAAGGGATGAGGGCGATAGGGAAAAGGCTGCCGATTACTTTACCCGTGCCCGTCAATGCAATATATCCGCACTTAACACGGTAAATATCGACGAGATAAATGCAGAGCTGGAACTGTTAAAGAAAAGTTAACAAAAAATGAACAAATTGTAAATTGTCTATTGTAATTGCATACAAACTATTGTATAATGATAATCGGGGGAAGCGTTATACAATAAATATAAAAATTTATTTTTGATAAAAACCTATCCCCGTGTAGTTTTCAATATTATTAAAAAACGGGTTGTATATGATGTTTAAAAAAATTATTTCCATCAGGCAAAAATTTACGCTTGCCATGATCTACATACTTATATTTGAGCTTATAGTTTTTGCTGTTTTCGTTTTCTTCGGCGGCACTCTCGGCACGATAGTAAACAGTGTTTACAGCGACCTCAGCTCCACTGCGCAAATACGTACCGCCAATACGGAGGAAAGCCTTAACCTTGTATCAGAGTCGGCAAACAACAGCTACAATGATATAAACAGCATTATGTTCAATGCTGCCGTAAAGGGCTCATCATACTACGATGCCGCTTTTAAGGAGATCATACCAAAGCTTCAGGATGTTTCCGCCGACGATAACATAACAGGCTCTTATGTAATTATGGGCACCGACCTTACAAACCCTCGTCTGCCTGCACTTTATATGCGCAAATCAAACCGCAATTTGCATAACCAGAGCTACAACCTCAACGTATCAAGCGAGGCTATAGTCACCGATACGGGTATACTTCGTGCGCAAAACTGGACCAACTCTCTTAATGTAAGCGAAAATAACGGTATAGATTTTCTCTCCGAGCCTATAAGGCTTTCTGCGGAAAACACTTCCGCAGACGCTCTCACTCTCGGCTATTGGTCTATGCCCTACCAGATAAACTTTGACGGCGAAAATGTAATATCCTACAGCCTGCCTCTGAGAGATAAGCATAACAACTGCTTTGGCGTATTCGGCGTAGAGGTAAGCCTTGACCGCCTGAGAGATATACTGCCTTACCTTGAAATAAATAACCGCGGTATGGGCAACTATGTTCTGCTTTGCAGGGACAGTGCGGGATCCGAGGAATATTCAAAGGTAGTGGTATCCGGCACAACGTTTGAGGATCTCAACAGCTACTCGCCTACGGTGGTCTTTAAAAACAACAAGATCAAAAACAGCCTCTATATGATAGATACGCCTAAAAAGCAAAAATCCAAGGTGTATGCCGCAATGAACGAGCTGAACCTTTGGGCGAACAGTTCGTACAGCCATAAAACATGGGTATTGTGCGGTGTGGTTGACAGTACGCAGCTTGACTACCTTGAAAACAATATCCGTATACATGTGCTTGTAACCTTTGCCTTTACAATGCTTTTTGGGCTTGTGTTTGCATGGGTAATGAGCCGTATCATAGCGGAGCCTCTGCACAAGTTTTTGGACGAGATAAAAATGATTCGTGCGGATAACCCCGTTATACCGTCAAAATCGGGTGTGCGTGAGATAAACGATATTGCCGAGATAGTGGAAAATCTGACAGATGACCTTACGGACTTTTCGTCCAAGGTTTCAACCATAATAGACCTTGCAGGCATTAAGGTAGGCGCCTTTGAATATGATAAGGACTCCGATTTTGTATTCTGCACCGATGTTATATACAATATCCTTAATATGGAAAAATCGGGCGACAAGCTCTTTATGACAAGGTGGCTCTTTGAGGAGAAAATGAGCCTTATATGCACCGACATAGTTCCCGATATAAACCGTGTGCACAAGGTGAAAACGGCAGACGGCAAGGTAAGGTTTTTACAGCTTAAAACCGCTTTAAACAACGGCAAAACACTCGGTATTATACAAGACATAACTCAGGAAACAATAAATGAGCATGCCATGAAGATGGCTCAGGATCACGACCCAATGACCAATCTGCTCAACAGGACGGCTTTCCGCCGCACCTTAAACGAAAAGTTTTCCGCAAACACAAATATTGTGGCTGTGCTTGTCCATCTTAACATAGACAAAATGGCAGATATAAATATGCGTTACGGCAACAGCACAGGCGATATGTGCATATACAGCATAGGCTCGGTTCTTAAGGCATATTCGGGCAAGATCACCAGCTTTGCCGCAAGGACGGCAGGCGATGAGTTTAAAATAATACTTATGGGATACAACAGACCCGATGTTGAAAAACGTCTGGCGGAGCTTATAAACTCGGTATATGCGATCAACATTACCGTGCCCGAGGGAAGCATCCCTATGGAAATATCCATAGGTCTTTCATGGTATCCTTTCGATACCGACAACACAAACCTGCTTGAACAGTATGCCGAGTTTGCAATGCGCCAGGTAAAGAGGGGCGGACGCAACGCATACAAGTTTTTTGATAAGGCAACCTTTGTTGAGGCGGAAAACTACATACGCAGCAGCCGCAATATTGAAATGCTTATCTCCGAGGGCCTTATACATTACGCATTCCAGCCGATAGTAAATGCCATAACGGGTGAGATATTCGGCTATGAGGCACTTATGCGCCCCGACCCCACAAATGCAATAACGCCTCACGATGTTATTGTATTTGCCACCGAGCAGAACAAACTCAACCTGATAGAGCGCATAACATGGTTTACTGCTCTTGAAGATTTCAGTATGCAGACTGACCCTCGCATGGGCAAAAAAATGTTTATCAACTCCATCCCCAACCAGCTCCTTACGGATTGGGAGTTTGGCGAGCTTGAAGCACGCTACGGTATTTTGTTGAGCAACATAGTGCTTGAAATAATAGAAAACGAACAGACCGACCCCGACATAATTGCAAAAAAGAAGTCGCTTGTTGAAAGATGGGGCTGTCTGCTTGCACTCGACGATTACGGCTCGGGCTATGCAAATGACAACACGCTGCTTGCCCTCAAGCCCGATGTTATAAAGCTCGATATTGAGCTTATAACAGGTATTGAAACCGACAGCGACAGACAGACGCTTGTAAGGAACATAATAGAGTATTCTCACCAGAGAAATATTATGGTGCTTGCAGAGGGCATAGAAACATACGCTCAGATGGCTGTGCTGATAAGCTACGGAGTTGACCTTATGCAGGGCTTCTATCTTGCCAAGCCTTCGTTTGACGTGATAGACTCGATCGACCCAAAAATAATAAACGAGATAATAAATATACGAGGCGGTCAAATGCCTCCGCAGCAGTAATACCTTAAACAACGGGGTCCAAGCCGTAAGCGTGGACCCCATTTATATTTCAACAAATTTCCGCCGTTAAAAAAATTATGTTGGTTTTTTCCGCAAGCTGTGTTATAATTAAACACATATTAAATATAAAGGAGAATTTTTATGTTTCTTGGGTCCGATATAGGTATTGATTTGGGCACGGCAAGCGTGCTTGTTTATATGAAGGGTCAGGGCATAGTCCTTCAGGAGCCCTCCGTAGTTGCAATAGAAAAAAACACAAATACCATACTTGCGGTAGGTGAAGATGCCAGACGTATGCTCGGACGTACACCCGGCAACATAGTGGCAATAAGGCCTCTGCGAGAGGGCGTTATATCCGACTTTGACGTTACGGAGCGTATGATACGCTATTTTATAGAAAAGGTAGTAGGCAGGCATACCTTCCGCAGACCAAGGATAGCTGTTTGTATACCAAGCAAAATAACCGAGGTCGAGCGCCGTGCCATTGAGGACGCCACACGCAGTGCGGGCGCAAGGCAGGTATATCTTATAGAGGAGCCCATTGCCGCAGCCATAGGCGCCGGTATTGATATTTCCCGTGCCTGCGGCAGTATGGTTGTGGATATAGGCGGAGGTACGACCGATGTTGCCGTTATATCGCTCGGCGGCAATGTTGTAAGCCATTCGCTTAAGGTGGCAGGCGATAACTTTGATGATGCCATAGTGCGCTATATGCGCAAAAAGCATAATGTGCTCATAGGCGAAAGGACAGCCGAGGCGCTTAAAATAAACATAGGTACAGCCTATCCCGGCAGTGCCGAGGTCACAATGGATGTAAGGGGACGAAACCTTGTTTCCGGTCTGCCTATGAATATAACCGTTTCATCCAACGAGATGTACGAGGCGCTGCATGAGTCGGTGGATTCAATAGTGGACGCTGTCCACACCGTACTTGAACAGACGCCTCCCGAGCTTGCGGCAGATATATCCGACAGGGGTATAGTTATGACAGGCGGCGGTTCACTGCTTTACGGCCTTGATAAGATAATAAAGGACAAAACAGGCATAAACGCTGTGCTCGCATATGACGCCGTATCCTGCGTTGCCATAGGCACAGGCAAATATATTGAGTATGAAACCGCAGACAGCAGCGAAAAGGGTCCGTGGTTCTTTAAATGGGGCAGAAATAAAAGCACTCCGAGCCGCAGCGATACAGACCGCAGCGAAAGCAGGCGACGCAGCTCCGCAAACACACGCAATACCGCAGAAAGAAGACAAAGATAAATTTCAGCGTGTCGAAAATTCGACACGCTTGCAGGAAATGCTTGCATTTACGAGGAACAAACGAGGGTACCTCGTTTGCTTGCGGGGTACCCCCGCAAGTTCCTCTGCCTGCATTTTTTCACAGAGTACAAAGAGATTCGCGCCTCGCTATCGCTCGACACTCCCTCTTTTCCTCGGACGAAAAGCACTTTTGGCTGTGCCAAAAGCCGCCCTACGGGCGTCCGCATTACTTTTTTGCGGTGCATAAGCAGAGCTCGTCCTGCGGATTTTAGCCTGCGGCGCTTAAATTGGCTTGAAGTGTTTTTGCAAGTTTAAACTTTTTAAAAATCATTATTTTGAATCTAATATTAGATTTATTGACAGTCTGAAATTTTTTGTTTGTTTTTTATAAAATATATTGACAATTTATGCAGTCGGTAATATAATGAACATATGAACAAGTATTCATTTTATCGGGATTAATGATCCCGATAAAATTTAACTTTTAATATGAACAGTTGAACATATGAATATATAAGGAGGTCTATTATGGATAAAAAAAATATGCTTACCGACGAAATGAGCTACGACCTTGCGGATTTCTTTAAGCTCTTCGGCGACTCCACAAGGATAAAAATTTTGTATGCACTCTACTATCAGAAGGAAATGAACGTAAGCGATATGGTCGAGGTAGTAGATATGACGCAGTCCGCAATATCTCACCAGCTCAGGCTTTTAAGGCAAAACGACATTGTAAAATTCAAAAAGGACGGCAAGGCTGCCATATATTCGCTTGATGACGAGCATGTGTCCGCCCTGCTTGAAAAGGGTATCGAGCATATAATGCACAAAAACGGATATGGGGAGGACGAAGTATGAGCGAGATAACATTAATACTTAAGGATCTTAACTGCCCCAACTGTTCCGCCAAGATAGAAAAGGGCGTAAACAAACTCGGCGGTGTGGAAAAAGCAAGCTTTAATATGATAAACAAGGAAATGGTCATAATTTCCGATATGGACGAAGACAGCCTGATCAAGCAGGTAAAAAGCATAGTAAAAGCTCATGAGCCGGATGTTGAGGTACTGCGCAAGTCCGATTATGCAGCCGCCTGCCATGAGCATATACAAAAACAGCAGCATGAGCACGAGCATGTACATGAACACTCTCACAGCGAGGGCAATGAAAAACAGCTGATTTTAAAAGCCGTTATACGCCTTTTACTCGGCGGCATACTTCTGGCGGCAGCCATCGCAGGCGCAGGCGGCAAATACAATGTACTTCTGTTTGTGGGGGCATATGCCGTATTCGGTTATGATGTGCTGCTGCGTGCAGTCAAAAACATACTCAAAGGTCAGGTGTTTGACGAAAACTTTTTAATGAGCATTGCAACCATAGGCGCCTTTGCCATTAAGGAATATCCCGAAGCAGCCTCCGTAATGCTGTTTTATCAGATAGGCGAATTTTTCCAGGATATGGCTGTTGACAGATCCACTCGCTCCATAAGAAAGCTTATGGACCTTGTCCCCGAGTATATGAACCTGATCGGCAAGGACGGCAGCGTGCAAAGGGTTTCTCCCAAAAACGCCGCTGTAGGCGATATGATAATGATAAAAAACGGAGAGAGGGTACCTCTTGACTGCCTTATTACCGAGGGCAAAAGCTATCTTGATACCTCGGCGCTTACAGGGGAGCCTGCAAAGCTGAGCGTAAAACAGGGCGACAGCATTTTAAGCGGCTGCATAAACGAGGGCGGCGTACTTTATGCACAGGTTGAAAAAACCTATGAAAACACTACCGTTAAAAAAATTATGGATATGGTGGAGAGCGCCGCAGGCAACAAATCGCATACGGAAAGCTTCATATCGGCTTTTGCAAGGATATATACCCCCGTGGTATGCTTAGGCGCCGTACTGCTTGCCGTTATACCCGCTCTGCTCGGATACAGCTTTACAGCATGGCTTTACAGAGCGCTTGTATTTCTTGTTTCATCCTGTCCTTGTGCGCTGGTAGTTTCAATACCCCTCACATTTTTCAGCGGTCTGGGCTCGGCGTCACGCAGGGGCGTGCTCATCAAGGGCAGTAACCACCTCCAGACTCTTTCGGCTGTAAACACCGTTGTGTTTGATAAAACGGGTACGCTTACACAGGGAGTATTTAAGGTGACAAAGGTCGAGGGCGAAAGGACGGCAGAGCTTTGCGCCGCACTTGAAAAATACTCAAATCACCCCATAGCTGCGGCGGTGCTCGACTATGCACATACCGATATATCGGCCGATAAAGTCGAGGAGATAAGCGGCTTCGGCATCAAAGGCGAGCTTGACGGCAAGCCCCTGCTTGCAGGCAACGCCGCACTTATGCAAAAATACGGCATATCCTGCCCGGAGTACGATGACATAGGCACAATTATATATACGGCATACGACAACAAATATATAGGTATGCTGCTGGTTTCGGACGAAATAAAAAAGGACAGCGCCAAGGCTGTGGAAACACTCAACAATGCCGGTATAACGACCGTTATGGTAACAGGCGACAAAAAAGCATCTGCGGAAAGAACAGCTCATCTGCTCGGTATAAAAAAGGTTTACTCCGAGCTTTTGCCCCAGGATAAGGTAACTGCTGTAGAAAACCTGTATGCGGAAAATAAGGGTGCCAAAATTGCCTTTATGGGTGACGGCATAAACGATGCACCCGTGCTTGCAAGAGCCGATGTAGGCATTGCCATGGGCGGTATAGGCTCCGATGCGGCAATAGAGGCAGCCGATGTTGTAATTATGGACGATGAGCCATCAAAGCTTTGCAGCGCAATTGCAATATCCAAAAACACAATGAAGCTTGCAAGACAAAACCTTGTATTTGTGCTTGCCGTAAAGCTTGCCGTGCTTTTACTCGCCGCATTTGGATATGCAAATATGTGGCTTGCGGTCTTTGCCGATGTAGGCGTGGCTCTGCTTGCCATATTAAACTCTTTGAGAAAAAAATAAAACAAAAATTTGGGGGTGTTGCAAAACAACACCCCCATGAATGAAATGCCAACATTTCATTCATTTTTTTACAATGAATAAAGAGATTCGTGCCAGCCAAAGGCTGGCGACTCCCTCTTTTCCTCGGACGGGCAAAGCTCGTCCTGCGGATTTTAGCCTGCGGCGCCAAAGTTACTTTAAGATATTTTGCAAGTAACATTATCTAAAATTCCATTTTTATTGAATAATTTAGTTTTGCGACAGCTGAATATTTTTATCCTCCAACAGGATAAACGCAAATTTATTCTACTTTTTCAAGCTCGTCAATACTCATTTCCTTGCTTGCAGCCTGCTCCGCATCTACCTTTGCACTATAAGCCTTTACAAAAATATCAGCCGTTGTCATATTGTCAACGGGAGCCTTTGGTGCGGAAGTGCCTACGGCAACCGTTTCACCCATCACAATTATATTGTTGTCAATAAGCGTATCCATTGCCGCAGCGGCATATGTGCTTGGCGCCTGTGCGCCGCTGTAAATATTGCCTGCGGAACCGCTCTCCTTTATCTCAAGCACGCCTGCCTTTTCAAGCGCTCTTGCGGTTATAACAGCCATATCCTGAAGTGTAAGAGGGTCATCGGGCTTAAACTCGCCCTTTTCGTTTCCGCAGACTATGCCTGCCGCCTTTGCAGTTGAAATAGCCGCATAGTTTTCGTCATCGGACGCAACATCGCCAAAGTTATCGCTGCCCGAAGCCTCAATGCCCATAAGCCTTACAATCTGAGCCGTAAACTCGCCTCTGGTCGCCTCCCTTGCCAGCACCGAGAGAACATCGGTGTCCACATAGGCGCCAAGCCCGTCACTGTCTTTAAGCCTGAGCTCTTCTGTAACAAAGGCAGCAATGTATTCCGCTCCCATACGGTTTAAATGCGTGTTGTCAAAGCCCTTTGACGTATCCTTGAATATTGCGTGATAGTCCTTTGAGCCCTCCTCGCCTACCATATTGTAAAGATTCTCAGTGGTCTTTGTCATATCGAGGCAGGGTATATCCAGCTCCTCCGCAAGCTCCCTAACATCATCATCATACAAGCCGTGGCTGTCGGTCACCATGCCGTCATCGCCGAATTTGCGCCTTGATATAGGCGTAAGCAGTATAGGGTGTGCGCCCTTTTCCTGCGCAGGCTTGATATAGTTTACATAAAGCGAGTTTTTAAAGCTGCCCTCGGTGTCCTTGTCGCCCTCGGGGTCTGTGTACCTAAGCTGCTTATCCTCATCGCTGCTGTTTTTGGCATCGTTATGTCCAAACTGTATAAGCAGGTAATCGCCTTCCTTTATATTGTCCATTATCTCCTTGTACTCGTCCTCGGCAACAAGGCTCTTTGAGCTCCTGCCCGACTTTGCGCAGTTTATGACCTCCGCTCCGTCAATGTATTTGCCAAGATACATACCCCAGCCACCTCTTGGGAGGGCATAATTTTCATCCTCACCATAGTTGCAGGCAGTGGAGTCGCCTGCAATATACACCTTAACACTGTCGTCCGCATTGACCGCTGCGGGCATAAGCATTGCAGCCGCAGCAGCAACAGCCGCTATTTTTTTTAATTTCATTATCGTATACCCCTTTTATTATCTCCTGTTTCTGTTGTAGTTGATAAGGCAGCCGTCGAGTATTATCTGCCTTTCGTTGTCCGTAAGAGCTGCCATTTTAAGCGTAAAAGGCGTCATACTGCCGTCTTTGACAATATATGCCTCAAACTCTCCCGCCTTGTTCTCAACAGCCTTGGACACACCCGGTATAAAAATATAATCTCCGTTTTCAAAGGGAGGCTCTCCGTCAATAAGGAATGGCAGCATACCCCAATTGATAAGGTTGGAGCGGTACCTCTTTGTAGCATACTCGTTTGCTACATTTGCCCAGCCGCCAAGCACCTTCTGACAGCTTGCAGCCTGCTCCCTTGCGGAGCCGTCACCCGGCTTTACCGCATATATGGTGCTGCCTACACCTACGTTTGTCTTGCATACATCAAACCTTTCCTTAACGGTGTGCATAACGTCCCTCAGCTCCGGCAGGGCTTCTCCCATACATTCGTCCCTGAGCCTTGCCTTTTCTGCCTTTTGTACTTCCTTGGCACGTCCCACATAAGCAGGATCCTTGCGTGATAAGGTAAACTCCGCAAGACCCAGCGGATTTGAACGGTAGGAGCTGGTTTCACCCGACGGAATAAGCTCGTCCGTGGTAGTTACCGGGTCGGTAATGTAGCTTACTACCTTTAATATAAGGTTCTCGGGCAATGCGCTCATCTCGGGCCAGTCGGTAATGTTGGGGCCGAGCCTCAGCTCAACGCTTGGGTCTGCTTTGCCGAAACCGTTATATACCCTGTTTTCGTAAACCGATTTATTAAAGAAATATTTTGGCTTTGTAAAGTCTGCGTCTATCTCGTTTGCGGGGGTAAGATAACCCTTGTTTACCGCTGTTGCAGCTATCGACCTTGCATCCATCAGCGCCACGGAGGCTATCTGACCGTTGCCAGGCTTTGAGCCCTCCCTGTTGGGGAAGTTGCGTGTTGAATGCCTTATGCTGAAGCCGTTGTTGCTTGGCACATCGCCTGCGCCGAAGCATGGGCCGCAGAATGCGGAACGCACCGTAACTCCCGCCTGCATAAGCTTGAATATTGATCCGTTTTCCACAAGGCTCATAAATGTAGGCTGACTGGATGGGTAAACGCTCATGGCAAAGTCATCGGCGCCTATGGACTTGCCTGTCAGCATATCGGCAACATCGCAAATGTTGTCATATGTACCGCCTGCACAGCCTGCAACAACGCCCTGGTCGCAATAGAGCCTGCCGTTTTTGACCTTATCCCTTAAGCTGAATTTGATATTTTCGCCCTTTATCTGCTTTGCTGCCTTTGCCTCGACCTCGGTCAGTATATCGTCAAGGTTTGAGTTGAGGTCGTCTATCGTATATACGTTGCTTGGATGGAAAGGCATAGCTATCATAGGCTTTATGCTTGAAAGATCGACATATACTATTCCGTCATAATATGCGGTGCCGTTTGGCTCCAGCTTTTTGTATGCCTCTGCCCTGCCGTGGTCGGCAAAATATTCCCTTACCTTGTCATCCGTCTTCCACACGGAGGAAAGACAGGTGGTTTCCGTTGTCATAACGTCAATGCCGTTTCTGTATTCAATGCCAAGGTTCTCTATGCCGTCGCCGATAAACTCCATTACCTTGTTCTTTACATAGCCGTTTTCAAATACAGCGCCTATTATTGCAAGAGCAACATCCTGAGGACCTACATACTTTTCAGGCTTGCCGGTAAGATAAATGCCTATTACCTCGGGTCTGTCCACATCGTAGGTCTGGCATAAAAGCTGCTTTGCAAGCTCACCGCCGCCCTCGCCTATTGCCATTGTACCGAGTGCGCCGTAGCGTGTGTGCGAATCGGAGCCGAGTATCATTTTGCCGCAGCCGCTCATCATCTCACGCATATACTGGTGGATAACAGCCTGATGTGCAGGTACATAAATACCGCCGTACTTTTTTGCTGCGGATAAGCCAAACATATGGTCATCCTCGTTTATGGTGCCGCCCACCGCACAAAGACTGTTGTGGCAGTTTGTAAGCACATATGGTATAGGAAATTTTTCCATACCCGATGCCCTTGCCGTCTGTATGATGCCCACATAGGTTATATCGTGGCTTGCCATACAGTCAAACTTTATTTTGAGCTTGTCGGGATCGCCGCTTGTATTGTGCGCCTGCATAATACCGTAGGCGATAGTATTTTTTGCCGCCTCTTCCTTTGTACAGGTGATGCCCTTTGCCTCAAGAGCCTTTTTCCCCTCGGCATCATCGGCAATAAGTGCGCCGTCAACAAGGTATGCACCTGTCTTGAATAATTCTATCATACTTATGACCTCCGTTTTAATAAGTATTGTCTGTGCTGCCCTTATCCCGTACACTGCACCGAAATATTACGGAATATTTTTGCTGCTTTTTGCCTGCGGACAGCCTGCTTTTATGTAAATTATAGCATACGCCGCATTGGTTTTTCAACATTATTTATTAATTTTATTGCTGTTTGCATAAAAAATACAATGATTGTTTTTATACATAACACGGTATTAAATTTTTACAAAAAAAAGCCCTTAACACAGGGCTGCGTTTTGACAATAAAAAAGCGCGAGACGGGATTTGAACCCGCGACCCTCGCCTTGGCAAGGCGATGCTCTACCACTGAGCCACTCGCGCAAAAAACTGCATTATTTTTAACAGCTATATTAGGATACCATATTTTTTTAATTATGTCAATACCTTTTTTTCCAAACCGATTTTTAGCCGACAAGTAAGCCGGTCGGTTATGAATGCAAATAAATATTAAAAGTACTCGGGTTTTTGCGGTGAGTCAATCACCGCAAAAACCCGTTTTATAAACTGACGTACTATATCAAAGTGCAGCCTTGGCTGTTTCGGCAAGCTTTGTAAATGCAGCGGCATCATTTACCGCAAGCTCTGCAAGCATCTTTCTGTTAATGCTTACGTTTGCATTTTTAAGGCCGTTCATAAACTTGCTGTATGAAAGACCGTTGAGCCTTGCAGCGGCGTTGATGCGGACGATCCAAAGCCTCCTGTAATTTCTCTTGGTCTGCTTTCTGCCTGCGAAGCTGTGAGCCATAGCCCTCATAACGGACTGCTTTGCAACCCTGTACTGCTTGCTCCTTGCGCCCACAAAGCCCTTAGCCATCTTTAAAACTTTTTTATGTTTTTTACGTGCATTTAAAGCACCTTTAACTCTAGCCATTTCAACAAATCCTCCCTAAATCAGATATATGGTAATTCTTTCTTCATTGCCTTGATATTTGTGCTGTCAACAACGGTAGCCTTTCTCAGGCCGCGAAGCCTTTTGCTGTTCTTTTTTGTGAGAATATGCTGCTTATTAGCCTTAGTTCTCTTAATTTTACCTGTACCTGTGGCTGAAACTCTTTTTGCAACAGCCTTTCTTGTTTTTAATTTAGGCATATTAAACGTCCTCCTTGGAAAATATAGATAATCAATTTTTAGGTGCAAGAAACATTGCCATTGTCCTTGCCTCCATTTTTGGCTCCTTTTCAATAACGCCAAATTCGGAAACCTGTTCGGCAAAGTCCTTCATAATACCTACAGCCACCTCAGTCCTTGTCATCTCACGGCCTCTGAAGCGTATGCTTATCTTTACCTTGTTGCCCTCTTTAAGGAATTTTATAGCATTTTTAACCTTTACCTGTACGTCATGAGTGTCAATATTAGGTGACAGACGCAGCTCCTTGACAGAAACGATCTTTTGCTTTTTTCGGGCTTCCTTCTCTTTTTTGGCCTGGTCAAACTTATACTTGCTGTAATCCATAATTTTGCACACAGGCGGCTTTGCCTGGGGAGAAATTTTAACAAGATCAAGCTGCTTATCCTCGGCAAGCTTTCTTGCCTCCTTTGAGGAAACAATGCCGATCTGTTCACCCGTATCGCTGATAAGGCGTACTTCTTTGTCCCTAATTTGTTCGTTGATCATTAAATCCGTAATAACTGACACCTCCTAATAAATAAAAAAGCAGAGCGTAAAAAAGCTCTGCCATAATTTACCGATACATAACCACAGGTAACGTGAATATGAAAATGGTTTACCTTAAAGCCTTGACCGTAAGGTGAGAAGTGAGCTTCTTCTTTACAACAAAAAATTATACCACCTCTTACCTTTTGTGTCAAGCATAAATTTCCTTATTTTGCACGATTCCTGCGGATTTAGTCCCGACAAGCTTAAGCCACGCCCGTATACAAGCATCAATCAATTATGCTGCTGCATTTTACTCCCTTGTCGGAGAGGGTATAAAGCTTGCCGTCCTTGTAAAGCACATCTCTTATAACAGCTGCACTGTCATACTCTCCGTCCATATGGCTTATTCTTTCAACGGGCAAAAATCCGTTTTGGGTATCCACCCTATATACAAATACGCCCTGCCAGCGGCCCCGAGGCACAAAGCTGTCATCTGCCGATTCCTCGTAGGCTGTCACGGACATATCCTCGGTTTCCTCCGCAGCCGAGGCATCCTCTCCCGATACCTCTGCCGTGGTCTGCTCGGAGGTCTGCTCCTCGTAGCTCTTTGCTCCGTCAAACTCAACGGGTATAACAAGTATACCGTCATTTACATTGAGCTTTACAGCCTTGCTGTCAATATTTCCGCCTGTCTGTATGCCGAAAACCTCGTACTGTTTTTCCGTATCCGCTATATTTAGCATAGATATGCTGCCATCCTTTTTTATGCAGATAAAATGCTCCGCATCAAAGTTTCTCACCGCATCGGTATCGGCAGGTATTCCTATGCTGCCTATCTCCTCTATCCCGTCCGAAAGCTCCGCAGCGCATATAGGCTCGTCCGTGCTGTCGCTTACGGCATAGCCTCTGCTGCCTATAAACCTTGCGCTTACAATATTTCCGTCTACGGGCATATCCTCAAGGCTGTCTATTATATCCATATTGGAGTCAAGCAGGGTTATATCCGCCCTGTCCCTTGTGCCGGAGGCAACACGCAAAACCCCGTTATATTCGTTCATACAGGCGCTGTCAGGTATGACCGAGTCAACATAGCCTGCCGAGCAATAGCCGATATTGCCTTCGTTAAGAGCAAGCCTGTAAATTGACGTACCCTTTCCGGAATCCGCCGCAATATACAGGCTTTCACCCGTGAGAGAATAATTTTCTCCGCATCCGAGCAGGGTGGTTATATCAAGGGCTCTGCCCATATCCTTTATATTAAAGCCCAGTACCGATGTATACGCCTTATCCGCCATTTCCGGTATAAACCTCACCTCGGAAAGGCTCTTTTTTTCACCGACAGAGGCATTTGCGCTGTCATAATAATCGGGCATATCAAAGCTGTCCGAGCTGTTTGCCTCTTTTCTTACAAAGAGATATACAACATCGTCCTTTCTGTACGCTCGTGAATAGGTGCCCTCCGCAAGTACAGACCTTGCCTTTGACGGAGCTGCCGGGTCGGACAGGTCGTACACATCTATGCCGCAGCCCTCAAAGGTGCTTTCGCTCTTGTCTGAGGTATTGCCCTCACCTACCACGGACAGATAGTTTCCGTCAACATAAATGCCGTATACCCTTGCAAAATCGGGCTGTATTGTCCCTATGACCTCATCGGCAGCCGTATCCCTTGCTATGTTTATACGGCTGTCATTTATAAAGTATACATACTCGCCGTCCGACCTTATATCGGAAGGTGAATCAATGCCGTTGGCGTCAAGCCCCAAGGTGCTTACGGGGCTTTTTTCCTGCGAAAGACCTATGGATTCGCCTATGGCGTTGAATATGTTTACCGCACCGCTGCCAAGCAGCTCGTCAAGCCTTTCCTGCTCGCCCACCGAAGGCAGGTTTTTTATCCTCGATTCCACCTCTGAGGTGAAATCCTCCCTTTCGTTTTCGTCAAGCTTAAGCTCCTTTTCGCTTAAAAGCGCTATACTGCCGCACAGCTCCAGCTGCCTGTCAAAGCCCTCTGCAAAGCCCTCAAGCGGCACATATGCGCAGTCGCCCTTAAACTCAATATCTCCCGCAGTTTTGAGGTTTTCCTCTCCCGATGCCGAAACAACGGTAATTATGCCCTCGTTGCCGTCCACTACCATAGCCTTGTTGTTAAGCCTGACGGTTGCCGAGTTGCGGTTTTTATCCGAGCTTATAACAGCACCGTATGCCGCATTGAAAAAGTTTATCGGCACAAGGCTTTTATCCCCGTCAATTATGGGCACCAATGCCGCATTATCACTGTTTACAAGCATCTGCTTTTGTTTTACGAGCATAACGGGGCTTCTGTCGCAAAGCACAACGCTGCTGCTCAGAATATCCCTGTATCTTATGCTGTCGCTAAGGCTGCTTGGTTCAACATACGAATTTCTTATGCCGCTTATCTGTACAACAAGCACCACAGCAAGCAAAGCAAAATATACCAGCACTATATTTCTGATAAGCTTATTTTTCATAACAATTCCTCATCAATTATAAATGTACGGATATGGATTGGTATGGCTTCCGTTTATACGCACTTCAAAGTGCAGATGCACACCTGTGGAATAGCCTGTTGTACCCGCCTTTGATATTACCTGGCCCTTTTGTACGGACTGGCCTACGCTTACAAGTATAGCATTATTATGTGCATAAAGCGTGGAATATCCGCCGCCGTGGTCAATAATGACGCATTTTCCGTATCCGCCCCTGTTGCCGGCATATATTACGGTACCGCTTGCGGCGGCAACAACATCGGTATTAAGGGTAGCCTTAAGATCCAAACCGGTATGGAACTCGCTTCTGCCGCTTATGGGCGACGAGCGATAGCCGTAGCCCGAATTGGGCTTATAGCCCGAATATGCGGGTACAGGATACATAAACTTTCCGCTTGGGGCAGAATATACCTTGCCCGCCGAGGACGAATAGTTTGCAGACGAGGAACTGCCGGATTTTTTTGCAGACGACTGCGCAACCGCATTGTTAATGAGCTTTTGTACCTCGCTGTCCTGATTTTGCAGATCCTTTATCTGCTGCTCATATGTGTTTACATCGGAATTAAGCTTTTTTACAAGCTCATTTTTTTCCGCAATGCTCTTGTCAAGATCTGCCTTTTTTGCCTGCTGCTGCGCCTCAAGCGCTTCAAGGCTGTGCTTATCCTCGGTTATTGTTTTTACGTTTGTAGCTATTACGGTTTCGTTGTTCTGGTAATTGGCAAGCAGAGCATTGTCATAATCCATAAGCTTATTTACATACTCCACCCTCTTTAAAAAGTCGCTGAATCCGTCAGCCTCCAGAAGCACGTTAAGATAGCCTGCCGTACCGTTTTCATACATTACCCTGACTCTGCTCTTAAGGCTGTCATACTGGTTATCCCTGTCCAGTATTGCCTGCTTTAGCTCCTCCTGACTGGTATTGAGCCTTGCGGTGGTTTCGTCAAGGTCATTTGTTATAACATCCAGCTCGCTTTGCACGGCATTGAGCTTTTCATCCAGTGCGGCAAGCTCCGCAACGGCATTCTTCTGCTTATTTTTTGTTTCGTCAAGCGAATTTTGGGCAGACGATATTTTATCCTTTATCTGCTGCCTTTCCTTATTCAGCTCACTTGTTGTTTTTGCTGCATATGTACCCGTTGCCCCCATAGTCACGGCAAGCAAAACGCTTATGACAGACACAGCCGTTTTTCTTAATTTCAAAGCAAATCACTCCATATAATTAAATTAACTTACAATACGGAAGAATCCGGATCTTAAACGTTAAGGTGCTTTTCAAGCGAATTTATACTGCCTATTGCGCCGAGCAGCACACCTATCAGCAGTGCAACGGGGCCTACAACACAAAATATATCCGCCGCTGTTTTAAGCTGTGCTATTGCCTTTATAAAAGGCGTATTATTGATAAAATCCGCAATACGGTCATAGACCAGCCAGCATATGCCTGTCGGTATAAGGGCGCCTATAAGACCTATAATTATACCCTCAATAACAAAAGGCCAGCGTATAAACCAGTCCGTTGCACCGACATACTTCATTATATTTATTTCGCTTTTGCGTATAAACACCGTAAGCTTTATAGTATTCATAATAATGCCTACGGATATAAAGCAAAGAATACCTATAAGTATAACGCTGCATACACGCACAATAATGTTTATCGTCACCAGAACATCGGTTATCTCCTTAAGGTGGTTTATCTTTTCGATGCCTCTGAAAACATAGCCCTCCTTGCCGATATCCTCTGCGCTTGCCGCCGTATCCCGTGCCGCCTCGGTGGTTGCCTCGCCGCTGTCGATCACCACAGGCACGACAGCACCCGCCTCGTTTGTAACAGGCTGCGTGGTTTCCTCCGTCTGCACGTTTTCATCGGTGGTCTGTTCGTCGGCAGGTTCCTCCTGTTTATCGGTATAAAAGGTTTTTTCAAATTCCAGACGTATATTTTCAAGCTCCTTTATTACCGACTCCTGGTTTGCTATATCGTCTACCTTTATATCAAACGACCTTGGCAGAGGATTGTCTTCCCTCAGCCCTTCAAGCGCATCGGCATCAAACATTGTTTTTGCCTGGTCAAGAGCATCGTCCTTGGAGTAATATTTTACCTCCGTAACATGAGGTATCTGCTTTACCTGCTGCTCTATACCTGCTATGTCACTCTCGTCGGGCTCCTCGCCAAACATGACCGATATACCTACGTTTGCTTCTATCTGTTCAAGCACATAATCAATATTTACAGCCATGCAAAGCGACACGATAACTATAAATATACATGCGCCCACCACCGCAATTGATGCAAGGCTCATAAGACCGTTTTTAAATATGCTCCTGATACCCTCATTTATGTGGTATCTCAATGTCCTAAGCTTCATCGTCGTAACCGCCTTCCATCACATCTCTCAACACAATGCCCTTATCCATAGTGACCACCCTTTTCTTCATGCGGTCTACTATATCCTTGGCATGCGTTGCCATAACAACGGTGGTACCGTTGGCATTTATATTTTCAAGCAGCTCCATTATTTCCCATGCCGTATCCGGGTCAAGATTACCCGTAGGCTCGTCCGCAAGCAGTATAGGGGGCTTGTTTACTATGGCTCTTGCAAGCGCCACCCTCTGCTGCTCGCCTCCGGAGAGCTGGTTTGGGTATGCCTTGCCCTTTTTGCCGAGGCCCACAAGCGACAGCACCTGCGGCACCGTCCTGCGTATCATTTTGGGGCTTGCCTCAACTATCTGCATGGCAAAAGCAACGTTCTCATAGACGGTTTTGGACGGCAGCAGCCTGAAGTCCTGAAAAACCACTCCCACCTTGCGCCTTAAATAAGGTATCTCCTTTCTTTTAAGGGTGGTTATATCCATACCGTCGATAATAAGCATACCGCTTGTAGGGTCTACCTCCTTAAGCAGCATTTTTATAAAGGTAGACTTGCCCGAGCCCGAGCTGCCTACCACAAAAACAAATTCGCCCTTGCCTATTTTAAGAGATACATCCCTGAGGGCAACAGCGCCGTTATCCTCATATATTTTTGTTACGTTTTCCAGCGTAATCATACAAATAACTTCCTTCCAGATAAGTAAAAAGATTTTTTTAAGTTATTATTATCCTTTTTTTCCTATTGTATAGAATACATCAATTTTATTTAAAAATCAACTGAATATTTTATTAATATTGTCATTTGCGGCATATTTGCGTATTTTTGTTATGTTTCAATAAATTTTTTATTTGCCGCCGATAAATATTTTCAAAATAATTCTGTTTTTCCTTTTAAATTATTAAAAAATCTGTTAAAATGGTTAAGATAATCCATTTACGGAGGTTTTTTCAATGATACTTTCGCTCAACAATATACAAAAATCCTTTGGCGCCGACGTTATACTTGAAAACGTATCTCTTACAGCCGAGGCAAACGACAAAATAGGCATAGTAGGCGTAAACGGCGCAGGGAAAAGCACATTGTTCAAAATAATAACAGGGGAATTATCCTCCGACGGAGGCAGTATAAACATACCCTCCGAGGCAACACTTGGATATTTTTCGCAGGAGCTTGACATTGACAGCAGCAAAACCATATACGAGGAGCTGCTGACCGTGTTTGAGCCCATCATGGAAATTGAGGAGAATATGCGCATTGCCGAGAGGGAAATGGCAAGCTCAAGCGGAGAGGAGCTTGAAAGGCTCATGAGCCGCTACACCTCTCTCTCACACGAGTTGGAGGCAAAAAACGGTTATGAATATATGTCACGTTTAAGGGGCGTTATTAAGGGGCTTGGCTTTTCCTCCGCCGAGTCGGAACAACATATATGCGAGCTTTCCGGCGGACAAAAAACAAGGGTAGCCCTCGGCAGGCTGCTGCTCACCTCTCCGGACATACTCCTGCTTGACGAGCCTACAAACCACCTTGATATTGCATCGCTTATGTGGCTGGAGGATTTTATACGCACATACAAGGGCTGCGTTATCATAATATCGCACGACAGATACTTTCTTGACAAAACAGTAAACAAAATTCTGGAAATAGAAAACCGCAAATCAAAGCTGTACAGCGGCAGCTATTCTTTTTATGCGGAAAGGAAGCGGCTTGACAGAGATATTGAGCTTAAACACTATATAAACAGCCGACGGGAGATAAAACGCCAGGAGGAAATTATACAAAGGCTTAAAAGCTACAACAGGGAAAAATCCGTAAAGCGTGCCGAAAGCCGTGAAAAAGCGCTTGAAAAAGCGGAAAAGCCCGATAAGCCCGAAAACCTGCCCGAGAATATGCGTCTGGAGATAACTCCTCGCCGTGAAAGCGGCAACGATGTGCTGCATATAGAAAATATTTCAAAGTCATTTGACGGCAAAAAGCTGTTCTCAAATATCAGCTTTGACATAACAAGGGGAGAAAAGGTTGCCCTGATCGGGCCCAACGGCATAGGCAAAACAACGCTCTTCCGCATAATATTGGGCGCTCTTGACGCCGACAGCGGCACTCACAGGCTCGGCACGGGCGTCATTGTAGGTTACTACGACCAGGAGCATGCCACCCTTAATACCGAAAAAACAATTTTTGACGAAATATCCGATGCCTATCCCGATTTAAAAAACACCGAGATACGCAATGTGCTTGCCGCCTTTGTATTTACGGGTGACGATGTATTTAAAACCGTATCGGAGCTGAGCGGAGGCGAAAAGGGCAGGGTAAGCCTGGCAAAAATAATGCTTTCAAACGCAAATTTTCTTATTCTGGACGAGCCTACCAACCATCTCGATCTTAACTCCAAGGAGATACTTGAGGGCGCCCTTCGTTCGTACAAGGGCACGGTGCTTTACATCTCGCATGACCGTTATTTTATAAATGCCACGGCTGAAAGGGTCATCGAGCTTACGCCCGACAAGGCAGAAAACTACTTGGGCAACTACGATTTTTATCTTGAAAAAAAGTCTGCCAATAGAGCAGAACGGGAGGAAAACACCCCTGCCGCTCAAACGGATACCGCAGTAAAGCATGATTGGCAAAGACAAAAGGAGGAGCAGGCTGCAAAGCGCAAGCTTGAAAACACGGTAAAAAAGCTTGAAGAGAAAATAGCCGAGCTTGAAGAGAGAATATCAGTCCTTGACGCCGAACTGGAAAAAAGCGAGGTTTTTACGGACGCAGGCAAGGCTGCCGAGGTATTTAACGAGAAACAGAGCATTGAAGAAAAGCTCTCGGAACTGTATGAAGAGTGGGAGGAGGAAAGCTCAAAATTATAGACTTGCTTAAGGCAGTTAAGGACTATAAACTCGGTGAAAGGTTCCTAACATACGCTTAGGCAGATGATATTCAATTGCAATAAAAAAATTGCAGAATAAAACAAAAAGCCTTTTTAGCAGCATATGTACAGATCAAATAAAAACACCGGAATATTGATCGGCAAATAAATTGTGTAATACCCCTGCCCTATTTTTTGGAAATATACGGTTGCATTAGATCTGTGGATATGCTATAATTATTATAGATTATCAATATTATATTTTAAATAAAATATGCGAAGAAAAATCCAAATGCACCTAATATCCTTTATAAGGAAGTACCACAGCCATTACCAACATAAACAAAACAGTAACCGATATAATTTGCTATGATCCATATGGTATTATTCCGGGAAAAGGTATCACAAAAATAACAGAGAATGCGTTACGAGCAGAAAATGGTTTACCAAGGAGGGTTGGTTACATTGACTAAAAAAACTTTTATTATTAGCATCTTAGTGTTATTTAGTATATTTACATTAATAATGTTCTTCCCATTTCCAACAAATAAAAACTATAATACTAATGATGCTATGGTAGAGATATTTCTTCAAGAGAGAAGAGCAAGTCCTTTGGTATTTGACGAAAATGGAGAATTTCATTTTCTGGCAGATAATGATTGTTACTATATTGGTATAGACAATCACAGAAACTTATATGTGCGTAATGGTGATGGAATAGCGATTCTTACATATATAACAAAAAAAATGATTCAACCGGAGATCTATATTATAACGGATATGAAGACTTGATACCTAAACCTAAAACAGAAACAACATACAGTTTATGTTTATTTGAATATTATAAGATCAAGCATATATTAAAAAAAATATCGACTATGTATGAGGCTTCCGGAAGCATTACTGCGATCGAGGTTGTCGGATTGGAAGCAATGTATTATAAATATTATAGATATAAAAATAAGTATTACAATATTGTTGATGCTGAAAGTCTGGAACTGGAAATTGTACAGCCTTATTATGAAATGGAAAAAATTGTTTTTTCACATATAGGTATTAGTCAATATCCGGATGATAGCAGGGAAACAAGGGTTACCGCACCTTGAAAACCGAATATGGCATAACAACCTCATATCAGAGGACGGTTCTCTGCCTTGCATAAAACCGCTTAATTACTGCAATACCTAAAATAATAACCTCATAAGCATAACCGACAGCTTATAACGGAGCCTTTGTGTCAGGCAGGAGCTTGTACCTCCCACCTGACACAATAATATAAGCCCACCGCCTAAAAAGGCAGTGGGCTTATATTACGGTGATCTATTTATTTTTTCTCTCCTGTCAGGGTACGTCTGAGCTTACCCTTTGGATCCTTTATAAGTACCATGGCGATCCATATTATCATACCCAACGCAACTACCGAAAACCCCAGATAAGCGTCATTGAGCATATCCGCCGCCGTGGGCGCAAAATAGTCTGCCCCCATATCAATATACTCAACTGCTGCATCAACAAACCACATAAGCGAGGCGCCCCAATAGATAAGCGCAAGGCTGCCCGGCTTCATATCGTTGTTACTGCTAGCATACCATACAACAGTTGATATAAGTGCGGCAAAAACCGTTATAAGCAGCGTCATGCCCTGTCACCTGCCGAAACCTCGGGAGCAGGGC
Organism: uncultured Clostridia bacterium; assembly: GCA_947591605.1. GTDB lineage: Bacteria > Bacillota > Clostridia > Lachnospirales > CAG-274 > CALWRD01. Next base: position 16,319 of record CANQDF010000006.1, on the reverse strand, counting down.
TTTTTGCAATTGCATTTGCAGCTATTGCCATACCCGCCCATACAGCGGTAACCAATACCGCCATTGCGGTACCCGATACAGCCATCTCGTTAAGCATTTGCGCTGCCGAAGCAGGGTCGGCTGCCGCAGTCAAAAACGGAAACCACGGTGTCACCTCTCCATGCCATATATGCTCAAAGGCAAGCAGGACACTGCCTCCCCAAAGCATATTGTTGAGCCAGCCAAGTCTGCTTAAAAAAGGATGCTCCTCAAAGCTTTCCTTTGATGCCTTTTCCCCGGCTGCCTTCTTGACTGCCGTTGTAACTATCGCCTCTGCTGCGGGAACTAAAAAACAAGCCATATAAAAAACCTCCTAAATTATATATTTATTTTATTTTACTATAAATACATATCCGCTGCAAGCCCGTAGGGGGGATAAAAGTTATAATTATCCATGCTCCCCTTACTCTGCACACTTGTGCAAACCGATATATCAAGCCCCCTTGCACCAATGCCCCCGATAAAGGTAAAAACCGATTACTTAACAGACTGCCGCAAATAAAAAAGCTGCACAGGTTTTAGCCCTATGCAGCACAGACTGTCAAAAAACTTAAAATTAAATTAAAAAAATGTTTTTTAAAGAATTTAAACTTGCAAAAACACTTCAAGGTAATTTAAGCGCCGCAGGCTAAAATCCGCAGGACGAGCTTTGCCCGTCCGAGGAAAAGAGGGAGTGTCGAGCGATAGCGAGGCGCGAATCTCTTTGTACTTTGTGAAAAAAATGCAGGAAATGCAAGCATTTCCTGCAAGCGTGTCGATTTTTTCGACACGCTGAGCTGCACAGGTTTTTAGCCCTGTGCAGCCGAGTAATTTTACCTTTGCAGAAAAATCACAAATAGACTTTTTCGACAGCCGAAATCATTTATTTTCAGCATTTTCAAGCATCATAGCCCTTACCTTTAACGGAAGACCCATAAGTGTGATAAATCCGCCCGCATCCTTATGCGAGTAAAGCTCGCCCGTTGTAAAGCTTGCAAGTTCTGCATTGTAAAGGCTGTATGGAGATGTAACGCCCGCACTTATTATATTTCCCTTGTAGAGCTTGAGCTTAGCGGTGCCGGTAACATACTCCTGCGTTACGTCAACAAAAGCTGCAAGCGCCTCTCTGAGAGGTGTAAACCATTCACCCCTGTAGATAAGGTCGGCATATTTTATTCTTACTGTTTCCTTATAATCGGTAGTTGCCCTGTCAAGGCAGAGATACTCAAGATCCCTGTGAGCCGCATAGAGGATGGAACCGCCCGGTGTTTCATAAACGCCTCTTGACTTCATGCCTACAACACGGTTTTCGACAAGGTCGGTAATTCCTATGCCGTTTTCGCCGCCCACCTTGTTAAGGTAGTCCATAAGCTCGATAGGCGTAACCTTTTTGCCGTCAAGTGTAACGGGTATACCCTTTTCAAAACCTATCTCAACATAGGTAGCCTTGTCCGGAGCCTTTTCCGGCGATACGCCGAGCTTCAACAGGCTGTCAAACTTAGGTTCGTTTGCAGGGTCCTCAAGGTCAAGTCCCTCATGGCTGATATGCCAGAGGTTTGAATCTCTCGAATAGGAATCCTCCTTCTTCATAGGTACGGCAATGCCCCTGTCCTGGAGATACTTTATCTCGTCCTCTCTTGACTCGAGAGTCCACTTTTCATCTCTCCATGCCGCAATTATCTTAATGCTTGGTGCAAGCGCCTTGATAGTGAGCTCAAACCTTATCTGGTCATTGCCCTTGCCCGTAGCGCCGTGACATATAGCATCGGCGCCCTCCTTTACTGCAATATCAACAAGCTTTTTTGCAATAAGAGGTCTTGCGATAGAGGTGCCCAACAGATACTTATCCTCATATACGCAGCCTGCCTTTACCATAGGATAAATATAATCGGTTATAAGCTCCTCACGCACATCCTCCACATATATTTTTGATGCGCCCTGAGATATTGCCTTTTCCTCCAGGCCCTCTGTTTCCATAGGGGTAAGACCGACATTGATACAAGCGGCAATAACCTCTGCATTATCATAATTTTCCTTAAGCCAAGGAATAATAACGGAGGTATCCAAACCGCCCGAATAAGCCAATACAATTTTCATGATTATAAGCCTCCCAATTAATTTTTATGCACTAGGCAATGTATAATTACCTGCCGTAAGCTAATGCTATTATACACGATAAATACTCAATATGCAAGCTTAATTTGGTAAAATTGCACTTATTTTGCAAAACATACAAAAAAAGCAAAAAAGGGCTTGCATAATATTTAAATCGGTTGTATAATTATGAATAGTTTTTATACGGAACCTTTTAGCCGCATTGCAGGCATCTGTTTTCGGACAAAAGCATAAAATGTATGTTTACTGCAGGAGTATCGGCTTTTTGACACGCCGAATTATATATTATTTTAATATTGGAGGAAACAAAAATGATAAAAGCAGGCATAATAGGAGCAACAGGGTATGCAGGCAGTGAGCTTGTGAGGATACTTACCTCTCATCCCGAGGCAGAGCTTGTAAGCCTTACCTCGCAAAGCTATGCAGGCAAAGCATATGAGGAGGCATACGAAAGCTACAGACATATACCATCTTACATATGCGAGGAAGAAAATATCAATGAAATGGCAGAAAAATGCGACGTTATTTTTCTTGCCCTGCCTCACGGCGTTGCAAGCAAAAAGATAACGGAGGATATACTCTCAAAGTGCAAAGTAATAGACCTTGGGGCGGACTTCAGGCTCCAAAACGCAGATACCTACGAAAGCTGGTATACCACACATTATGCAAAGGATATACTGCCCGAGGCAATATACGGATTGTGCGAGATAAACGGCGATATGATAAAGGGCAGACGTATAGTGGCCAATCCCGGCTGCTACACCACCTGCTCCATACTGTCCGTATATCCCCTTGTAAAGGAGCGGCTTATAGACCTCTCCTCCATTATAATAGACGCAAAATCGGGCGCAACGGGAGCGGGCAGGTCGCTCTCACTCGGCAACCACTACTGCGAACTCAACGAGTCCGTAAAGGCATACAAGGTAGCCTCTCACAGACACACTCCCGAAATTGAGGAGCAGCTCTCGTATGCAGCGGGCGAAAGCGTTGTAATAAGCTTTACACCGCACCTTATACCTATGGACAGGGGCATACTTGCCACCTGCTACGCAAAGCTCAGCGGCAGCTATACCTATGAGGATATTTTAAATGTATACAAAAAATACTACGGGGACAAGTACTTCATAAGGCTCACAAAAAAGGGTACCTTCCCCGAAACAAAGTGGGTAAAGGGCTCCAACTTTGTGGATATAGGCTTTACAATTGACGAAAGAACAAACAGAGTAATTGTTATAGGCGCACTTGATAACCTTTTCAAGGGTGCGGCAGGTCAGGCAGTACAAAATATGAACATACTTTTCGGTCTGGATGAAAAGACGGGTATCGACCTCGTGCCGATATTCCCTGCATAAGGAGGATATTTATATGATACTTAAAAACGGAAGCGTTACCTCGGTAAACGGCTTTAAGGCGGCAGGAAATGCCGTGGGACTTAAAAAAATAAAAAAGGATATGGCAATAATAATAAGCGAGGTTCCCTCGGTATCGGCAGGCTGCTTTACAACAAACCTTGTAAAGGCTGCGCCCGTTTTGTGGGATATGGAGCATATCGGCAACATGATAAGCGGCATAGCCGTAAACAGCGGCAATGCAAATGCCTGCACGGGCAAGCAGGGGCTTAAGGACGCAGAGGATACCGCCGCACACCTTGCCTCGCTCATAGGCTGTGAAAAGGAAAACGTGCTTGTATGCTCAACGGGCGTTATAGGCGTAAACCTTGATATGGATAAAATAAAAAACGGCATAGACATAACCTATCCCCTTGTAAACGACAGCGAGGAGAGCGGTCTGCTTGCGGCAGAAGCCATAATGACGACCGACACCTATGCAAAGCACATCTCGGCTGAGATAGAGATAGGCGGCAAAAAGGTCACTATCGGCGGCATTGCAAAGGGCTGCGGTATGATAAACCCCAATATGGCAACAATGCTCTGCTTTATCACCACCGATTGCGCAATAACATCCGAAATGCTGGATAAAGCGCTTAAGGAGTGCGTTGCCGACACCTTTAATATGATAACGGTTGACGGCGACACCTCCACAAACGACACGGTGTTGGTGCTTGCAAACGGTCTTGCGCAAAACAAGGAGATAAGCTCCGAGGGCAATGACTATGACGCATTTAAGGAGGCGCTTTTTGCAATAAACCGTGAGCTTGCGATCAAATGCGTTGATGACGGCGAGGGAGCAACAAAGCTTATGGAGGTTACCGTAACGGGTGCCGTTACAAAGGCGGACGCAAGAAAAATTGCCTCCTCCGTGACCTCGTCAAACCTGTTCAAGGCGGCGCTTTTCGGTGAGGACGCAAACTGGGGGCGTGTACTCTGCGCCATGGGCTATTCCGGCGGAGCCTTTGACCCTATGGGCGTTACTATACACTTCCGCAGCGACAGCGGCAGCATAATGCTTATGGACAACGGCACACCTATTGTTTTTGACGAGGAGCTTGCCTCAAGGATATTGAGCGAGCATAAAATATATGTGGATATTACGCTGAGTGAGGGCAGCGAAGCAGCCACTGCATGGGGCTGTGACCTGACATACGACTATGTAAAGATAAACGGCGATTACCGTTCTTAACGGGAGGATATAAAAATGTATGAGGATATAATAAAAAAGGCTGAGGTGCTCACAGAGGCGCTGCCATATATAAGGGAGTTTTCTGGCATAACCGTGGTTATAAAATACGGCGGAGCAGCCCTTGTCAATGAGGATATAAAGGATACCATAATAAAGGATATTGCCCTTATGAAGTTTGTCGGCTTCAAGCCCGTTGTTGTACACGGCGGCGGCAAGGACATAAACAAGGCTCTGGAAAAGGTGGGCAAGCAGCCCGAGTTCCGCAGCGGCTTAAGGGTAACGGACTCGGAAACCATGGATATTGTGCAGCAGGTGCTCGCAGGCAAAATAAACAAGGATCTCACCTCCGAGCTTTGTATGCACGGTATAAACGCCGTGGGCATATGCGGCAAGGACTCCAATACGCTCCAGGTTGAAAAGCTAACCCCCGACGGGACCGATATAGGCTATGTGGGAGATGTCACCTATGTTGATACCACCCTTGTACAATCGCTTATAGACAACGATTTTGTACCCGTAATATCCTCCATAGGCGTGGACGAAAAGGGCAGCAGCTACAACGTTAATGCGGATTATGCCGCCGTTGCGGTAGCAGGCGCACTCCATGCCGAAAAGCTTGTTTTTGTCACCGATGTACCGGGCATACTTACCGATGTAAACGATCCGTCTACACTTGTACCCGTTATACATATTGACGAGGTGCATAAAATGATAGATAACGGTATGATCTCGGGCGGTATGCTGCCAAAGGTAAACTGCTGCATAGCAGGCCTTGACGCCGGTGTACCCAATGTGCATATACTTGACGGCAGAATACCTCACTGCCTTATAATGGAGATATTTACAAAAGAGGGTATAGGTACCCTTATAAAAAATTGACGGTTTAAGCAATAATTACGATCCGGAGGTCGGTTGCATTATTTACCGTGCAGAGATCCGATCCCCTATCATCAATACAAAAAGGAGAGTGTTTAAATTGACAACAGCAGAACTGGGCGAAAAATATATAATGCACACCTACAACCGTTTTCCCATCACGCTTGCGGCAGGCAAGGGAATGTATGTGTATGACGAACACGGCAAGGAATATCTGGACTTTGTATCGGGCATTGCCGTAAACAGCCTCGGACACAACCATCCCAAGCTTATAAAGGCTGTTACGGAGCAAGCCTCAAGGATAATACATATATCCAATCTCTACTATACCAAACCGCAGGTATCTCTTGCACAAAAGCTTGTTGAAAACAGCGACCTTGACAAGGTGTTCTTCTGCAACAGCGGTGCGGAATCCATAGAGGCTGCGCTTAAGCTGGCACGCCGCTACGGCAGCAAAACAGGCAGACAAGAGATAATAACAATGAACCATTCCTTCCACGGACGTACCTTTGCGGCTGTTACCGCTACGGGTCAGCAGCACTATCAGGAAAACTTCGGCGATATGTTCCCTCATATCAAATATGCCGATTTTAACGATATAGACTCCTTAAAGTCCGCAATTACGGAAAACACCTGTGCCATACTTATGGAGCCCCTTCAGGGCGAGGGCGGCATACACCCCGCCGATCCGGAGTATCTCAAGCAGGTGCGTGCCGTCTGTGACGAAAAGGACATACTGCTTATGTTTGACGAGGTGCAGTGCGGCATAGGCCGTCTGGGAACACTGTTTGCCTATCAGACCTTCGGTGTGGTACCCGATGTGCTTTCCTCTGCAAAGGGTATTGCCGGCGGCATACCATGCGGTTTTATGATGGCAAGGGGCAAGGCTGCCGAGGTGCTGGGCGCAGGCGACCATGCTTCCACCTTCGGAGGCAATCCTCTGGCAACAGCGGCAGGCAATGTTGTTATAGACGAGCTTTTGGGCGGACTTTTGGACAATGTAAAGACAAACGGCGTTTATCTCACGCAAAAGCTGCTTGAGTTAAAGGCAAAATACAGCTTTATAAAAGACGTAAGAGGCATAGGCTTTATGCAGGGCATCGAGCTTGACAAGCCTGCAGCACCTATAATAGCAAAGGCAATAGAAAACGGACTGCTGCTTGTGAATGCGGGCACGCATATCATACGTTTTGTGCCTTCGCTTATCGCATCCAAGGAGGATATTGACAAGGCAATGAGCATACTCGATACCGCTCTTCAATAAAAAAACGGCTGCCGCACGGCATCGGCAAACCGTAGACAGCTCATACAAAAAAAGATCCGGAGATCGGTCTGTGTACCGACTTCGGATCTTTTATTAAAACAGTTTTATTATATAAGGTATTCCATACCCTATAAAGCTCATTATACATAATGCCATAGCTATACCCAAAAATATGGCAGGCACCGCCTTTTTAAGCTTTATATCCATAAGAGAGGCTATAAGCGCACCCGTCCATGCACCTGTGCCGGGCAGCGGTATACCCACAAAAAGCATAAGCCCCAAAAACTCATATTTCTGTATGGTGTCACTCTTGCTCATAGCTCTGCTCTCAAGCTTTTCTACCATCGGTTTTAAAAGCTTTGTTTTTTTGAGCCGATCAAAAATACGTGTAACAAAAAGCAATATAAACGGTATCGGCAAAATATTGCCTATAAGACAGATGAGCGCACCCCTTATGTATGCTATATGTAAAAAGGACGCCGCAAGTATGCCTCCTCTCAGCTCCAGCAGCGGCAGCATGGATATTATAAACACCGCAGCCTCGGGCGACAGACCCATGCCGTTTAAAAAATCAATTACACTGTGGACAAGATGTTCCATAAAATTCTCCTTAACAACATAAATTAACGGTATATACAAAAGCAGCGGCAAAAATACATATTTTGCAGCCTGCTTTTTTTGTACAGGCTTATGTTATCATTATAAAAGCCTCTTGTCAACAAAAAAATAAAAAGCTGTTTATTAATGCTATAATATATGTTATTATATATTATTATATAACCGTTCCTTGTTACAGTGAAAGGCAAACGCTATGGATAAAAAATATTTCCCCTATATAGATGTAATAAGAATATGCTCAATGTTTTTTATAATAATACTGCACAGTGCCTCATACGGTCTGAGAGCATATTATTTTTCAAAAACATGGTGGGTGCTTAACATAATAACGTCGGTCGGCACCTGTGCGGTACCGCTGTTTTTTATGATAAGCGGCGCAATGCTGCTTACAAGCCCCAAAACCGATGATATAGGCATTATGTTAAAAAAGCGCCTGCCCCGCCTTGCAGTGCCGCTGCTGTTCTGGAGCCTTGCCTGCATACTGAGGGATTTTTACTACATATACAAAAACCTGCACAGGTTTGACCTCAGCGAGCTTTTTACCGCCGCAGTAAAAATTATAAGTGCTCCCGCCGCCGTACATCTCTGGTTTATGTACGCAATAATACCGCTGTATATTATCGCTCCTTTTATACGGAGAATAATGGATGAGGAAAAGCTTGTAAAATATCTTATCGTCCTTTGGCTGACGGGCTGCACCTTAAAAACATTTTACATAGCCGCTCCCGAAAATATTAAAATGTATTTTGATTTTGACCTGTTCAACAAGCTCGGCTTTATAGACGGATTTCTGGGCTATTTTGTACTGGGTGCATTTTTGCACAGGGGCAGCCTGAGGCTTAAAAACAGGTTAGCCTTGCCGCTTATTTTTATACTGACAGCTATAATTGCCGCAGGCACATACTATTCCACCGCCAAAAGCGACTCCTACAGCGAAATATTCAAATCCTATACAAGCATATGGGTGATACTGCTGTCGTGCCTTATATATCTTGCGGCTGTAAATATACACAATATACCCGATGTATTAAGGACGACGGTTTCATACCTCTCCTCCATTTCAATGGGTATATATATGTCGGGCAATTTTTTCCTTGGCATAATGCGCCAGGAGGGAATGACCTTTGACACCGCAAAGGGGTTTTTGCTGTGTACGGTTTATACGGCAGCGCTTTGTATAGCCTCAAACAGCATTTTTATGCTTATAAAGCCTCTTTGCTTTGCCGCAACGGGCAATAAATACAAAAGCCCCTTACACAAAGACAAAAGCCGATAAATACCCAATACCGCACAACAGCCTTTCCGCTTATCTGCGAGAGGCATATCTGTATATAAAAACAAGGCAAAGGCTTTGCTCTGTAATAAAAATTACGCAGCAATGTCTTTGCCCCTTTTTGATTTATAAGCCGCAGCGGCTTTTATCGCCTGCCCACAGCAAATTTAATGCTTGTTTTTATTTCACCGTCTACCTCCAGCTGAGAGAACGCTGGCACACATACAAGCTCTATGCCGTTTGGCGCAACATAACCCCTTGCTATGGCTACGCTCTTTACCGCCTGATTTACCGCACCTGCGCCTATGGTCTGTATTTCCACCTCGTTATCGCTGCGCACAATAGCCGCTATGGCACCTGCTACCGACTTTGGCTGTGATGTTGACGAAACCTTTAATACCTCCATTGTATGACCTCCTCAAAGTTGTTTATGAGGATAGTTTTTACACTTACAAAAAAAATATACCGATACCTGTAAAAGCTCATTTATCGGAGATATACATATCCTCGGCTGCTTAACGCTGTAAGGTTCATTGTCCTCATCACCCGAAATACACATTACTATACACAAGGCAATATATCAACAATATCCCGTTATGCCCGATAATTTTGTAAAATGTGTAAAAGGGGCTTGCTTTTTGGCATAGACAATTATATAATATTTTTTGTGATACCGATGTACAAAACGGGCATCGGTATTTAATAAAGCGTTGTATCCCTTTTGGGAACAGCAGCAAGGAGGAAAATTTAATATGGAAGCAACCGGAAAACTAAAAACCGTTGACCTGGTGGAAGCAGCACTTTTTACGGCGATAATCATTGTACTTGCGTACACGCCTTTAGGCTATATTCCCTTGGGTGCGGTAAATGCAACTACCATCCACATACCCGTTATTATAGGCGGTATTGTGCTTGGCTGGAAGAAAGGCGGCTTATTGGGCTTTATTTTTGCAATGACAAGCTTTTTAAACGCCTCGTTTCTCAAACCAGGCGTGACAAGCTTTTTGTTCACGCCGCTGCAGCCTCTGGGCAACGGTTACAGCCTGCTGATATGCTTTGTGCCCCGCATACTTATAGGCATTACGGCATATCTGGTATTTAAAGCCGTTATGAAGCTTATACATAACGAAACGGCTGCGCTTGCACTTGCGGGCGTCCTGGGCTCTATGATAAACACCATACTGGTTATGGGCGGTGCGTATCTGTTTTTTGCTCAGCCTTATGCCGAGGCGCTGAAAATATCGGTAAACGGTGTTGCGGCTGCCATACTTGCCATAGTTGTAGGCAACGGCATACCCGAGGCAATTTGTGCCGGAGTACTGACAGTGGGCATAGGCAAGGCTCTGTTGGTTTATAAAAGGAAGCACGGTTAAAAATGACAATGCTGCGGTATACGGTCTTATCCCTGCACTGCTAAGGCAAGCGGGATAAAACGCCGTATACCGTTTCGTATAACGGGATGTATTACAAGGGGGATCTTAACAATGCTGCTTGCAGTTGATATAGGAAATACAAATGTTGTTATAGGCGGTATAGAAAACGGCAGGATAGAATTTATGGCTCGTGTCGTTACCGACAGGACAAAAACGGAGGACGAATACGCAATACAGATAAACAGCATATTAAAGCTGCACAATATAGACAAAAGCAGGCTGGAGGGCAGCATAATTGCCTCTGTTGTGCCCCCTACGCTAAACTCCATAAAACAGGCTGTTGCAATGCTTACAGGCAGGATGCCCAAAATAGTGGGCCCCGGTATAAAAACGGGCATAAACATACTTATGGACAACCCCGCTGCCGTCGGCGCCGACAGAGTAACGGGTGCGGTTGCCGCCCTTAATGCCTACAAGCCTCCCATTATAATAATAGATATGGGCACCTCTACCACGATAGAGGTAATAGACAAAAACAAAAACTATATAGGCGGCATGATAATGCCCGGGCTTAATATAAGCCTTACCGCACTCTCTAACGTATGCGCCCAGCTGCCTGCAATAAGCATGGAGGAGCCAAAGCACATAATAGGCAAAAACACCGTAGACAGTATGCGCAGCGGCATTATACTGGGCACAGCAGCAATGCTTGACGGCTGTATCGAGCGCATAGAGGAGGAGCTTGGCTTTGACAGGGGAGAAGCTGCAATTGTAATGACGGGCGGACTCGGCAAATACATAACCAAATTTTGCAAACGCAATATGATATACGCAGAGGATCTTGTTTTAAAGGGGCTTGATATAATTTATCGCAAAAACACTTGACATTTGCTTTGGTCAAGGTTTATAATAACTAATAGCTGTGCAGCACAGCTATAATATGGAGATGTATCGAAGTGGTCATAACGAGCCTGACTCGAAATCAGGTAGTCCTCCGGGGCTCGTGGGTTCGAATCCCACCATCTCCGCTCTTTGCAGGAAATTATATATTTCCTGCTTTTTTGTAACAATACTTGCTTGAAACGATATATTCATAAGAGGTAAAAAATGTTAGGCAAAAAAGATATAATAATTACACGGGAAATGCTTTTTGCTTTTGTATTTATGGCAATTATAAGTGTGCTTGCCGCTGTGACAAGGTTAAAGCTGTACCCCTCTGTCAGCTTAGATTATATATATTTTCTTGAGCCATGGTACAACACTATCAAATCAAACGGCGGCTTTGCGGCCTTGTCCGAGCCGATAGGCAACTATACGCCGCCTTATTTTTATCTTTTGGCGTTTCTTACATATCTGCCCTTTGAGCCTTTGTCGGCAATAAAAACATTATCGTGTATATTTGATTTTTTGCTTGCCGTATACTGTGCAAAAATAATCTATCTTGTTACAAAGGATTATGCAAAGACAGCAATCACATATTCGCTTGTGCTGTTTTTGCCCACGGTTATTTTAAACAGTGCATTCTGGGCGCAATGCGACAGTATGTATACCGCCTTTCTTGTGATGTGCATATATTATGTTTTGGCTAAAAAGGATTATGCCGCAATAGCAATGTTCGGCATTGCTTTTTCCCTTAAGCTGCAGGCAATTTTTATTGCACCTTTTTTGCTTATACTTCTGCTCAAAAAAGAGGTGCCTTTTATAAAGCTGTGGGTATTTCCCCTCACCTTTTTACTTATGATGTTTCCCGCAATTTTATTGGGTGACAATCTTACCCGTATACTTAACATATATTTCGGTCAGTCACAGCAGTATCCCAACTTGACCTACAACTGCGCAAATGTATGGGCGTTTGTAAGCGGTGTAAACAATGCGGAAATATCCTCGTCGTCCGTCCTTATGACGGGTGCTGTTTGTATCATGCTCATATACTATACGCTTACCAAAAAAAGCGGTATTTTAAGCTCTCACCGTTTGGTTTTGACGGGTACTGCCATGTTTGCATTAGGCGTTGCATTTTTCCTGCCCCATATGCACGAAAGATATTACTTCCCGGCAGTTATATTTACATTGCTGGTTTCTATGGCGGATACCAAAAAATTCGGCTTTTTGGTTCTTATGGAATATGTATCGGTAATGAGCTATGCGCCTTTCCTTTTTGGCTACAGTATACCAAACTGGAGCATACTCTCCGGCATTGCCGCATTGGTATTGTATCTTTTGTTCAAGGACTACCGCAATTTACTTAAGGAAGCAGGCTGAAGTACAGCGTAAAAATTGATATAGTCATATTTTCGGTCTGCGCTTTGCACCGGGTCTGTTCTCTCAAAACTAATGCCGCCGTGTTTTGCCTCGGCAAAATATTTTAACGGTTTTGCGCCAAAATGCTTGACTTATCGTGTTTAATGTGATATTATATTATAGCTGTCGTGAACAGCGTAAAATACATAGGGGTGTGGTCAAATGGTATGACAGAGGTCTCCAAAACCTTTAGCGAGGGTTCGATTCCTTCCACCCCTGTTAAAAAAAACTTGAAGCATCTATAATAAGAGGCTTCAAGTTTTTTTATTAAGATCATACAGTTTGCGGCAGCTGCATTTTAAGCATAATTATCCAAATACAGCCACCTCGTCAACACCCTTTCTCACAGGGCGTACAGGCTCCTTATCACGATAACCGAGAGCTATAACGGACATTATCTCCTGTGAGGGCGGTATATTGAACGCCTTTCTCAAAAGCTCGGTATCCCTTATGCCCATAATAAGCGTATCCAACCCAAGCTCACTTGCCTTTAACAAAAGGTTTTCATTTTGCAGACCCAGATCGTAAGCACCCCATTTGTCGCCTGCCTCGTTTACTGCGTTGCCGCTGCCGTCAAAGCCCGCAACAGACCTCTCAAAAGCAGTAACTATAAGCACGGGCGCATTTTTTACATTGTTTTGGTTAAAAGCAGGCAGCGCATTTTTCACCTCTTCGAGCTTTTCGGGCGAAATTGCGATATAATATCGTCCCGTTTCGGAGTTCTTCCACGAGGGCGCCTCCAGAGCTGCGGCTATTATCTCCTCAACTGCGGCTCTCTCAACCTCCGCACCTGCCTTATAAGCCCTTATGCTGCGTCTTGATTCAATAACCTTGCTTAATTCCATAATAATTACCTCCTGTATAAATGGCTGCGGTTTATTTTAGTTTAAAATTATTATATCACAGCACTTTTTTACTTTCAACAGATTTACAAAACGATCGATAACACAAATCTGTCCTTGCTTTAAGTATTGCTGCCTTTCATCAGCACCGATATATCCTTGACCAATTGACTTATATGGGATATTTGCATATCCGTAAGCCCCGATACATCCAAAAGCCTTTTTTGGTCAAGTCCCAACAGATAGTCCGCACTCACCCCAAAATACAGAGCAATTTTAACAAGCATATCCACAGACGGCTGTATGTTGTTGTTTTCCCAGTTGGACACACACTGCTTTGTGACATTCAAGTCGTTTGCAAGCTCCACCTGTGTTAAATTGAGGCTGTTCCTAAGCTCTTTTATCCTCTCGTTAAGCATAAAACGCACTTCCTTTAAGTAAATTATTCATTTACTATGATATAAAAAATAATTGACTTTATAAAAATACTATGGTATAGTAATAATTGACCAAGAAAAAACAGGGGGTGTGTCACAATTAATCGAAATTTTAATTATTATTGCCTTAACTTGAATGCAGGATGGATAATATATGGGTACAAAGGAGGTCTATGAAAAATTAGGATATTAAGCATCCACTTTTACAAGGTGGTGTAAGCAAAAAAGATCAAAGGTGCAGAACAAGATACTAAAGGATTTCCATAGCAGATACCTAAAAATGCAAAATTTGCAAAGTTAAATAATTATAAATAAAAAATTAACTATCCTTATAAGGAGGGGAAAATTAATGGTAACGCTTTTACATATTCTTTTCTCTATTTTTCTCATTATCGGGTGTATATGCATAGCCGGAAGGAATGCTGATGTGGATCATCCGCTGCCATATTCGGTTCCTATATTTTTCTTTTTTATTTCTTTTATATGTATGATGTTAGGAATTATGATTTCGCCTAGCAGTGATAAGCCTAGATCCGAATCCAATAAAACTAAATCAGAGTGGAACCAGTTATCAGATAAAGAAAAAGAATGGTATGAAAGGAACTATGGCGAAGGAGGAGGCGGAAAAGCAATGGCTGATGTACTTGACTCAATGTATGATAAATAAACATGTTTTAAACTGCCAAATAATATCTATTTCAACTTCAAGTATACTTAAATGATATAAAATTATTAGAGGCATATACAGAGTACTGATATTATTGACCTAATGTCTAAATAAATCGGCATTACGCCTAAAATAATTATATAAGGAGGTATTATTATGTTACCTAATAAATGTCCCGGCTGTTTAGAGCCTGTTTGGTTTTGGAACAAGGTGGAGGAAACGGAGGATAAGGGCTACAGCATTGCAAAGGGCGCCTTGGGTGCGGCACTCCTCGGACCTGCGGGAGCCATTGCCGGCGTAGGCGGCAAAAAAAACAAGTCAATTACCTATGCCTGCCCCCATTGCGGATACCGTATCACGGCAAAGGAATAACCTATAGCATTTATCCCAAAACAAGCTCTCTGCTTTTAAGCGGCAGAGCTTGTTTTTATCCTTGTTTACAGTGACATAAACGCCGAAGGGACCGCCCTAAGCGATCCCTCCCTGTGCAGAAATTATCTGCAATCCTTGTTTGCCTTTTCGGAGCTGTTTTTGTCACTCTTCTTGTCCATATCGGAGCTGAGCTCATTTGCAAACTCTACCCTGCTTGAACGTGACTGTTCCGACTTGCCGGACTTGTTAGACCTGTTGTTGTCACTCTTTTTGTTACTCTCCATCAGAAAGTACCTCCTTAAAAAGCTGTCGGCAGCGTTATCGGTTTGATCGAAATAAAAAATAAATCACAAACACACAGTTTATACTTATTTTTTACAGCTTAAAACCTTTAAGAGTGTTTCACTCCATGCCGCCGGATATGCAGCTGACTTACTGCAATAATATTATTTGCCCAAAGCAGAGGTAATATACAAAAAAGTTTTTTAAATTCAGCTTTTTATATCCTCGGGCAGCTCCAGAGTCATCCTGCCCAGCTTTGCCGCACGAAATTCGTCCAGCAGGGTGGATGCGGCACGCTTTGTATCCACATTGCCGCCCTTCACCTTAAAGCCTCTTGCCGCACCTATTTTTTCAAGCACGGCAAAGCCGCCCTCATCGCTGCCGTATTCAATGCCGTAGCGCTGCGCCACCGCACCCGGATACAGGCTGTCAAGGCACTCTATAAGGTTTGCGGACAGCTCCTCAAGGTTGATTATATCATCGTTTACGGCGCCCGTAAAAGCAAGGCGCATACCCACCGTTTTATCCTCAAACTTTGGCCAGAGTATGCCCGGCGTGTCCATAAGCTCCAGATCACGCCTTATCTTTACCCACTGCTTGCTCCTTGTTATACCGGGTTTGTCGCCCGTCTTTGCCATATTTCTGCCTACAAGCTTGTTTATAAGCGTGGATTTGCCTACGTTGGGTATACCTGCTATCATGGCTCTTGTGGGTGTAAATATCCTGCCCCTCAGGCGCAGCCTTTCAAGCTTTTCGGCCATAAGCTCGGACGCCGCCGTGCTTATATCCTTTATGCCGCTGCCTGTAATTGAGTTTACCCTTATTACCTTAAAGCCCTTCTCCTCAAAATATCCGCTCCATACAGCGGTCTTTTTTTCGTCGGCAAGATCGGCCTTGTTAAGTATCACGATACGTTTTTTGTCCCTTGCCAGTTTATCTATATCGGGATTTTTACTGCTGTAGGGTATCCTTGCGTCCAAAAGCTCTATAACTATGTCCGTAAGCTTTATGTTCTCCTCCATCATCCGCCTGGTTTTTGTCATATGCCCGGGATACCATTGTATATTCATATCCTCCATAGTGCCGCCTCCCTCTGATAATTTTTAGATATATTGCCGCCTTTTACACGCACCGCAGGTTACAGCTTATATAATAATTATACCATATTAAAGAGGACTATTACAATCATAAAATACACCTAAAAAAGGCGGAGCAAAGCACCGCCTCAGACTGTCAAACAACCCCTATTCCAATTTTAGGAACAGGGGCTATTTTTAACAAAATCCCATTCAAAACAACAG
>CANQDF010000005.1 GCA_947591605.1 uncultured Clostridia bacterium | reverse complement strand
TACACTGGCATTTTGTTATAACACTGCTTATTTAGCGACTTGTAACACAATTCGTTATAAGTTGTAAAACAAATAACTGTCTGTAACGCTTGTGTAATGTTACTTTTTTCTTGCATTGAGGCTATTTATGCCCTAAAAACATAAAAAGCGTGAAATCCGCTTGTTAAGCCGCTTTCACGCTTTTATCATTTTTTCAATATTTTTTTGCCATTTATCTGCGTTATTTTTTGTTACAAATCCTACAAACCCGTCAAACAGCGGCTAACGTAGAGTTTATCCACTAATATCTTTTTCACCTTTTTTGACATCCTCTTTGCGATTTAACAAAGAGGTCTTTCCTGCCATTCTTTGACGATCGGTAGCACCTTATCTGTTATACGGCTTATAGTGCTGTCTGATACGTCAATACCGTATAATTCTCGTAAATGGCTTTCAATATCACCGGTCGTCATACCCTTTGCATACATGGATATGATCTTTTCCTCCATATCCTGTGTAAGAGTATTTTGATATTTCTTAACTACATGAGGTTCATACTCACCGTTTCTGTCACGAGGAATATCCGGTTCCATATCGCCATAGCTTGTATGCATGGTTTTCCTACTGTAGCCATTACGACTGTTATCTGTGTCTTTATTTCTGTAATCATACTTGGAATAACCAAGCTCCTCGTCAAGCTCACCGTCTAAAGCACCTTCAAGTATCACCGACATCATTTCTCTTACCACAGCATTGACATCATTTCCGTTTCTTATAGGATTATCCTTAAGATACTCTGCCATCATTTCTCTTAATGCCTGTCTTTCAGGACTTTCGTTCCTTTTTCTTTTTGCCATTTTAAAAACCTCCAAACTGATATTTTTATTATATATCAGTTTAGAGGTTTACACAATCTTTGGGATTAACCCGGAGCAAAAGATATCTTTATAACATGTATTATATTGATGGACTTACAGGCTTTACGCAAGTTATCTCAACTGTTTTCCCGGACACAGAAATACAGCGCTGTATTATCTAAATGAACGAACATGGGTAACTTGTTTGCAATTTAGGTATACTCATTTGTTCTGCGACATCAGATAAGAAACCCGGCAAAGTTTTTTTATATAAATGTTTGAAAGCTCTTATGGTTGATTTAACCTACTAAGAAAGTCCTTACTTTTTAGTAGGACTTTCTGTTGTGTTGAATAGGAGCTTGTACTCCTATTCAACACAAGGACTTTGACAGTAGCCGGAGGGCTTGAATATATAGTGTAAGCAGAATACGAATATCTTTGGATTTTTTAACTTAATTATAATGTTGTTTTAAGGGATTTTTTTATTGGCGGTTTATTTTTCCATTGCACTTTGCAGTATCTCTATCAATTCGTCACGGTTAAAGTCATAATCCTTATTGCAGAAATGACAGTGCAGGGTTGCCTTGCCGTCCTCCTCTATTATCTGTGCAAGCTCCTTTTTGCCGAGGGATACAAGTGCTTTTCTGACCCTGTCCGCCGAGCAGCTGCAGTAATATTTAACGGGTACGGTATCAAGTATACATGCCCCAATATCCCCGGCAAGCTCGTTTAAAATGTCCTTTGTCGTCATACCGCTTTCAAGCATGGCAGTGACACTGTCAAGCTTGGATAGCTTGTTTTCCAACTGTGATATTATCCCGTCATCGGCATCGGGCATCATCTGTATTATAAAACCGCCCGACTGCTTTATGCTGTAATCCCTGTCGACAAGTACACCCAAGGCGACAGCGGACGGAGTCTGTTCGCTTTTGGCAAAGTAGTATGTCATATCCTCTGCTATCTCACCCGATACAAGCGGTATCTGACCTACATACGGCTCCTTTAAGCCCATATCCTTTATTACCGTAAGCGTACCGTACCCAAGTGCAGCCTGTACGTCAAGCTTGCCGTTGGGCTTTAGCGGTATGTCAACTATTGCATTGTTGGGGTATCCTTTTACCCTTGACTTATTGTCGGATGTGACGGTAAGCCCGCCTCCCGGTCCGTCGCCTTTAATCTGTATGGTTACCATATCGCCGTCTGTCTTGAGCATAGAGCCCATTATAGCAGCGGCGGTAAGCGCCCTGCCCATTGCCGCCGACATTACGGGGGAGGTGCGGTGCAACTCAAATGCTTTTTGTACCGTGTCCTTTGTATTGGCTATAAATATGCGCACAGATCCGTCCCCTGCGCTTGCCCTTAAAATGTGATCCATTTTATTTCAACCCCTTTGCTTTTGTAATTTCCCTTGCAATAAAATATATCCTGCTGCTTTCCGGTTTGGGCGGCTCAAGGGTAAGCTCGTCATATACGCCAAGCAGCTCCATACCCGATTTTTTTATAAGTGCGCTTATCTCGTCAACCGTGTAGCCTTTTTCATAGTGGTACTCCTCAAAGCGTCTGTACATACCGCTGCTACTGTCCTCAATAAAAAAGTTTGTGTAAAACTCGTTTATCCTCTCGTCCTCGTCATAGTAGTTTTCCCATGTATATGCGGAATTTTCCGTGGTTTCGCAAAAACAGTTGTCGGAGAGTATATTTTTAAATTTGTATATTGTGTTTATGTCAAAAATAAACAGTCCCCCGGGGTCAAGATAGTTGTTTACAAGCGAAAAAACCTTAAGCAGCTCTCCGCTGTCGGTTATGTAGTTTATGCTGTCGCACAGACATATTATGCTGTCTACCGTTCCGTAAAGCTCAAACTCACGCATATCCTGATTGAGGTACAATATGCCCTCGGGCGATTTTTCCTTTGCCTTTGCAAGCATTGCCTCGGAAAGGTCTATGCCTATCATATCTAAGCCTCTTTCCGCAAGCCTTACGGTCATGCTGCCCGTGCCGCAGGCAAGGTCGCATACAAGCTTGGGCTTAAGCGAAAAATGCTCCCAGAGCAGCTCTATATAATCAGCCCATTTGTCATACGGCGTTTCCTCCATAAAAATGTCATATACCTCTGAAAAACCCTCATAGTCAGCCATATTATCCCCTCCTATCTGCCAATGAGCCATAGCTTGAATACCGCAAGCACCTCACGCATATAGCTTGTTGTTGCAGCCATGGGCCCTATGGGCGCACTGCAGCTTGATGCGTCAAGCCCGTTCATCTTTGCAAGCCTTCCTGCCCTGTATGTGTGAAAACGGTTTGTTATATATACACATTTATAGGCTTGTCCGCCGAAAAGCTCGTCTAAAATGGCTTTGGAATATATGTAGTTCTCGTTTGTGCTTGTTGCCTTGTCCTCAACAATTATACGGTCGTCGGGTACGCCGAGGGAAGTAAGGTAAAGAAACATTGCTTTGCCCTCGCTTATGTCCTCCTGCGGCCCCTGTCCCCCCGATACTATTATAACGGCGTCCGGGTTACGCATATAATAATCATAGGCGGTATCAAGGCGATACTTAAGCGGAGAGCTGAGCCTTTCGCCCGTTACGGCACAGCCCAGCACTATTGCCGCATCCTCGGTATAATCGGTCTTGTTTGCATCTGCGGAAAAAAATATAAAGCCTATCATCAAAAACACAACGGCAAAGCCCGATGCGGCAATTATCTTAAGGGCCGAGGTAAGCCTGTTTTTGGGTACATTAAACCAAAGCGCAAGCGTAAAGCCCAGTGCATATATCATAAGGTTGCCTATGCTGAAGTTTGACAAAATGCTGCCTGCGGTAATAAATAATATTATAAAAATACCCAAAGCCGTTATAATTTTCTTCATATCATTCACCTTAGCTGTTGATTTTTCCATTGGTTTATTATACAATATCTACATATTCAAAACAAGTGATATGTATAAATTAAAAATAAATTTACTGTACAGGAGATCAGATATGACACTTGACAAGCTAAAACCCGGAGAAAAGGCAGTGGTCGTAAGCATAGGAGGCAGAGGCCCCGTAAGACGCAGACTCATTGATATGGGCATAACACCGCAGGCTCACGTTATGATAAAGAGGACAGCCCCCTTCGGTGACCCGCTGGAGGTAAATGTAAGAGGTTACGCACTCAGCATGCGCAAGAGCGAGGCGTCGCAGGTAACCGTTGAAAGGGTGGATAAGTATGTATAGATTTGCTTTGGCAGGCAACCCAAACTGCGGCAAAACAACACTTTTTAATCAGCTGACGGGCAGCAGGGCGCATGTGGGCAATTGGCCCGGCGTCACGGTTGACCGCAGAGAGGGCATCTGTCATGTGGGGGATACGGAGGTAACCGTTGTCGACCTGCCCGGTATATACTCGCTGTCACCTTATTCCGAGGAGGAGGTAGTAAGCCGCAAATATTTGCTTACGGAAAAGCCCGACCTCATTATCAATATAATTGACGCAACAAATTTTGAACGCAATATGTACCTTACCTCTCAGCTTACGGAAACCGGTATACCGGTAATAATAGCGCTTAATATGATGGACGAGATAGAGGCGGCGGGCGACAAGATCGACATACCAAAGCTTGTAAAAAAGCTCAATACACCCGTGGTGCCGATCTCTGCCGTTAAAAACAGAGGTGTGGACGAGCTTATGGAGGCTGCTGTTAAAACGGCGGAGGATAAAGGCGGCAATTATTTTCACTCGGTGCTCTCCGATACGCCGGTAATACCCATAGCAGCCGATATACGCAAAATTACGGCTAAATACGGTATAAATATAAGCCTTTTTTCCGCAATAAAGCTGCTGGAAAATGACGAACGCATCATAGACTCCCTCGACCTGCCAAAGGAGGCAAGGGAGCTTATAGAGCTGGTCATACATAACTCCGAGGAGGAGCTTGATATAGAGTGGGAGATATATGTTGCCGACCTCAGGTACAGGTATATTGCAGAGCTTTCGGCAGCCTGTATCAAGCGTGCGCACAGCCCCGAGGAGCTTACCGTGACCGACAGGATAGATATGATAGTTACAAATAAGTATCTCGCCATACCCGTGTTTCTGGGAGTTATGCTGCTGATATTTCAGATAACCTTCGGAGGCTTCGGCAGCTTTCTTACAGACGGTATGGACAGGCTTGTAAACTCCGTTGCGGTGGAGGGTCTGCGGGGATTTTTGATAAAATGCAATGTGGCGGACTGGGCTGTCGGCCTTGTTGTTGACGGTATTGCCGCAGGAGTAGGCATGGTGCTTGTGTACCTGCCTCAGATACTGCTGCTTTTTACCTTTTTATCTATTCTGGAGGACAGCGGCTATATGGCAAGGGCAGCTTTTATAATGGACAGGCTGCTGCGCAATTTCGGCTTGTCGGGCAAGAGCTTTGTGCCTATGCTTATGGGCTTCGGCTGTACGGTGCCTGCCGTTATGGCTGCCCGTACACTGGAAAACGAGCGTGACAGACGTATGACAATAATACTTACCCCGTTTATGAGCTGCGGCGCAAGGATGCCTGTGTATGCCGTGTTTGCAGGCGCTTTTTTTGCAGCATACAGGGGCCCTGTGGTAATAAGCCTTTATCTTTTGGGTATAGCCGTTGCGCTTTTAAGCGGTATTATACTTAAAAGCACGGTGCTTAAAGGGGAGGCGGAAACCTTTATAATGGAGCTGCCAAACTACAGATTTCCGTCGGCAAAAACGATAGTGCTGCATGTATGGGAAAGGGCAAAGGAGTTTATTGTAAAGGCGTTTACCATACTGCTGCTGGCATCTGTTGTGATATGGTTTTTGCAGAGCTTCAGCCCTGCGCTTAAATATGTTGACGACAATACACAAAGCATATTTGCTTTTATGGGCAGGCTGCTTGTACCCGTATTCAGACCCTGCGGCTTTGGTGAGTGGCGTGCCTGTGTCGCCCTGCTTACGGGCTTTGTTGCAAAGGAGGCGGTAGTATCCACCTTGGGCATACTTTACGGGGTGGGCGATGCCTCGTCCACAGCAGCAATAGCGGGTGCGCTGGCAAACGGTTTTACGCCGCTGTCTGCATACAGCTATCTTGTGTTTATACTGCTTTATATGCCTTGTGTTGTGGCGTTTACAACTATACATAAGGAAATGAACAGCTGGAAATGGACATTTTTTGCCGTGGCATACCAGACGGCGGCAGCATGGCTTATGTCATTTATAGTGTTCAATGTGGGCAGTATGCTGTTCTGATACGTTTAAAGGCTCCCTTACGGCGGTATGCCGTGGGGAGCTTTTGTATGTTGGGTTTTGTTGATTTTGCCAAAGAAAAAATTATGCCGACCGAAAACTACCGATCAGAGTCAACATTTTCAGCCCGTATTCATGGTGCTGCACACATCGGCAATAATATCTATGCCCTTTGCAATGTCCGCATCGGTGACGTTTGCAAAGCTTATGCGTATATGCCGCATAATATCCTCATCCTCGGATGTAAACAGGCTGCCCGGGGTGATAAGCACGCCTCCTCCTATAAGAGCCGTATACAGCGCATCGGAGGAAACCGCACTGTTTTTTGACCTCAGCCACAGGGTAAGACCTCCCCGGGATTTTTGAAAATCAAAATATTTAGACAGCTTTTTATCCGCAAGGTCGGTTATAAGCTTATACTTTTTGCCGAAGACCGAGCGCATCCTTTCCGTATGTATATGATGGTCGCCGCTTTTGAGATAAAGCTCAAATGCCCTTTGGATAAAGCCCGAGGTCGAAATATCGCTTGAATACTTTGCGGAGTCCACAGCCTGGAGTACAGCCTTTGGAAGTACGGTGCAGCCTATCCTAAGACCCGGCATAAGTATTTTGGAAAAGCTTTTTATATATATCACTTTGTTGCGGTAGTCAAGCGCTTTAAGGGGTACAGGCTTTTCCTCGGTATAGGAAAAATCGCCCATATTATCCTCCTCGACTATGTAAAAATTGTGCCTGTAGGCAAGCTCGAGCAGTTCACGCTTTTTTTTAAGGCTGTAGCATATGCCCGTTGGCGTCTGGTAGCACGGCATAACGTAAATAAACTTGGGCGTATAGATTTTAAGCAGCCTTTGCAGTACATACAAATTTATGCCGTCCTCCTCGAGAGGTATCTCCACAGCCTGTGCGCCCCTTGAAAATATGGCTCCCAGTGCTCCGTAATATGTAGGCTTTTCGGTAAAAACAATATCGTTTGTTTTAAGCATTGCCTTTGATATTATGTCAAGCCCCTGCTGTGCCCCTGATATGATCTGTATGCGCTCGGAGGAGGTTTTTATGCCGCTTTCCTCAAGGGTAACCGCCATCGCCTCCCTTAACGGCTCGTATCCCATGGAGCTCTGGTAGCTGAATGCGGCGCCCTTGTCCCTTTCAAGCACAGCGTCAAAGCATTGCTTGAATCTGTCCACCGGAAACAGCTCGGCGGAAACCGAGGTGTCGGCAAAATTTATATAATTGCCGTAATTTATTTCTCCCAGATTTTTTTTGGTCAAAAGGGTTTTTGTTATGGGTTTGTTGCGGTTAAGATCGGGGTCGGCAACAAACGTTCCGCTGCCCACATGTGAGTATACCGCCTTTTTGGACTCAAGATATTTATAAGCGTTTATCACGGTAACGTTGTTTACGTCAAGCATAAGCGCAAGGCGGCGTATGGGAGGGAGTTTTGTGCCTGCCTCAAGCTCCCCCTGCTCAACAAGCAAAAGCAGGCTGTCTGCAAGCTGCTGATAAAGCGGGGTTTTGGATTGCTTGTCAAGCCTTATGGTTTTATATATATCCATATTGCACCTCCGTATTTGTATGGATACAATTTTATCATATAATTACATATTTATCAATTAAAAAATATTTACTTTTATAGCCGAATGGTGTATAATTATACTAATAAACTTTGAGGGGTGATAATATATGGATAAGAAATTTGCCATAACCATTGCAAGGCAGTTTTGCAGCGGCGGACGTGAAATAGGTGAAAATGTTGCAAAAAAGCTCGGAGTGGATTTTTACGATAAGGAGCTTATTGCGCTTGCCGCCAAAAAAAGCGGATATGCAGAGAGCGTTTTTGAAAAGGCTGACGAGGTTGCCACAAACAGCCTGCTTTATTCGGTAGTTATGGGTGCTCACCCAATGAACTCGCTGTTTTTCCAAAGCAACAATATGCTTACAAACGATACGCTCTTTTCCATACAGTCAAAGGTTATCAGGGAGCTTGTGCAGGATAAGTCGGCTGTGATAGTGGGCCGCTGCTCAAACTATGTGCTCAGGGAGGAGCCTAACCTTGTGAGGGTATATCTCAGGGCTGATATGGATTTCAGAAAGGAGCGGTATATGCGCCTTTACGGTGACGAAAACACCAAGGAGAAGGATGTTGAGGGTATACTTATAAAGGCGGATAAAAAACGTGCTACCTACCACAGCTATTATTCGGGTAATGAGTGGGACAGCGTAAACGGATATGATATAGTAATAAATACTGCCAAAATAGGTATTGAAAATTCTGTAAACCAGATAATAAGCTATCTTGAGGCGGTTTTAAAATAAACGGGGTTGAGGGTGTTCGGTAAGAGCACCCTTTTTGACAGTATATATAAACATTTTTGTCGGAGGGCTATATTTTGAAGGATTTTGTTACGGAAAACAGAAGGATTTTTGCGGGCAGGCTGCCGGAGGACAGCATGGCTGTTTTTTTCAGCGGGCGAACCAAAAAAAAGATAGGCGATGAGGATTACCCATTTACGCCCGACAGAAACTTTTATTACCTTACGGGCATTGACAGACCTGGGCTTGTGCTTATGCTTGTAAAGAGAAACAGCAAGGCGTTGTATACGCTTTTTACCGAACGCTATGACGAGGTAAAGGCAAAATGGGTGGGTGCGGTGATCGGCGCCGAGGAGTGCAGACAGCTCTCCGGCATAGACGACTTTGCATATATTGACGAATTTTATGAAAGATTTTCTTCGGAGGTGTTTAACGGGCAGGCAAAAAGCCTTTGGCTCGACCTTGAAAACAGAGATTTTTATACCGTAAGCGAGGCTCTTGAATTTGCAAAAAAGGTATCCCGTGCTTATCCTGCGGTTGATATATGTGACGCATACGGCATATTTGCCGATATGCGGAGGCTTAAAAAGCCCTTTGAGGTGGAAAAAATAAAAAAGGCCATAGATATTACCTCAAAGGGTATTTATGCAATGATGAAAAATGCCCGTCCCGGTATGTACGAATACGAGATAGAGGCCTACTTTGACTTTGAGCTTAAAAAGGCGGGCGTCAAGGATTTTGCGTTCAAGAGCATAGCAGCTTCCGGCAAAAATGCCACTGTGCTGCATTACAGCAAAAACAGCAGCAAAACAACGGACGGCGATATGATACTGCTTGATGTGGGTGCGCAGTACGGCTATTACAGCGGAGATATTACACGCACATTTCCCGTAAACGGGACTTTTATGCCAAGGCAAAGGCAGATATACGATATAGTGCTCGGCGGCAACAGGCTTATTGTAAATGCAATAAAGCCGGGAGTAGAGTTTAAAAACCTCAATGTCATACTTAAGGGATACTATGCCGAGAAGCTTAAAAAAATAGGCCTTATAAAAAACGACGAAGAGGTTTCAAGGTATTATTACCACGGCGTAAGCCATATGTTAGGGCTTGAAACACACGATATAGGCAGGCACAACGAGGGCATACTGGAGGAAGGAATGGTGCTTACCGTTGAGCCGGGGCTTTACATAGAGCAGGAGGGCATAGGCATACGTATAGAGGACGATGTGCTGGTAACGGGCGAAGGTGCCTGTGTGCTGTCGGAGGACATACCGAGGGATGCGGAAGAAATAGAAAAAATAATGTGCGGAGGAAGGTAGTATGCCGCAGTTTGAAAAGGAAACACAGCTTTACGAGCCCGTAAAGCGCCTGTTGGAAAAACACGGATATACAGTCAAGGCGGAGGTCAAGGATTGCGATATAGCGGCATTTAAGGACGGTGAGCTGCTTGTGGTGGAGTTAAAGCGTCGGTTTAACCTTAAAGTGGTTTATCAGGCAATGTCAAGGCGCTCGGTCACAGATAAGGTATATATTGCGGTGCCCAGACCAAAACGGTACAGCGACAAGGATACCCGTATGATGCTTAAAATGCTTGGGGAGCTTGGCATAGGGCTTATTGCCGTCGGCGTTGAGGGCGCACCTGTTGCCGAGTTTATTGTCGAGCCAAATAAAACCAAGGCTATAAACTACGGCAAAAGGAAACGCCTTGTAAAGGAGGCGGAGGGACGCAATATGGATATGAATGTGGGAGGCAGCACCCGCAGGCGTATAATAACCGCCTATACCGAGGCGTCCGTATTGGCGCTTTGCCATATGGAGGTATATGATACACTGTCCGCAGCGGATATAAAAAGACTGGGCTATCCCGAAAAGGTGCGCAATGCTTTTGCAAGCAATGCCTATGGCTGGTTTGAAAAGGTGGGCAGAGCAACCTACGCCATGTCCGAAAAGGGTGTAAATGCGCTTGATGCGGAGGAAAATAAGGAGCTTGTTGAATATTACAGAAAAGAGGTAGCAAAAAATGTTTAAAATAGGCAGAAACGATAAGTGCTGGTGCGGCAGCGGCAAAAAATACAAGGCTTGCCATGAAAGGAGCGATGAGGAAATCTTAAAGCCTCTTGTAAAGGCAGGCTATCCCATGCCCGACAGGTCGCTTATACTTGATCCGGAGCAGATAGACGGCATAAGGAAAAGTGCGGAGGTATCCGTAAGCATTATGGATGCACTGGACAGCTTTGTAAAAGCAGGTATAACCACAGACGATATAAATACCTTGGTTGAGGATATGACAAAAAAGGCGGGTGCCGTTGCGGCTCCGCTCAATTACGAGGGCTTTCCCAAGAGCGTATGCACCTCTATAAACGATGTTATCTGCCACGGCATACCCGATGATACGGTTTTAAAGGATGGAGATATAATAAATGTAGATGTTACCACAATACTTAACGGATATTATTCCGATATGAGCCGTATGTATATGATAGGCAATGTAAGCGATGAGGCAAAGCGCCTTGTGGAGGTAACAAGGGAGTGCATGGACGAGGGCATACGCTGTATAAAGCCATATATGCCCGTAGGCGAAATAGGCAATGTTATAAATGATATTGCGGATAAAAACGGTTATTCCGTGGTAAGGGCATTATGCGGTCACGGTGTAGGGCTTAGCTTTCATGCCGACCCCGTTGTCAACCATTTCAGGACTAATCGCAAAACCATGATACTGGTGCCTGGTATGGTGTTTACCGTGGAGCCTATGATAAATATGGGCGGCTTTGACTGTGAGATACTCGATGACGACTGGACGGTAGTTACAAAGGACGGCAGCCTTTCGGCGCAGTGGGAGCATACGGTGCTGGTTACCGAAACGGGTGCAGAGATAATAACCAAGTAGGCAGCGCAAGCGGAGTACAAATATCATTTACTTATACTGTGATTTTTAGTAAGGAGAGATAATATGAGCATAAAATTGTGGGAGCAGCCTCCGCTTTTTGACAAAGCAATAACAAATGAGGAGAATATAGGCTGTCCGTCGCTGGACAGCTATGTAATAGAGGACGGCGGCATACACAGCTGCATCATTGTGCTGCCGGGCGGCGGATATACGCACAGGGCGGATCATGAGGGCGGCAATGTTGCCCGTGAGCTTAACAGGCTGGGCATAAGCGCCTTTGTGTTAAATTACAGGGTGGCGCCGTATACATTTCCCGTGGAGCTTGCCGATGCAAAAAGGGCGGTGCGCTATGTAAGGTACAATGCGCAGGAGTTTGGCATAGATCCGGAAAGGATAGGCATTATGGGCTTTTCCGCAGGGGGACACCTTGCCTGCCTTACTGCGGAATACTATGATAAATTTGAGCTTGAAAAGCTTGACGATATAGACAGCGTAAGCGCAAGACCCGATTTGCTCTGCCTTTGCTATCCCGTTATAACGGCAGGCAGGGATATATCGCACAAGGGCTCGGCGGAAAATCTTTTGGGCGGCAAAACGGATTACACGGAGGATATATCCTGTGAGGCAAATATAAGGCGGGATATGCCGCCCGTATTTATGTGGCATACCGTTGAGGATAAAAGCGTGGACTGCACAAACAGCATTTTGATGGCGCAAAGGCTCAAGGCGTACAGGATACCCTTTGAGCTGCATATCTTCCCGGACGGCAGGCACGGCAGCGACCTTGCTGCGGAAATCGAGGGTACAAGGCAGTGGTTTTCGCTTTATGCCGATTGGCTTAAAAGAAACGATTTCTGCATATAATTACCTGTATATATTTCAGGGGTGAACGTATGTGGAACGTATTGCAACACTTAAGCATAAGGAAGTTATAAATATATGTGACGGGTTCAGGCTGGGTTATGTATGCGATGTGGTAATAGACGTTAAATGCGGCAAGGTGCTGAGCCTTATAGTGCCCGGCCCGTGTACGCTGTGGGGCATACTGGGCGGAGATAAGGAGTATGTTATCGACTGGTGCTGTGTTGTTAAGGTCGGTGAGGATATAATACTTATTGACGCCGATATAAACAATATTCTTAAGGCTTGCGAGGTTTAAAAATGTATACATATGATGAGTCTGTAAGTAAAATTTCGGAAACAATAAATACTTGTATGCTGGAGAGTGCCGTTATAAGCGGTCATTTAAAAAAGGGCGGCATATATAAGGTCAGGGTAAAGGCTGTAAGCCAAAAGGGCAAAAGATATTTTCAGCTTGAAAAGTACATTGATACAAAGGTGCTGCATGAAAACTGTCCTACGGAGGATATAATAGAGCGCATTGTTTTAATTATGCGTGACGGCTTTAAGCAGTGCAGCATAACTGCGGATAAATGCCTTACCGTGCTTATGAATAAAAAGGGCGGGTTTACACTTACGGGCATAAGGGCAAACCCCTCGGTCAATACGGGTGCGTCCGAGCATAACAGGGAGAAAAATTACATCTTGAATGACGGCGAGTTTGTCCCATGGATGTATAAGCTGGGGCTTACCGATATTAACGGTACGGTCATAAGCAAAAAGCAAAAAAAGTTCAGGCAGATAAACAGGTTTCTGGAAATGCTCGGGGATGTTGAGGAGTATATACCCGATGATTCGGTCATAGTGGATATGGGCTGCGGCAAAAGCTACCTTACCTTTGCAATGTACCACTATCTTAACACAATAAAGCACAAAAATGTGACCATACGGGGCTATGATTTGAAAAGCGATGTGGTGGATCACTGCAACTCGCTTGCGGAGCAGTTTGGGTTTGAAGGACTTAAATTTTATGCCGAGGATATAGCATACCTTGAAAATGCCGACGGCAAAATAGCCATGATAATAACCCTGCATGCCTGCGATACCGCAACGGATATTGCGCTTTACCACGGCATACGCTGGGGCTGCAGGGTCATAATGAGCGTACCCTGCTGTCAGCATGAGCTGTTTAAGCAGATAAAAAACAGGGATATGGATATTATATTAAAGCACGGTATTTTAAAGGAGCGTTTTTCTGCCGTTTTGACCGATGCCATACGTGCAGAGGTGCTTGAGATAATGGGCTACAAAACCTCTGTAATGGAATTTGTGGATATGGAGCACACACCCAAAAATATTATGATAAGGGCGGTAAAAAGCCCCAAAACCGTAAAAAAGGATAAGGATGAGCTTATGGCACTAACGGAGGCATTCGGCATAAGGCAGACCCTCTGCGAGCTTTGCTTTGGCGAAAAAAGCGGTGACAGCGATGAAAAGTAAAGAGTATATATTTTTTATGATTTGTATGGCGCTCGGGGCACTTGGCGTATTGATCGCATGCCATGACAGCCTTACGGCTGAACAAAACGCCTGCATAGTACTGATGACATTTTTGCTTTGCGGCTCAATGAGCCTTGATGCGGAAAATATGCGGGATAAAACAAAGTATGCCCTTGCGGCGCTTATGGCAGTGCTGACTCCTCTTTTTGCAATGACCTTTATTATGAACAATTGGCAGATATCCATGGTGCGGCTGTGGGTAATGAATTATATGCTGTACTTTATTATTATCTGCATAGTTCTGGTGCTTACATGGCGGTTTTCCGTTTCGGCAGCGGTGTGTGCCGTGCTTGCCTTTTTGGTTTTTCTGCTTAATACCGAGGTAACGGCATTCAGAGGCACACCCGTGGTACCTACCGATATTTTTGCCGTGGGTACGGCACTTAGCGTATCGGACAATTACACCCCCGTTATGACAACGGATATATTTATATCTGCGCAGGCAATGCTGCTTTGGATAATACTGGGTGCAAAGCTCAGCATAAGGCTTAAGGGAAACGGGTTTGTAAAAAATGCCTTGGCGGTCATACTTATATTTGCTCTTATCGTAAACTGGAATTTAGGTATGAGCAAGTATTTTGACGAACATAACCCCGATACACTGCATTACGATAAATACGACACGGCGGTTTCCAACAAAAAGTTCGGTACGCTGCTCACATTCTGGCTCAATGCCAAAAGGATGATAATACCAAAGCCGGAGGGCTACAGCAAAGCAAAAGCGGAAGAGGTGCTTAAAGGCATTTCCGTCCCTGACGCAAAAGAGAGCATAAAGCCCAATATAGTGGTGGTAATGGACGAGGCATTTTCCGATCTTACGGGGCTTTACGATATAGGTACGGATAAAGAGGTACTGCCTTTTTTCAACTCCCTTGGTGAAAATACGGTAAGGGGCAATATGTTTGCATCGGTCTACGGCGGCAATACCTGCATTACCGAGTTTGAGTTTTTAACGGGGCTTACGGCAGGCAATTTTGATGCCAAAACAAACGCCTTTACCCAGTCCGTTACCAAAAACGTACATTCCCTGTGCAATGACCTTAAAAATGAAGGGTATACAACAACGGCAATACATCCCTTCTGGGAAAAGAGCTGGAGGCGCAGCGAGGTATATCCTCTTCTCGGTTTTGACAATACCATATTTGCGGAAAACTTCGGCAGCGGTACAGAAAAGGCGGGAGCAAGCATGCGCAGCAAGCCTAAGTTCGGCGATTATGAGTATGTCAGAGGGTATCTGAGCGACAGCGAGAGCTTTAAAAAGGTAGAGGAACAGTTTGAGAACAAATCTCCCGATGAAAGGCTGTTTGTTTTTAATGTTACCATACAAAACCACGGAGGGTATACCTACAGCGGAAAGGATTTCGAGCCGGAAATAAAGACGGAGGGCGGAGAAAATCCCTCACTGGAGCAGTATCTTACCCTAGCAAACAAAACCGACAGTGCCATAGGGGAGCTTATAGAATATTTCAAGAGCTATGACGAGCCTGCGGCTGTGGTCATCTTCGGCGATCACCAGCCCAATTTGTCTTTTGAAAGAAAGCTCAGAGAGCCTTATCAATGGCTCGGCAAAAACGGAAAGTATGTTGTACCGTTTGTGATATGGACAAATTATGATATTGAGGAAAAAAGCGTGGATATAATAAGCCCCGTATATCTTTCATCTCTTGTAAAGGAGGTATGCGGGCTTAAAAAGACAGGCTGGGATGTGTTTATGGACGAAATGTATCAAAAGTATCCCGTGCTCACGCTCGGCAATATATACGACAGCAGCGGCACCGTTAAGGATGCCGCCGCTATAGATGACGATATTTACCGTAAGTACAAGCTGCTGCAATACGGCATACTTTTTGACGGCGTTAAGCCGTGACATATAAAAATATGGATCAGACAAGGCTTTTGTCTATACATTCAAGCAGGGCCGAAAGCCTTTCCCAGTCCTCGGCGGACATACATTCCGACAGGCGGTTTTGAAAGCCGCTGTATATATTGTTTATCACATCTATCATTTTTTTGCCGTCCCCGGTCAGGTAAAGCTTGTAGCGGCGCCTGCTCTCGGGGTCGGTCTGTCTTTGTATATGTCCCATTTCCTCCAGGCGCTGCGCATCTCTTGCAACGCCTGTTTTATCCAGCGCATAAAAGGCGGATATTTCCTCCTGGCTTGCACCCGGGTACTTGTTTATGTAAATAAGTATGAGGTGCATAACGCCTATATATTTATAGGGTGCGAGGGCGTTTCTGCAAAAATGTACCCAGTGGCGGTTTATCCTTATCAATTTTGAAAGAACATAATTATTCATATTGTATACTCCTGCTTTTATCCTTTTCCGAAGCAATTGCTTTAATTTCTTTTTTAAGCTTTATTATAATGGGTACGGCCAGTAAAAGCGTAAGTATATCGGCAACAGCCTGTGACGCAGCCACTCCGTTTGAGCCCCATAGCCATGCCATAGGGTATACAACGGGCAAAAAGCATGTGCCTTGTCTGGAGGTGGATAGCAGCAGCGCTCCTCCTGCCTTGCCCAAGCCGGCACAAAACATATTTACTATTGCCACCCAGCCTTGTATGGGCAGCGCAAGACACTGCAGCCTTATGCAAAGCGTACCTATTGCCAGCATATCCGCATTATCTCCGGCAAAAAGGGTTATGAGCCCTTTGGAAAATACCCAGAGCAAAAGCCCTATAACAGCCGAGCCTATCACACATACACGGGATGAAAAACGGTAGCTGCCAAGCACCCTGTCATATTGCTCCGCTCCCCAGTTGAAGCCCGCAACAGGCTGAAAGCCCGTTCCAAAGCCGAGTATTATGCTCAGCGGGAACATCATTATTTTGGTTGAAACACCTATGCCCGCAAGCACCGCATCGGATATGTCGCCTGCAATGTTGTTGAGTATTATGGCGGATATTACCGCAAGGCCGGAACGAAACATTGACGATGAACCGACGGTGACTATCTCAAAAATAATGTTTTTGCGCAGTCGGAAGTTTTTTATTGACAGATGCAAAACACTGCGGTGCGTCAGGTAAGGGAAAAGCAGTATCGCAAAGCTTATCAGCTTTGATATGGCAGTTGCGGCGGAGGCGCCCGCTACGCCCATATCAAGCTTAAATATAAATATAGGATCCAGTACGCAGTTAAGTATGCCGCCAAAGCCCATGCCTATCATAGAGCGCATAGCGCTGCCCTCCGCTCTGAGGCATTGGTTCATTACAAAGCTTGCAGCCATCATAGGCGCAACAAGCAGCACGTATTCGGCATACTGTACGGAATATTTTTCGCAGGTATCGGTAGCTCCCAAAAGCCTTACCATAGGCACCTTAAAGGCAAGACCCAATATCATGATAACCGAGCCGAACAGGACAGCCAGAAAAAATGCGGTCGAAAGCACACAGCTTGCCTTTTTACGCTCGCTTGCACCAAGCAGCCTTGATGTATAGCTTGCCGCACCTACGGCAAGCATTGAGCCTGCCATCATTATAAACTGGTCAAGAGAGGCGTTTACGCTTACGGCAGCGGTTGCGCTCTCGCCCAGTGAGCTTACAAAAAAGGTGTCTGCAAGGTTATATACCGATGTTATTATAAAAGCAATTATGGACGGAACCGCCATTTTTGTAATTACCTTTGGCAGCGGCTCCGTAAGCATCATATTACTGCGTGCAGCGTTGTCATCCGTCATAGATATCCCCCTTAATGTTTCATATGCAACT
The DNA here is from genome assembly GCA_947591605.1 of uncultured Clostridia bacterium. Classification (GTDB taxonomy): domain Bacteria; phylum Bacillota; class Clostridia; order Lachnospirales; family CAG-274; genus CALWRD01. The sequence goes on along the minus strand of CANQDF010000005.1, from coordinate 80,802 downwards.
GTTTCATATGATATAAATATAACATATATATACATATGTGTCAATTGTATTGTTATGATCCGTATAGGAGTTATTGTTATTCGCACTTCGCTTACGCTGCGTACTCATAAACGACTGCTTCTTGCGAAGCCTTTGTGTTAGGTGTAAATACAAGCTTACACCTAACACAACAGTAAGTACCCACCGTCTAAGAGGTGGGAACTTACTTGTCGTTTAAAAAAAATTGGTCAAATTATAAAAAAATTGTAGTAATATCTTCCGAAATATGTTATATTTATTCTAAGGAAATATTGAATAATGCCGGCAGGCAAAAATGCGGGTTTACACCTGTTTGATGTTTCCCCGACGGAAGGAGTGTTACTTTATGTACAAAAGAGTTGTTCTTAAACTGAGCGGAGAGGCGCTTGCGGCAGACAGCGGCAAAAGCTTTGACAACCCTACTGTAGGCAGCATTGTCAGGCAGATAAAAACGGTCACCGAAAACGGTACACAGGTAAGCCTTGTTATAGGCGGCGGCAATTTCTGGAGGGGAAGGAGCGCAAACCCTGCTATGGACCGTGTTAAGGCGGATCAGATAGGTATGCTTGCAACGGTTATGAATGCCGTATATGTTGCCGATTTTTGCAGGCAGGAGGGCATGGAGGCGGTTGTAATGACTCCTTTTGCCGTAGGCAATATAACCGAGCTTTTTTCAAAGGAAAAGGCGAATAGTATGCTTGAAGAGGGCAAGGTGCTTATTTTTGCGGGCGGTATCGGACACCCATTCTTTTCCACCGATACGGTTACCGCACTCAGGGCGTCGGAGCTGGATGCCGATGCCATACTTTATGCAAAGAGCATTGACGGAGTATATGACAGCGATCCTGCCGTAAACCCCGATGCAAAAAAGTTTGACGAGATCCCCTGCAAATATATTATTGAAAAAAACCTTCGGGTCATAGATATAGCAGCCGCAAACCTCTGCTATGAGCAGAAGATACCTGTTGAGATATTCGGCCTTGCCGAGGAAAACAGCATAGTAAGGGCTGCAAACGGTGAGAGGATAGGTACAGTGGTTACCGTCTGAGAGAGTATATATTAAAATTTATTATAAACGGGAGGTAAGATAAATGTCTACACATACCAAAGTATTTGAGGAGAAAATGGGTAAAACGGTAGCAAACCTTGACAGCGAGCTTAAAACCATTCGTGCGGGCAGAGCCAATCCACATGTGCTTGATAAAATAACCGCAGTATGCTACGGCACAGAGATGCCTTTAAATCAGCTTGCAAATATTTCCACGCCCGAGGCAAGGGTAATAGTTATAGCCCCCTATGACGCCTCAACGCTTAAGGCGATAGAAAAGGGCATAAACGGTTCCGACCTGGGCATCAATCCTTCCAACGACGGCAAGGTAATAAGGCTTGTGTTCCCGGAGCTTACCGAGGAAAGACGTAAATCCCTTACAAAGGACATCAAAAAGAAGGGTGAGGAGTCCAAGGTGGCTGTAAGAAATATAAGGCGTGATGCTGTCGATAAGGTAAAAAAGCTTGAAAAATCGGGAGAGATAACCGAGGACGAGCTTAAAAAGCTTGAGGAGGAAATACAAAAGCTTACCGATAAATACGTGGGCGAGGTAGATAAGCTTGTAGAGCTTAAAAACAAGGATATTATGGCTATCTGAGCAACTTGTCGCACGGACGGGCGGTCAATGCGGATCTCGGGCGGGAGTGCAAGCTCCTGCCCGGCAGGGCTGTCCGCCGTGCGGTATCGGTTTGGCTGTTTATGTGAGTAGGTAACCCTACTCTATATTTGTATGTAGGTAAACTTTTTATTTTTGGAGGATACTATGTCAAAGGGAATACCAAAGCATATTGCTATAATCATGGACGGCAACGGACGCTGGGCAAAAAAAAGGCTTGTACCCAGGGTGCTTGGACACAGACGGGGTGCCGAGGCGCTTGACCGTCTTTTAAAGGACGCAGACGGTATGGGCATTGAGCATATTACGGTTTATGCCTTTTCCACCGAAAACTGGAAGAGAGCCGAGGAGGAAGTACTCGGGCTTATGAACCTTATGCGTGAATACATACAGGATTATATCAGGGATAACGACACAAGCCGCCTCAAAATAGATTCCATAGGCGATCTGTCCGTGCTTGACGAGGATATACAGCGTGATATAAAAAAGCTTAAGGAAATATCAAAGGATAAACCCGGTATAAATTTGCACATAGCAATAAATTACGGCGGCAGAGATGAGATAACAAGAGCTGTGAGGGATATTGCGCAAAAAGTAAGGGCGGGGGAGCTCTCTGCGGAGGATATAACCGAGGATACTCTCTCGGGATGTCTTGACAGCGCAGGCGTGCCCGACCCCGAGCTTATAATAAGGACAAGCGGTGAATACAGGCTCAGCAATTTTCTGCCATGGCAGAGCGCATACTCCGAGTTCTGGTTTACGGACAAGCTCTGGCCCGATTTTACCGTAGAGGATCTTAAGCAGGCAATAAGCGATTATCAAAACAGGGACAGACGTTTCGGCGGCAGAAATGAGGGTAAAAAATAATGGCAGTGAGGATAATATCATCAATTGTGGCAATACCCATACTTATGTTTTTTATTATTGCAGGCGGTTTGCCGCTGAGCCTTGCTGTGCTTGTATTGTCGCTTATAGGTATGTTTGAGCTTTACAGGGCGGTTTCGGGCAAGATAAAGGCGGTGCATTTTGTCGGCTTTGCGGCGGAAACGCTGTTTTCGTTTGCATTCTGTAATATGCTGGACGGGAGCCTGATTTATGCTTCTGCGGAGGCGGCGTACCCGATATTTGTTTTGTCGGCGGTATCAACATTTGCAATACTTATCATACTTGTATTCGGGCATAAAACAAATACAATAATTGACGGGAGCATAACCCTGTTCGGCTTTTTTTATGTAGGAGTGACTTTAAGCCTGATACTTTTTTTGAGGTCGTCAGGTATGGAATTTGTATGGCTCCCGTTTATTTTTGCCTTTGGCAGCGATACGGGCGCTTACTTTATAGGCTCTAAATTCGGCAGGCATAAGCTGTGTCCGGAGCTGAGCCCAAAAAAATCGGTTGAGGGCGCCGTGGGAGGCGTTGTATCGGCAGCCTTGCTGACCTTTGTATATCTTATGCTTTGCAATAGATTTTATAAAGAGCTTGACAGCGTGCTTATCGCTTGTCTTACGGCGGTAAGCGTGTTTGGCGCTGTTATGTCGCAGATAGGAGATCTTGCGGCATCGAGCATAAAAAGGTTTACCGGCATAAAGGATTACGGAAAGCTTATGCCCGGGCACGGCGGTGTACTGGACAGGTTTGATTCCGTTTTGTTTACCGTGCCGACAGTTTATTTGGCTTTGTTTTTTTGTGAAAGATATTTAGGTTAGTGACAGTGAGGTGTTATGATTGGCTGAAAATATATCAATTTTGGGTTCTACGGGTTCGATAGGCACGCAGACTCTTGAGGTAGTCAGGGAAATAGGCGGCATAGGCGTTAGGGCGCTTACCGCAGGCAAAAATATAGATATGCTGGAGGCACAGGCAAGGGAGTTCAAGCCAGAGCTTGTGTGTGTAATGGATAAAGAAAAGGCTTTGGAGCTTAAAAACAGGCTTTCGGGTACGGGCACAGAGGTGCTTGCAGGCATGGAGGGGCTTATTGCCGCAGCTGTCCTGCCGTCTGCGGATACAGTGGTAAATTCCGTTGTGGGCAATATAGGCTTAAGACCTACCGTTGAGGCAATAAAGGCAGGCAAGGATATTGCTCTTGCCAACAAGGAAACCCTTGTTACCTCGGGCGAGCTCATTATGAGGCTTATTAAGGAAAACAACGTGCATATGTATCCCGTAGACAGTGAGCACTCCGCAATCTTTCAGTCCCTGCAGGGCAATGACGGAAACAGGATAGAAAATATATGGCTCACCGCTTCGGGAGGCCCGTTCAGAGGCAGGAGCGACTTAAGCGGTGTTACGCTGGAGGATGCGCTGCATCATCCAAACTGGTCAATGGGCAAAAAAATCACCATAGACTCCGCCACAATGATGAACAAGGGCCTGGAGGTAATAGAGGCAAAATGGCTTTTTAATGTAGACCTTGACAGGATAAAGGTGGTTGTGCATCCTCAGAGCATAGTCCATTCCATGGTGGAGTATGAGGACGGCGCAGTGATAGCGCAGCTTGGCGTGCCCGATATGAAGGTGCCTATACAGTATGCCCTTACCTATCCCAAAAGGATAAAAAACAGCTTTCCAAAGCTTGATTTTTTTGAGAGGAATACACTTACCTTTGAAAAACCCGATATGAAGGTTTTTCGCTGCCTTGCACTTGCCTTTGAGGCAATAAAAACGGGCGGTACAATGCCTGCCGTGCTTAATGCGGCAAACGAGGCGGCGGTTGCCAAATTCATTGACGGACGCATAGGCTTTACCGATATACCTTTGCTAATAGAAAAGGCGATGAACGCATATACTGTAAAATATGATTATACCCTTGACGATGTGCTCGAGGCAGACGAATATGCAAGGGATTTTGTTGATACAGAGGTGTTTTAATGTCAATTATTATAACATTGGTCATTTTTACCGTGATAGTTGTTATCCACGAGTGGGGACATTTTATAGCCGCAAAAAAATGCAATGTATATGTGGAGGAGTTTGCCGTCGGCATGGGGCCCAAGCTTTTTGGCGTAAAAAAGGGAGATACTCTCTATACCGTCAGGATTTTGCCCGTGGGCGGCTTTTGCAGGATGTCGGATGAGGATCCTCCCGATAAGGACAAAATAGGCTTTAACGAGGCAAATGTATGGCAGAGGATGCTTATAGCTGCGGCAGGCCCCTTTATGAACTTTGTGCTTGCGCTTGTAATACTCACCTTTATGGCTATGGCAACGGGCATATCCACAAACACCGTAGCGAGCCTTATCGAGGGTTATCCCGCACAGGCGGCAGGCATAGAAGCAGGCGACAGGATAGTTAAAGTAAACGGAAAAAACGTAAGCATAAGGAGCGATCTGGATTTTTACCTTAGCCAACATGAGGGTGAAAGCCTTGATATAGTACTGAGGAGAAACGGACATAACGTTAATGTACAGCTTGTACCCAAGCTCGCCGAGGACGGACGATACCTTATAGGCGTACGCACGGAGCAAAAGGCGCCGCTTGTTGACATAGGATATAACAGCGAGGCGTTCAGAGGCGTGCCCAAGGCTTCGTTTTTTGAGTGTGTAAGGGACGGCTGCTGCAGCATGGTGTTTCTTGTTAAAATAACCGCCTACGGTCTTAAGGAGATGTTTACAATGCAGGTATCCATGGACGAGGTAAGCGGCCCGATTGGCGTTACCACGGTTGTTGACGAATCCTACAGGGAAACTATAAAGGACGGCTTTATATATGCCTTTCTTACAATGATAAACCTTGCGGCTCTTTTAAGCGCAAACCTCGGTGTTATCAACCTTGTGCCCATACCGGCTCTGGACGGCGGCAAGATATTTTTATACCTTATAGAAACCGTAAGGAGAAAGCAGCTCTCCCCCGAAAAGGAGGGCATACTTACCTTTATAGGCTTTGCCCTTGTAATGGGGTTTGGTATTTTTATTGCAATAAACGATATAATTAAGCTCACTTAAGAGGAGGATACCATGGGATATATAAAAAGGAAACCTACAAGGACCGTCGATATAGGCGGCGTTAAAATAGGAGGCGGCAATCCCGTTGCCATACAGTCCATGTGCAATACGGATACAAGGGATGCAAAGGCGACAATAGAGCAGATAAAGGCTCTTGAGGAAGAGGGTTGTGAGATAATAAGGGTGGCGGTGCCGGATATGGCTGCCGCCGAGGCAATAGGCGAAATAAAAAAAGGCATCGGTATACCGCTTGTTGCGGATATACATTTTGATTATCGCCTTGCTCTCAAATGCCTTGAGATGGGCGTGGACAAGCTAAGGATAAACCCCGGCAACATAGGAGGCAGGGACAGAGTAGAGGCGGTGGTAAATGCCGCAAGGGTGCGTGAGGTACCCATACGCATAGGTGTAAACTCCGGTTCGCTTGAAAAGGAGCTGCTGGAAAAATACGGAGGAGTGACTCCGCAGGGATTGGTGGAAAGCGCCCTTAGGCACATTGCCATACTCGAGGAGCTTAACTACGATAAAATAGTAGTATCAATAAAGGCATCAAATGTACCGTTTTCCATGGAGGCATATTCCCTCCTTTCGGAAAAATCGGATTATCCGGTCCATCTGGGCATAACGGAGGCAGGTACCGTGTGGAGCGGAACAATAAAGTCCGCCGCAGGCATAGGCGCCATACTCGGTATGGGCATAGGCGATACGGTAAGGGTGTCGCTTACGGGTGATCCTATCGAGGAGGTAAGGGCTGCAAAGGAGATATTAAAGGCTATGGAGCTGAGGAAATTCGGCATAAGCTTTGTATCCTGCCCTACCTGCGGCAGAACGGAGATAGACCTCATCGGCCTTGCCTCAAGGGTCGAGGAGGAGTGCAGAAATATAAACAAGGATATAAAGGTAGCCGTAATGGGCTGTGCGGTAAACGGCCCCGGTGAGGCACGGGAGGCGGATATAGGCATTGCAGGCGGAAAGGGCTACGGGCTTATATTCAAAAAGGGTGAAATACTGCGCAAGCTGCCGGAGGACGAGCTGCTTCCTGCGCTTATGGAGGAAATTGCAAAGCTTTGATACATAAGGTTTTATCGGAGAGTGATCAAATGGAGCCTGTAAAATTCGGTGAGGCGTTCGGAGGCGTACAGCTTTCCGCAAATGTAAAAACGGCGCTTAAAAATACTTTGGTAAACAAAATATCATACAACAGCGATATGAAACGGATGACGGTCAGCCTTGCCTCGGAGGAGATACTTAACGAGGACTGCCTGTCGGACTTTGCCGAGGACATAAAGGACGCCTTTACATATGTTGCGGATGTTGACGTAAGCCTTAAATACATAAATAAATATGCGGATATAGGGGAGATAGTAGAGAGCTATCGCCCCAATTTTCTCAGGTATCTTAAAAACAGCAGCCCTATATGCAGCAGCCTGTTTGAAAAGGCGGACTGCCGTATAACCGATAACGAGATCGCTTTTTGCGTAAGCGCAAATACAGCATTTATGTTTAAAAAAAGGGGTATTTGCACAGAGTTTGAAAGGCTGCTGAGGGACAGATTCGATGTTGACAGCAAGGTGGTATTTAAAAATTCGGCATCGGAGGATGAGGACGAAAAGAGCGATATGCAGCGTATACGCAGCGCCTTTGCCCATGCGGCTGCAGGTCTTGAGGAGCACACACAGGCGGATACGGGTGTGCAGCCCGGCACGGCTGCGCCCGAAAAGCGTGTAAAGCGGACAAGGCCCTCTCGCATAAAGAAAACCTCTGTGGAAGGAGAGCCTGTTCCGATAGCCTCGTGTATCCCTCCCAAAAAGGATATTGTCATAGAGGGCAAAATTTTTGCCGCCGACGAGCTTGTAAAAACCAAAAAGGGCAAGCTTATCTTAAAGCTGTATGTAAGCGACAAAACAGGGGCTATAATGGTAAAGATGTTTTCCGAGCCGGACGAATATGACTCGGAGCTTGCCTCGCTTGTAAAGCCCGGTAAATACGTAAAGCTTATGGGTAATCTGGAAAACGATACCTTTGAGCATAATGAGCCTGTGCTTATCGTAAACAGAATATCGGAGGGCGAGGCGCCCGAAGAACGTATGGACAATGCTCCCGTAAAAAGGGTGGAACTCCATTTGCATACACAAATGAGCAAGATGGACGGCATAACCTCAGCCAAGGAATATATAAAAAGGGCGCATAAGTGGGGGCATAAGGCAATTGCCATAACGGATCACGGCGTTGTGCATGCCTTTCCGGAGGCTATGCACGCCGCCGAAAAGGACTATAAGGACGTAAAGGTGCTGTACGGCTGTGAGGCTTATATTGTGGACGACCTGGGCTCCGTGGTAAAAAACGTGCAGGGCCAAACAACGGGGGATACCTTTGTTGTTTTTGATCTGGAAACAACGGGTCTTAAAAAGGAAGTCGACAAAATTATAGAAATAGGCGCAGTAAAGGTGCAAAACGGTAAAATAACCGACAGATTTTCAAAATTTGTAAATCCGCATGTTAAGCTTGATGAAAGGATAGTAAGCCTTACGCACATTACGGACGATATGCTCTCCGATGCGGACGATGCCGATACGGTAATGCCTATGTTTATGGATTTTATAGGCGACAGTGTGCTTGTGGCGCACAATGCCTCCTTTGATGTCGGCTTTGTAAGCAGATGGACAGCCGAAAACAAGCTTGTATTCAACCCGACGGTACTTGATACGGTGGAGCTTGCAAAAACTCTCTTCCGAGGGCTTAAAAATTATAAGCTGGATACCGTATGCGAGCATATGGGCATCAGCCTTGAAAACCATCATCGTGCCGTTGACGATGCACAGGCAGCGGCGGAGATATTTATGGGTGCCCTGCCTCTGCTTGCGGAAAAGGGCATAACAAAGCTTGAGGATATAAACACGCTTGCTGCCGAAACCATAGATAAAAGAAATATAAAAAAGTATTATCATGCAATAGTTCTTGTGCAGAACGGCACGGGGCTGCGGAACCTGTATGAGCTGGTTTCGGATTCACATATAAAGTATTTTCTCCGCAGACCCAAAATACCCAAAAGCGAGCTTATAAAGCACAGAGAGGGGCTTATACTGGGCTCTGCCTGCGAGGCGGGCGAGCTGTATACCGCTTTGTATGAAAACCAGAGCGACGAGGTAATAAAATCTCTTGCGGATTTTTATGATTATTTTGAAATACAGCCCATAGGCAACAATATGTTTATGGTCGGCAACCAAAGCAAAAGCGGCAAGGCTGTTGAAAGTGCGGACAGGCTTTATGAGCTGAACAGGCAGATAGTCGAGCTTGGCGAAAAATACAATAAGCCCGTTGTGGCTACCTGCGATGTACATTTTATAGACCCGGAGGATGAGATATTCAGGCGAATAGTACAGGCAGGCGACGGCTTTAAGGATGTGGACGATCAGGCTCCGCTTTATCTGCGCACCACGGAGGAAATGCTGGAGGAGTTTGCATACTTGGGTGAGGAAAAGGCATACGAGGTCGTTGTTACAAATACAAACCTTATTGCGGATATGCTTGAGGACGTGCGCCCCATATCAAGGGACAAGTGTCCGCCTATTATTGAAAATTCCGATCAGATACTGAGAGATATTACAATGTCTAAGGCAAAGGAGATATACGGCGATCCTCTGCCTCCTGTGGTTGAGGACAGACTCCTTACGGAGCTTAACTCAATTATAGACAACGGATACTCGGTGCTTTACATATCGGCTCAAAAGCTTGTGTGGGACTCAATGGAGCACGGCTATATAGTGGGCTCGAGAGGCTCGGTAGGCTCGTCCTTTGCAGCCACCATGGCGGGCATAACGGAGGTAAATCCGCTTGAACCGCATTATGTCTGCCCAAAGTGCAAGTATTCGGATTTTGACTCGGAAGATGTATTGAAGTACAGGGGCAGCTCGGGCTTTGATATGCCCGACAAGGACTGTCCTCATTGCGGTACAAAAATGAACAAGGACGGGCAGGCGATCCCGTTCCAGACGTTTTTGGGATTTAAGGGAAACAAGGAGCCTGATATAGACCTTAATTTTTCGGGCGAATACCAGCAGCAGGCGCACAGGCACTGCGAAGAGCTTTTCGGCTCGGAATTTGTGTTTAAGGCGGGTACCATAGGCTCGCTTCAGGAGAAAACGGTTTACGGATATATAAACAAATATCTGGAAATACCCGGACATAAAATACAGTATTTCAGCTCGGCGGAAAAAAGGCGTATAGCCGAGGGCTGCGTAGGAGTCAAGCGCACAACGGGTCAGCACCCGGGCGGTCTTGTGGTCGTACCCTACAACAGGTCTATTTATGAGTTTACTCCCGTACAAAGGCCTGCCGACGAATTTAACTCCAACGTAAAAACCACGCATTTTGACTACCATTCCATAGACCAAAATCTGCTTAAGCTGGATATGCTCGGCCATGATGTGCCTACCATACTGCATATGTACAAGGATATGACGGGCTTTGATCCGCTCGATGTGCCTATGGATGATGAGGCAACTCTTTCGCTTTTCACATCTCCAAAGGCATTGGGGGTCACCTGTGAGCAGATACACTGCAATACGGGCTCGCTTGGATTGCCGGAGTTCGGCACAAATTTTGTGCGTACCATGCTGGAGGAAACACAGCCGTCGTCGTTTTCGGATCTGGTGAGGATATCGGGTCTTTCGCACGGCACCGATGTATGGACGGGTAATGCGCAGGAGCTTATAAAAAACAATATTGTTACCCTTAAAGAGGTAATACCTACAAGAGATGATATTATGCTTTATCTCATAAGGATGGGCGTGGAAAACGAAACAGCCTTTAAAATTATGGAGAGTGTGCGCAAGGGCAAGGGCCTTTCACCCGAATGGGAGGAGATAATGCGCTCCTGCAATGTACCCGATTGGTATATTGAAAGCTGTAAAAAGATAAAGTATATGTTTCCTAAGGGACATGCGGTCGCTTACGTTACAAACACCTTCCGTATAGGATATTTTAAGATAAATTATCCCTACGCCTTTTATGCGGCTGCGTTTTATGTAAAGTCCGAGGCGTTTGACTATGAGGTAATGTGCTTCGGCGCAGAGCGTGTTATGTCAAAAATGAAGGAGATAGATTCTCTGGGCAAGGAAGCTACCGCAAACGACAAATCAATGCGTACAATGCTTGAGCTGGTGTACGAAATGTATATGAGAGGGCTTAAATTTGTGCCTATTGATCTTTACAAGGCGGACGCCACGGCATTTCTTATAACCGATGAGGGGCTTATGGCACCGTTCTGCGTGCTGCCCAACTTAAGTGCGGATACGGCACCTGCTATAACCGAGGCAAGGCAGGACGGCAGGTTTACCACCGTAGAGGAGTTCAGGCAGAGGACAGGCATAGGCAAAACCATTACGCAAATGCTTAAGGATACGGGTATACTCAGAGGTATGCCGGAAACAAACCAGATGAGCTTTTTTGATATGGTCTGATATAAACCGCACATTTTGTATCGGAGGATAATATGTATACACAGCTGCGTTCCGTTGCCTGCAAAGACGGCAGGATAGAATATTACCTTACAAGGAAAAAGGTAAAAAATATAAATTTAAGGGTAAGGAGCTCCGACGGCACCGTAAGGGTTTCAGCCTCTTACGGTGTGCCTGTTGGCAGATTGGACAGCTTTGTGCTTGCAAACGCAGGTCTTATATATAAGGCACAGGAGGCTTTAAAAAGGGATATGGATAAAAGAGCCCGTTATGCCTCCAAAGAGCTGCGCAGCGGTGACAAGCTGCTTTTGCTGGGCAGGGAGCTGGAAATAAGGGTAGAAAAAAATGAGAATACGGGTGTGGAGATAAGCGCAGCACAGCTTATTTTAAGGCTTGACGACCCCGACGATACGGGCAAAAAGTCGGCTCTGCTTGAGAGCAGGCTTGATGTAATGCGTGAGGAGATATATAACAAGGCAGTAGATAAATATTTTGCTTTTTTTGCCTCACGGGGCATACGGCGTCCACGCATAATTGCAAAGGACTCGGTTTCCGGTTGGGGATACTGCCGTCCCAACCATGGACTCATTATGATGAACAAAAAGCTTATATGTGTACCCGAAGCGCTTATTGAGTATCTTGCTCTGCACGAGCTTACACACCTTGTGCATCCCGACCATTCCAAGGCGTTTTGGGATACGATGTGCGGATATATGCCCGACTGTAAGCAAAGACGCAGGCAGCTTATGCAGTATTCGTATCTGCTGAGGGTATGATATTTTATATAAGCTTAATTATTTACAGGTGGAGGTAATATTGTATGTTTAAAAAATTTATGGCAGGTATGCTCGTTGTATTTCCGCTTACGGTATCAAATGTATATGCCTACTCCGATGTGCCCAAGGGGCATTGGGCGGAGGCGGATATACAAAAGATATCGGATAAGGGAATAATGCAGGGTATGGGAGATGATAAATTCGGTCTGGGTATGCAGGTAAAACGCAGTGAATTTGCCGTTATGCTCTGCAAGCTCATGGGCTGGGAGGTAAACGATGCCGCAGGCGGGCTGTGGTACGAGCCTTATGTTAAAGCTGCCTATGACCACGGTCTTACCGATGAGGCGGATTTTCGTCCGAACGATTATATTACCCGCAGGGAGATGGCTCATATGCTTGTAAGGGCGTTGGGCTTTACGGGTATAAGTACGGGAGCAACGGCATTTAAGGACGCCGATGACCCCTATATTACCGCTGCGTATGATTTTGGCATAATAAGCGGCAGAGGCAGCGGCATTTTTGCTCCGGAGGATTACGCCTCAAGGGAGGAGGGCGCTGCCATGATGTGCCGTCTTTACGACAGATACACCCACGGCTTGGACTCCGTGCACGGGTTTTATGCAATATCCTCGTGGAGCCAAAGGGAAACCGCCGCAAAGATGAACTCCGTATCCTTTGGATGGAGCAGGCTGGAATATGACGGCGGTGTTGTGCTCAACACCACATCCTCAAACGGGAATGACTGGCACATACCCGAGGGCTATCAGGATGCCGTAAGCTATTTTGCACAGAGAAATATACCCGCAAATCTTGCCGTCACAATGAGTACATCGCAGCAGGGTGCAGACGGTGCCGATGTCTGCCGCACAATACTGCTCAATGACGAAAACCGTGCAAAGGCGGTTTCGCTCATAGCCGAGCAGGCAAAAGGCTATTCGGGTGTTACGGCTGATTTTGAGGGGCTTAAGGGCGCCGAGCTCAGGGAGGGACTGAATAAATTTCTTAAAGACCTGAGAGCTGCCCTGCCGGAGGGAAAGCAGATCTATACAAACGTACACCCCGTGATGAACGGAGAATACTTTGACGGATATGATTATAAGACAATAGCATCCTATTCCGATATGGTTATCGTTATGGCTCATGATTATGCAGCCATATCCATGACCGAGGCGGAGAGAGCATCGGGCTTTACCGTAACCCCGGTAACGCCGCTTGACAGCGTATATACAGCACTTAAGGCGGCATCGGACAACATAGAGGATAAAAGTAAAATAGCCCTTGCGCTAAGTGTTGCCTCTACTGCTCTCTGGACCGAGGACGGCAGCGGCGCTGTTATAAACGAGCGTGCATATCACCCCGATACGGATACCGTGGCAAAAATCCTTGCGCAGCCGGGTACATCCGTGGAATATTCACAAAAATATCACAACCCAATGGCTGTATATTACGATGAAAAGGGAAATAAAAATATACTTTGGTATGAAAATGCACAGAGTATCAAGGATAAAATAGTGCTTGCAAAAATGTTTGGAATTGATAAAATATCCATCTGGCGTATAGGTCAGATCACGGATGAGGTATGGAACAGTATAGAAGGTGAAAGATAAACACAGTTTAAGCCCTGCGGATAATTGCATATCTGCGGGGCTTTTTACGCTGCAAAGTAATAAAAAAATGACCGTACAGGGGGATTGTGTACGGTCAAAGGAGGGTGCCTCCAATGACAGAGGCAAGTATGGATAATTTATAGGCTGTTGATTGACAACCTATTTACGTTATTTATAGTAACATAAAATTATTAAAATAAATACTTAAAAAATCTTAAGAATTAGTGAAGATTAGTTTTTTTTATTGAGCCTGCATAGGATTGTCATCCCAAAAGCCCAAGATGCTCCGCAAGTATTTTGCAGCCCATTATAATGAGCACGGCGCCGCCGAATATCTCTGCCTTTGCCTTATATTTAAGCCCAAATATGCCGCCTATCCTTATGCCTATTGCGGAAAGAAAAAATGTAATAATGCCTATGGAAATAACGGCAACGGCAATGCCTGCAAGGTCAAGCTCCAAAAAGGCAAAGTTTACTCCGACCGCAAGGGCGTCAATACTGGTAGCTATCGCAAGGGGAAGCATCACCTTGAATGAGAATGAGTCGTTCAGCTCCTCGGCAGCCCCAAATGCCTCCTTTATCATATTAATGCCTATTATGCACAGCAGTACAAAGGCTATCCAATGGTCAAAATTTGTTATAAGCCTACTGAAGCGGGAGCCGAGCACATAGCCTATTGACGGCATAAGTGCCTGAAAGCCTCCAAAGTAAAGCCCTGTAATGAGCATATGCTTTATTTTAAGCCCGCCCGATGAAAGCCCCTTGCACATGGATACCGCAAAGGCGTCCATTGACAGGGCAACGGCAATGGTTATAAGTTCAAATGTATTCATATTATCCTCCGAATAAACAAACCATAAAAAAAGACGAAAGTTACCCGCTTTATACAGGTAAGCCTCGTCATTTCATACAGAGCCCATGATCAAGCTTTTATGCTTTGGGCAATAAAGTGTGCCGACTAGTCCCTTACACATTAATTATATTATCATACAGCCGTTTTAATGTCAATAAAAATGTTCAGCCGTCATTCTCCGCACAGCGGCACCTTTCACAAAGCCCGTAAAAACATATTGTTTCCTCTTCGGCGGCAAAGCCTGTGTCGGATGCTATTTTTAACGCAGTATCATCTGGTATGATATTTGCGCAGTAATCCGTTACCGTGTGACAGCTTTTGCACACAAGGTGTGCGTGGGTTTTAAGCGCAGCGTCGTATCTGAAGCAGTCCCCGCCTATGCTCAGCTCTCTTACAAGCCCTGCTTTTTTAAGTGAGGCAAGCGTTTTGTAGACCGTTGCCGGGCTCATATGGGGGTGCTCCTTTTTAAGACGGTTATAAATTTCCTCAGCCGACGGATGTGTATCGGTTGATATTAGATAGCCGTATATTGCAAGGCGCTGTGATGTCGCCTTAAGACCCTTGGCGTGTAAAGCACTTCTTATATCCGTCATATGTTCCACTCCCTCCGCAAGGCAGGCTTAAACAATACCCGATAAATAAATAATAATACATTTTATTAATACGGTCAATATATTAATGCAATAATATTTTATAAAGCATTGAATTAAGTAATTATTGAAAACGTATATAATTAATGGTATAATTAAATATAATCGGTAAAACATCGGGCGCTCGGGTTAAATATTTTTATTGGGGCTCGGTTTTATACGATATATAAGTCGGCGCCTCTGCGCTGTTTACGAAAATATTTTTTATATGGAGGAAATAAAATGGGATTGATAAAGCAGGTCATAGGCGAGATAAAAACCTCTGTTACGGACGCTATAGGTACTACGCTTTCCGACCAGTGGAAGGAGTATTTTTACTGCGATGCAATGGATGCGGATACGCTTGTTAAAAAGGGCAGTGTGCGTTACACAAACGGAGCAAATATAAATCGCAGCGATAACATAATTACAAACGGCAGTAAAATTGCGGTAAACGAGGGTCAGTTTCTGCTGGTGGTGGAAAACGGCAAAATAGTGGATTTTACCTCGGAACCCGGCGCATACATTTATGACACAAAAACAGAGCCGTCACTTTTTGATTCGGGCTTTGAGGGGTTAAAGGCAAGCTTTGAAAAGGTTGGCAAGCGCTTTACATACGGCGGTCAGCCGGAGAACGACCAGCGTGTTTACTATGTAAATACAAAGGAGATAATAAACAATAAAATAGGCATAGGCAATGTACCGTTCAGGGACAGCGAGTTTAACTTTACAGTCAGGATAATGGGTTACGGCAATTATTCGTATAAGATAGTCAATCCCGTTATGTTCTTTACCAATCTTTGCGCCAACATAACCGACAGCTATAAGCGCAGTGCGCTTGAGGAGCAGCTCAGGTCGGAGGTGCAGGAGAGCATGCAGCCTGCTCTGGGCAGGATCGCTCTTAAGGGTATACCCTATGACAACCTGCCCCTTTACACCAAGGAGATAGGCGACGAGGTAGATAAGGAAATATCCGACGAATGGAAGGATCTGAGAGGCATATCCATAGTTTCCGTAGCGTTTTCATCTATAACCGTAGATGAGGAGAGCCAGAAGAAGATAAGCCGCTTCCAGGAGGACAGGATATATACAGACCCAAGTATGCTTGGTTCAAAGATAGGTTCTGCACAGGCAAGCGCAATGGAGGCTGCCGCTTCCAACTCTTCGGGCGCCATGCAGGGCTTTCTGGGCATGGGTATGGCAGTTCAGCAGGGCGGTATGAATGCCGCACAGCTTATGAATATGGGTGCGGAGCAGAAGGCAGCCGCCAATGCGGCATCGGCGTCGGACGGTACCTGGACGTGTGAATGCGGTATGCAGAACAAGGGCAAGTTCTGTACGGAGTGCGGCAAACCCAAGCCTGCACCTCAGGGCTGGGTATGTGAATGCGGTGCGCAGAACACGGGTAAATTCTGCACCGAATGCGGCAAGCCAAAGCCTGCAGGCGAATGGGTGTGCGAATGCGGTGCCAAAAACACAGGCAAGTTCTGTACGGAGTGCGGTAAAAAAGCACCGCAATAAAAAGGAGTATTTTTATGAAAAAAACAGTGTATCTGCTGCTGACAATTCTTTTTGTTGCATTATCCGGTATTGCAACTTTTGCGGATCTGGGCGATTTTAACGATTATGACAGCTATGATTATGATGACAGCGGTTATGATTATGACTATGACAATAACGACTATGGCGGCGGTTATGACAATTACCGTGATTATTCAAGCCCTCGGGTCTATCATTCCTCGGGCGGTTCGGGCAGCGCATCGGATATTGTTGCGGCGGTTATTGTTGTTATTATTATCGTAATTGTTGTAAGCAAAAAAAATAAAAAAGGCAATTCGCCTGCTGTTACGCAAAGACGCACCTCACGCCCGTCAGACGAAAGGCTTTCGGTCGATTTACCGGATTATACGGAGGCTATCACGGAGGCTATCATTAAAAATGACGCTGATTTCAGCAGTGAAAAATTTATTGCTTTTGTAAAAGAGGTATTTTTCACTCTGCAAAATGCGTGGTCCGAGAGGGAGAGCGAAAAGCTCAGACCGTTTGAAAAGGAGGAGCTTTATAAACAGCACGAAATGCAGATAAAAAAATATATTGAAAACAACAGGATAAACGTGCTGGACAGGATAAATGTAAACAGAACATTTTTGTACCGATATGTAAGAGATAACGAATATGAATATCTTACCGTATATATACAGAGCCGTATGACGGATTATATAAAAAATGCGCTTACGGGTGAAATATTAAAGGGTGACCCCGACACGGACTGCCATATGAATTATCTGTATACCTTTATGCGCAAAACAGGCGTGCTCACAGACCCAGCAAAAACCAAAAGCTCGGTCGTTGCCTGTCCTAACTGCGGCGCCCCAACAAGCATTACAAGTGCGGGCAAGTGTGAATACTGCGGCTTTATAGTTACCACAGGCGAGTTTGACTGGGTACTGTCGGATATAATGGCTGTCAAAAAAGGCTCTCAGCCTGCAGAGGGCGGTGTATTTATAAGGGATAACACAAGCAATGTCGGCGGCAGGGCTTAACATCAAATATGTGCTTTGTGCTTTAATTACATTTACAAAAGGAGAACAGTATGAAGGGAATTATTCTTGCGGGAGGCTCGGGCAGCCGTCTGTATCCTCTTACAAAGGTAACGTCAAAGCAGCTTTTGCCTATCTATGACAAGCCTATGATATACTATCCCATGTCGGTGCTTATGAATGCCGGTATAAGGGATATACTTATTATATCAACACCGCAGGATACGCCTCGCTTTGAGGCTCTGCTCGGTGACGGAAACGCATTCGGCATAAATCTGAGCTATGCCGTGCAGCCGTCCCCCGACGGACTTGCTCAGGCTTTTATAATCGGCGCCGATTTTATCGGAGGAGAAACCGTTGCCATGGTGCTGGGTGATAATATATTTGCGGGTCACGGCCTTAAACAAAGGCTGAGGTCGGCAAGGGAAAATGCGGAAAGCGGCAAGGGAGCTACCGTATTCGGTTACTATGTGGACGACCCGGAGCGCTTTGGCATAGTGGAATTTGACAGCACGGGCAAGGCGGTTTCCATTGAGGAAAAGCCTAAAAACCCCAAGAGCAATTACTGTGTTACCGGTCTTTACTTTTATGACAACAGAGTGGTGGAGATGGCGAGGGCTCTTAAGCCTTCGGCAAGAGGCGAGCTTGAAATAACGGATCTAAACACTATGTATCTTGAAATCGGCGAGCTTAATGTGGAACTGCTCGGTCAGGGCTTTACCTGGCTTGACACGGGTACTCATGAGAGCCTTGTTGACGCCACAAACTTTGTGCGCACGGTGGAAACACATCAGCACAGAAAAATAGCCTGTCTTGAGGAGATAGCCTATTTAAACGGCTGGATAGACAGAGAGTCGGTGCTTAAGGTATACGAGGTCATGCAGAAAAATCAGTACGGACAGTACCTTAAGGATGTCCTTGACGGAAAATACATTGACAAGATAAACTGATAAAGGAATAATGATATGAATATTATAGTTACAGGCGGTGCGGGCTTTATAGGCTCAAACTTTATCTTTCATATGCTGGCAAAATACCCCGATTACAGGATAATTTGCCTTGATAAGCTTACCTATGCGGGCAATCTGTCCACACTTGAGCCTGTTATGGATAATAAAAATTTTCGCTTTGTAAAGGCTGATATATGCGACAGAGAGGCGGTATACAGGCTCTTTGAGGAGGAAAAGCCCGATATTGCGGTAAATTTTGCTGCGGAAAGCCATGTTGACCGCTCTATCGAGGATCCGGGCATTTTTCTCGAAACCAATATAATGGGTACAGCCGTGCTTATGGACGCCTGCCGCAAATACGGCATAACCCGCTATCATCAGGTATCTACCGACGAGGTTTACGGGGATCTGCCGCTTGACAGACCGGATCTGTTTTTTACCGAGGAAACCCCGATACACACAAGCTCCCCATACAGTGCCTCAAAGGCGGGGGCGGATCTGCTTGTGCTTGCGTATCACAGGACATACGGTCTGCCGGTCACAGTGAGCCGCTGTTCAAACAATTACGGCCCTTATCATTTTCCCGAAAAGCTTATACCTCTTATGATAGCCAATGCACTCAACGACAAGCCTCTCCCCGTATACGGCAAGGGGATAAACGTGCGTGACTGGCTCTATGTTGAGGATCACTGCAAGGCAATTGACCTTATTATACACAAGGGCAGGACAGGCGAGGTTTACAACATCGGAGGACATAACGAAATGCGCAATATAGATATAGTAAGGATAATATGCAGGGAGCTTAACAAGCCCGAAAGCCTTATCACATACGTTACAGACAGAAAGGGGCATGATATGCGCTATGCCATAGACCCCACAAAGATACACAACGAGTTGGGCTGGCTGCCCGAAACAAGGTTTGAGGACGGCATTAAAAAAACCATACAATGGTATCTTGACAACCGCAGCTGGTGGGAAACCATTATAAGCGGAGAATACCGCAATTACTATGAAAAAATGTATGGAAACAGGTGATAAAATGAGGGTATTCGTAACGGGAGCAGGCGGTCAGCTTGGCTATGATGTTTTAAACGAGTTGCAAAAAAGAGGCATGGAGGCTGTAGGCAGCGATATAGGCGATAAAGCAGGCGATCCTTCCTGCCGATATATAAAGCTTGATATAACCGACTGTGAGGCTGTCGGCAGTGCAATAGATGATATAAAGCCCGATGCGGTTATACACTGTGCCGCATGGACGGCTGTGGACGCCGCAGAGGACGAGGATAACAGGGCAGCTGTCTTTGCGGTAAACTCTGCGGGTACCGAGAATATTGCAAAAGCCTGCAAAAAGGCAGGCTGTAAAATGCTATACATCAGCACCGACTATGTTTTTGACGGACAGGGCACGGAGCCGTGGCAGCCTGACTGTAAGGATTATAAGCCTCTCAACGTATACGGAGAGAGCAAGCTTGCAGGCGAAAGGGCTGTTGTCGACAATCTTGACAAATATTTTATTGTGCGTATTGCTTGGGTATTCGGCAAGAACGGAAAAAATTTCATAAAAACCATGCTTAACGCAGGCAAAAAATATCCCGAGGTCAGAGTGGTAAATGACCAGATAGGCACGCCTACCTATACCTATGATCTGGCAAGGCTGCTTGTGGATATGGTCAAGACGGATAAATACGGCTGTTATCATGCCACAAACGAGGGCGGATACATAAGCTGGTATGATTTTACATGTGAAATTTTTGCACAGGCGGGTATTGAGGCAAGGGTCATACCCGTTACTACTGAGGAGTACGGGCTATCAAAGGCGGCAAGGCCTTTTAACTCAAGGCTTGACAAAAGCAAGCTTAAGGAGTGCGGCTTTGAGGCGATGCCGGATTGGCGTGACGCCCTCAAAAGATATTTAAAAGAAATCGGGGTGCAATAGATGGGACAGATAAAAGCAGAAAAAAATGCAGGCGGCATTGAGGGGCTCTGCATTATAGAACCTGCGGTACACGGCGACAGCAGGGGATATTTTATGGAAACCTACAACCAAAACGACATGAGGGAAAACGGGCTTGATATGGTCTTTGTGCAGGATAATCAATCCCGATCTTCAAAGGGTGTGTTAAGAGGCCTGCATTTTCAGAAGCAGTTTCCGCAGGGCAAGCTTGTGCGTGTCATAAGGGGCAGTGTATTTGATGTTGCCGTCGACCTGAGAAAAAGCTCGCAAACCTACGGCAAGTGGTTTGGCGTGGAGCTTACGGAGGAAAACAAAAAGCAGTTTTATATTCCCGAGGGGTTTGCGCACGGATTTCTTGTGCTGAGCGATATTGCAGAGTTCTGTTACAAATGCACGGATTTTTATCATCCGGGTGATGAGGGCGGTATAGCATGGAATGATCCGGAAATAGGCATTGACTGGGCTTCCGTAGGTGTAAGGGGCAGCTACGGCGGCAGCGCCTGCCCGGACGGTTATTTTCTTGCGGACGGCACAAAGCTTAATTTAAGCGAAAAGGACTGCAAATGGCACGGTATCAAGGATGCCTTCGGCTTTTCGTGATACGGTGCTTTAAAAAATAATAAAGATAAGGGAGAAAAACGATATGAAAACTACTTTGGTTATTATGGCAGCAGGCATAGGTTCACGCTTCGGAGGGGGCATAAAGCAGCTTGAACCTGTCGGCAGACACGGCGAGATCATTATGGATTATTCCATACACGATGCCATAGAGGCAGGCTTTGATAAAATAGTGTTTATCATAAGGCATGATATCCATGAGGCATTTAAGGCGGCTATCGGCGACCGTATAGAGCGGATATGCTCAGGGCTTGGCATAGAGCTGGGCTATGCCTTTCAGGAGCTTGACGATATACCCGAGGGCGTTTCCATGCCGAAGGGCAGGACAAAGCCATGGGGCACGGGACAGGCTGTGCTGTCGTGCAAGGGGCTTGTAAAAGAGCCTTTTGCGGTAATAAATGCAGACGATTACTACGGTAAGCAGGCATTTAAAAAGCTGCACGGCTTCCTTGAGGCTTATACGCCTCAAAAGCCGGATGACTATTGTATGGCAGGTTTCATATTGAAAAACACGTTAAGCGAACACGGCGGTGTTACAAGAGGCATTTGCAGGCTTGACAAAAACGGCTGTCTTACAGAGGTAAACGAAACCCAGGGTATAGAAAAGACGCCCGAGGGCGCTGCGGCAGGCGGTAAAAAAATAGATGAAAACGCCTATGTTTCAATGAATATGTGGGGACTTACTCCCGAATTTATCGACAGGCTGGAAACGGGCTTTGCCGAGTTTTTTGACAAAATAGAAGGCAGAGAGCTCAAGGCGGAATTTCTTTTGCCTATATACATTGACGAGCTCATAAAGGCAGGCAGGGTGTCGGTAAAGGTGCTTGATACCGAAGATAAATGGTTTGGCGTTACCTATAAAGAGGATAAGGATTATGTTGTAAGTTCATTTGAAAAGCTTATATGTGACGGCGTTTACGGCGACAAGCTTTTTGATGACTTGCTTAAATGAAAGGAGATATATTTATGACTAAGGAAACACAGAGCTTTGTAACGGAAAAACTGCACGAGCTGATGAATGCGCCATCGTGCTGCGCCGAGGCAAAGGCGGCTGCGCAGGCATGGCTGGACGCTTTGGGTACGGATAAGCAGGCGGATATGACCGAAAAGCTTATAGCCGAGCTTGAAGAGGATATAATGCCGATAGATACGCTTATTGCTTTTTCGGGCTCCGAAGCAGGCGTTAAGGTGTTCGGTGAGGAGATGGCAAAGCAGATAAACGCACATGGCAGAGAAATAAAGGCAGCAGGTGCAAAATACTGTGATTGTCCCGCTTGTACCGCTGTTGCGGCAATACTTGCAAAAAAGGACGATATGACGGTATGATAAGTGCATGACTATGCAGTAAAAACAGAAATTTTAAAGTAATAAGTAAGACAAGGGAGCGGAGGTCTGTTTTGGGCTTGATAAGAGGCAAAGCTCTAATTTTGCAGTACACAGTCAACGCATAAAGACGGGTTTTGTTTCGGCTGATCGTTCCCAATATAAATCCATTATCACACATCAGCCACTGTTCGTGATGGTCCGGTGGCTGATATTTTTTTATTCCAATTATTGCGTTTAACGGTCTGGCTATAAAGTATGAGTATAACGAACTTAACGGATTAGCAAAAAAAACTTGCAGAACAGTGCTTATGTATTGTATAATTATTATGATGATGGCAGCTTGAAATCTGTTACGGCACATTCCGCAAGAGGCTGTAGTGGGGTATTATAAATGGATGAAATAGAATTTACAGAAAGCAAAATATTAAATTATGGTTGGGATATAATTACACAATTAAGATGTTCCGGAACAGTAAAAAGGAGGACACTGAACTCTTACTAAAATATCTTGAAGAATACAAAATATCAACCGAAAAAGATGCAAAGATGTAACAGAAAAATATAATACAGAAGAAACTTAATGCAGTAAACCTGTCACATAAAGGTGAATATCTGTGCAAAACAGGCATTTAATTTAAGAAATGAATATAGAATCGAAGCCGGAAATATGATGACCAATAGTGCTAAGGCAGTTAAATTAAATGCACAGGAACAAAACCTTATGTGGGAAGAAATTGTTAAAAAACAGACTGATAAGGGACCGATAGGGGACGATATATACAGAGCGATAACAGAAAGTTTTCAACGTTCTCGAAAATCTGTCAATCAAAAGTATGGATTGGGGTGACCGTCATGATAGTTAAATATGCCAAACATCAAAATAAACGGAAAAACAGAGTGGAGTTTTGGCTTGTAAATTTTGATTACTATGATGGGAATGACTATATTGCAAAATTATTTTGTTCAAATTTTAATATGATTTATAAAAAAGAGAAATTCATCCGGTATAGCATTATTTATGTCTATTCGGAAAATGAAAAATATGAACTTTTATGGCATGAAGATATAGGCAATATGATATATTGTTCTATACAGTCGGAAAAAAACAATATCGTATTGGAAGAACGTCTAAAAAAAATTATCAATATAATTAATTCGGATGGTTTAAAAGCCGGTGAATTACCTGTGCGTGGTAAAACTTCAAGCCTTCAAGGTATTATTAATTTCTTCGGTAAATGGATGTGATAAAATATGTTTGATTTTGCAAAATCCGCTATTTGTGGATTAATAAGGGATTATATTTCAGAAATAAGAGTTTCGATATATAACGGAAGGAATATAGCTGCGGCAATATTATTTTTAACAAAATTAGAGTATGTGCTTAATATGATCAAAGATGATTCAATCAGTGCAAATAAGGATAAATCCGATATATTAAAAATATTTGATTCGGAGGAAATATCCATAATTGAAAACTATATTAAGGCAGTTGACCTAATTGATGACAAGGAGGATTTTAAACAAAAAACCCTTATATGTGTGGAAATATTATTGCTGTGTATTTCTGCAATAAAAAAGCTATTGCCTCAAAAAGAAAAATCAGGCAACCTGTTTTTAAAATTAAGGCTTTCACTTGCACACAAAGAAATATACTATAATCAGCATACTCCGGATATAATGTTCAACCATAACGTCGATACGGTTAAAGAATATTTAGACAAAGAATGCGGAGTTGGAGTGTTTATGAGATCACATCCTTGTTTGGCAAAAAAATATAGATGCTTTTGGATACAACTGGAAGATATATACGGATTGAGTTGTGGGTGGAATCGCTAATAAGAAGGCAGAAGAATAAAAATAAGAGATTTATGCCATTTGATAGAGCTATGTAAGAAAAATGGTTTGCAACCACACAAGAAGATACATTGAAATGGGCAAAAATCTTTTATCAAGACGGTAATTTTAAAATGATTTAAATAGAAGTAGATTAAAGAGCTTTATCGGATATGTATTACTGTCAACATTTAGATAATATAGGACAGGCTTTTTATTCACGATTAGATGTTTTAAACAAGCTTTTTGACTCAGTAAAGGAAGTGTTACGGTTTATGTATTACAAAGCAATTGTTAAATGGATCTCCAAACAAAATGGAGGCAGGGTATCACCTCCACCGGAGGGGACCAGATACTGTCCATTAATTAAAATAGACAATTATGCAGAGAATCCTGATTGGAGTATTGATTTTGTGTGTACAAAGCTAAATAAAGATGCAATGTTTATAGAATTTACTTCGCTATCTGAAGAAGCTCCGCTTCATCTTTTATCGATCAATGAGGTATATGGAATATATGAAGGGAAGAAAAAGGTTGCTGAATTAAAATTGATATAACGATCCCAATAATTATGGACCTGAGTTGCCAAATAACAATTGAGGCCATAAATATGAATAAGGAGGAATAATTATGCAGATAGATTTGATAGCGAAACTAAAAACAACAGATGAATTTTTAAGGAATTTTAATGAAGCAGATATTAATAAAAATTTTCATAATAAATCATTATTATTCTTTTCATTATCAAATAATGACTTATGCAGCAGATATGAGATTACAAATTATTTATTGGATAAAGGAGCTGATGCAACGGGCTTAAACGAAGAGAATGAAAATTTATTACATATCTTGTTATCCAGAACAAATCACGATTTAGAGCAAACCATAGTACTTTGCAAAAGACTTATAGAAAACGGGGTAAGCATAAATCAATTAGATAACAAGAAAAGATTGCCCTTACAATATTTAATAAATATGAAATATACAGATGTTGAATTAGAACCGTTATACGCAATATGGTTTAGTCAAACATATGTGGATGTAAGAACAAAGAATGAATGGGGGCTATCACCTATTGAACTTGCAGAAAAAATGCCCTATAGAAATATTATTTTAGAGAGAATGAAGGAGATTGGTGCAAGACAGGGAGTTTGAGGTCTGCTTTTGGTTTAATAAGAGGCAAAACCTCTAATTTTGCAGTACACAGTCAACGCTTTGGATATGCCAACTAACCTAAGCAAAAACGGAGGTCATAACAGATGGATAGTAAATTATGCGATAAATTAATTAGCTCGGTATTTTTAAGTAAAAAGGATCACAAAAAGGAATACAAGTTTTTTTTAAATAACTTAAATAATGAACAGCTTTTTTTGGAATTAACAGATCTATTGGCGGATAGCGAAGATAACAGGTATTCAGATGACCCTAAAACCATTGCGGCAAATTATATTTCACAATTTGATACCAATATTATAACTAAATATGAAGATAAATTGTTGTATTTGCTGAATAATATTGAGGGAATAGATCTGATCAAGGACCCTATTTATTTAGCATTATCGAGGATCAAATCAAAAGCCGGACTCAAAAGCATGGTAAATCAAAGTTATAAAATATCCTGCTTTGAATCGTGCCTTAGTTATTACTTTCCTAAAAACCACAATATTTCTCAAACAAAACAAATTTATGGAGTATTTGATCGGAATACAATACGGGTATATCAAGCTTTTCCAAGAGCAGTTGCCAATGAAGTCCTTGAAAGGGATTTTATGGGTACGCACTTTAATATGGATAGAATGACATGGATAAAACCATCTTTTTTGTGGATGATGTACAGATGTGGATGGGCTGAAAAAGAGAATCAGGAAGTTATATTGGCGATAGATATTAAAAGAGAAAATTTTGATTTTTTGGTCAGTGCTGCAACACCTTACAAAATTGACTTTGATTTGGGGTTGACCGATGAGGAAAAGAAAAATTTGATAAAAAAATCCGATATTCGCTGTCAGTGGGACCCGGACAGAGATATATACGGTTCACCTATAAACAGACGAGTCATTCAAATTGGAATAAGACGTGGTTATTCATTTGATTATCTTGTAGAATGGATAGAAAATGTTGAAGATATAACAAGCTATGTGTCCGAGTTGAAAAATAAGCTTCGCAGGGGTGAAAATATTTTGCATTTGCTTCCAAAAGAAGAAATATACACTCCCAAAAATATGCAACAAGATTAGTGGTTATTTAAAACCGCCAATTGCAAGACGTACGAAACAGGGGACAGTTAGAAATCGCTGAGAAAGTCCTGTTTCCAACTCGGTATTGCGGTTTATACGAGCGTTTTCAACAGCTTTGATTTTCGGAACGATCGGCAAGAAAACCATTTAAGTATTTTGACTTGCCTATACCAACCTTGCAGCCGTTAAAAAACATCAGTCACCGACATTTTAGTTCGGTGACCGATGTTTTTATTTAAGTAAAACAATATCGTATTACCGTTTAAGGCTGTCGAGCACCTCATAAAAATCGGGGAACGATATACCAACGCAGTCGGCATCGGTTATGGTTGTTTCTCCGTCAGATGTAAGTGCGGCTATGGCGCAGGTCATTGCCAGCCTGTGGTCAAGGTGGCTGTCCGTAACGGCGCCGTGCAGATGCTGTCCGCCGGGTATTATCATACCGTCGTCTGTTTCGGTTATATCGGCTCCCATTTTGCCCAGCTCGGCGGAAACGGTGGCAATACGGTTTGATTCCTTTACCTTTAGTTCTCTTGCATCCCTTACTGTAGTTGTGCCTTCCGCCGCAAGAGCAGCTACGGCAAATACGGGTATCTCGTCTATCATACGGGGTATTATGTCCCCGCTCAGCTCGGTTGCCTTAAGATGTGAGGTTTTTACCTCAATGTCGCCTACAGGCTCTCCTCCCGAGCTTCTCTCGTTGATTATGTTTACATAGCCGCCCATTGCTCTGAGCGCATCTATTATACCCGTCCTTGTTGGGTTAATGCCCACATTTTCTATAATAATGTGAGAGTTTGGCACAATAAGACCCGCTACCATAAAAAAGGCTGCGGAGGATATATCTCCCGGCACGGCTATTGCTTTTGCGTAAAGCTCCTTTACGGGCCTTGAAACTATCCTGCCGTTTGTGTTTGTAATATCCGCACCGAAATAGTTTAGCATTATCTCGGTGTGGTCACGGGAGGCAACAGGCTCGTTTATGACCGTTTCGCCCTCTGCAAAAAGGCTTGCCAAAAGTATTGAGGATTTCACCTGTGCGCTTGCAACGGGCATTGTGTATTCAATGGCTTTTAGCTTTTTGCCGTGTATTTTAAGCGGCGCATAGCCGCCGTTTGTGCTTTCTATATCGGCGCCCATTTCGGTGAGAGGGGCTATTATCCTCTTCATGGGGCGTTTTTGTATGGAGGCGTCCCCGTTAAGCTCACAGTCAAAGCCCTGTGCTGCAAGTATGCCCGATATAAGGCGTATGGTAGTGCCGCTGTTGCCTACGTCAAGCCGACCAAGGGGTGCGGCAAGCCCGTTCAGTCCCTTGCCGTGTACCGTTATATGCTCTCCGTCAGCTTCAATGTCAATACCGAGCTTTTTAAAGCAGCCTATGGTGGACATACAGTCGTCACCCGTAAGGAAGCCCGTTATCTCCGTATCTCCCTTTGCAATAGAGCCAAACATTACGGCTCTGTGAGATATTGATTTATCTCCGGGTACCCTTATGGTTTTTTCTATATCCGTTATCGGTTTTATTGTTTTGTTCATTTTTTATACCTCATTTATCGTATACTGTGTAATTCATCCGTGTGAGCAAGTCGTGGCATTTTTCCTTTGCCTCCTTGCTGTCGAGTACAAGGCGGAGTATGCCGTTTGCATATTCCCTGTTTGCAACTACGCCTATACTCTTTATGTTTATATTGTTAAGGCTAAGTATCGAGGCGACCGAAGCTATTATACCCTGCTTTTCGGCAGTATCTACATAAAGCTCAAAGCTGGTGGCATATGATGTAGGCAGCTTTGAGGAAAAGCTGTTTCTGTAATCCCTTGCGCACGCAAAGCAGCTGCCGAGGGCATCGGCATCGCTGTCTGCAATTGCCTGTGCAAAGCTGTCTATATCGGCTTTAAAGCTTTCCAGCACCTTTAATATATGAACCTTGTTTTCGAGGCATATGCCTGTCCATACCTCCGGGCTGGACGAGGCTATGCGGGTTATATCCTTAAAGCCGCCTGCCGCAAGTGCGTGCATAAGCCCCTGCTCTCCGTCGAGCCTTTTTACCGTGTTTACAAGCGACGCCGCTATTATATGGGGCACATGGCTTATGGCAGCTACCGTATAATCGTGCTCATCGGGGTCTATGACTATTGGCACGGCGCCGGTAAGCTCTATAAGGGCGGTAAATTTATCTACATATTCTTTTTTGACGTAAGGTGAAGGAGCAACCACATAGTAGGCGTTTTCAAGCAGAAACGGCTTTGCCGCCTTGTAGCTTGTCTGCTCCGAGCCTGCCATGGGGTGACCGCCTATATAGTTTATCCTGTCGCCGAAGCCGAGCATTTTGCGGTATATGTTGGCTTTTGTGCTGCCCACATCCGTTATTATGCAATCTTTGTCTATTATGGGCAAAAGCTTGTCTACATAGCCGGGTATAAGGTCCACGGGAGTACATATAAAAATTATTTCACTGCCCGAAAGCACGGATATATCCTCGGCAGAACCGTCGTCAATTATGCCGTCTGCAATTGCGGCGTCAATAGACGGTCTGCTCCTGTTAAATGCCTTTATTACATATCCGTCATACCTTTTAAGGGACTTTGCAATAGAGCCGCCTATAAGCCCCAGACCTATTATACCTATATTTTTCATGGCAGAACCTTCCCTCCCTGACTGTTTGCTGCAATCGGTTAAAAAAATTTTGACCGACAGGTAATTGCCTCTCCTCACGCAAGAGGCGGCATTGCCGTGCAATACCGTCTGCACAATGCGTATCATAAGGCAACCCACAAAATATATTTTACCATTTTACAGGTCGCAGGTCAACGAAATATACATAAGCATAAAACAGACTTTTAAAAAAATATACACAAAAAAATATTACAAAATTGTATAGTTTATACAAAACGTCAAAAAATATCCATTTTAAAAAGGATATTTGTAATCAATGTTGAATATTTTAATACATAGGGTAGAGGTCGATTGTGCAAATTTTAGATAAAATTGACTTAATACTGCACATAATATGACGGCCTCCCAAATTATACGATGGGGTGATTTTTTAAATGAAAAGCTATACCGGAAACGAAATTAGAAATGTCGCCGTACTTGGTCACAGCGGATGCGGCAAAACGACAATTACCGAGGCTTGCCTGCATGTAAGCGGCGTAACAAAGCGTTTTGGCCGTGTTGAAGAGGGTAATACCGTAAGTGATTACGACCCGGAGGAAATAAAACGCAAGGTTTCCATAAACTCTTCCGTTATACCTGTTGAATGGCTTGACGAAAAGATCAATTTTATTGATACTCCCGGTTATTTTGATTTTGTGGGTGAGGTAAAGCAGGCGCTCAGCGTTGCCGACCTTGCACTTATTGTTGTAAATGCAAAATCGGGCATTGAGGTAGGTACCGAAAAGGCTTGGGAAATGGCCGAGGAAATGGGCGTACCCAAAATGATATTTGTAAACGGCATGGATGACGAAAACGCCAACTTTGACGATGTTGTGGAATCGCTTAAGCAGGTTTTCGGCAAGAGTATTGCTCCTTTGCAGGTACCTTTTTATGAAAACGGCAAGTATGTAGGCTTTATTAATGTTATCCGCAGGCAGGCAAGGCGCTACGACAACGGTATGGTAGAGCCATGCGATATGCCGGACGGCTATACGGACGCTGTCGAAACCATGAGGAATATGGTTGAGGAGGCTGTTGCCGAAACGGATGACGACCTTATGGAAAAGTTTTTCAATGAGGAGCCTTTTGAGGTTGACGAGATACACAAGGGCCTTAACATAGGTATTGTTGACGGTACGGTTACCCCCGTGCTCTGCGGTGCCGCAAATTATACAATAGGCATAAGGGTGCTTATGAACTCCATAAATAAGTTTTTGCCTCCTACGGCAAAGGTAAAACCCGTTATTGACGCCATAAATCCAAAAACAGACGACAGTGTCGAGATAAACTGCGACGATTCGGAGCCTGTTTCTGCATTTGTTTTCAAGACTATTGCAGACCCATATGTAGGACGCTTAAGCATATTCAAGGTTTGCTCGGGCGTGCTTAAAAAGGACAGCATGGTCAAAAACGTAAATAAAAACATTGCCGAAAAGATCGGTCACCTTTACATCCTGAGAGGTAAGGAGCAGATAGATGTTGACGAGCTCAGGGCAGGCGATATAGGCGCTATTGCAAAGCTGCAGAATACCAGCACATGCGATACGCTTGCAAGCGCAGACAGACCTGTTCAGATGCCTCCTATAGAATATCCTGCGGCGCTCATGAGCATGGCTATCAAGCCAAAGACAAAGGGCGATGAGGACAAGCTGGCAGGTGCTATTGCAAAAATACTTGAGGAAGACAAGACTATGCGCTTTGAGGTAAATAAGGAAACAAAGCAGTCTATAATCAGCGGTACGGGTGATACCCAGATAGACGTATTTGTCAATAAGCTCAAGAGCAAGTATAAAATTGAGGTGGAACTCTCCGACCCTATCATACCTTACAGGGAGAAGATCGGCGCCAAGGTAGAGGTAAGAGGCAAATACAAAAAGCAGTCAGGCGGTCACGGTCAGTACGGAGATGTGCTTATGTCGTTTGAGCCTAACTATGACGACCCTGCAGAGCCATATGTATTTGAGGAGAAAATCTTTGGCGGTGCCGTACCAAAGCAGTACTTCCCCGCTGTTGAAAAGGGTCTTCAGGAATCCGTTAAGGCAGGTCCTCTTGCAGGCTATCCTGTTGTGGGTATAAAGGCAACACTGCTTGACGGTTCATATCACCCTGTTGATTCCTCCGAGATGGCATTTAAGATGGCTACACAAATGGCATTTAAGGATGCCTTTACTCAAGCTAAGCCTAAGCTGCTTGAGCCTATCGCTTCAATAGCTATCACGGTACCCGATGCCTATACAGGTGATATTATGGGCGATATGAATAAGCGCAGAGGCCGTATACTCGGTATGGAAAAGGTGGGCAGCAAACAGATAATACAGGCAGAGGCTCCTATGGCAGAAATATCCAGATACGCTACCGATCTCCGTTCCATGACTCAAGGCAGAGGCTCGTACACAATGGAGTTTGCACGTTATGAGGAGGCTCCGGGCGATGTCCAGGCAAAGGTAATTGAAAAGAGAAAGGCTGAACTTGCAGCCGATGTAAAATAATAAAGCTTTTAAGCAGGGGGTGTTGCAGAACAACATCCCCTTTTGAATTAAATATCGGTCGGCATTTAATTCGGTTTTTTTATCTGTTTTTAGGTTTTTTGACGGTTCGAGCGGCGCAGTAAAATATGCGCCGCTTTTTTGTATGTATCGGTTTCTTATTTTGTCCCGATGCCGTAAATTTATAAAAATAATACTCATCTTTACGCATATAGTTTGTATAAAGGGGGAATTAAAATGGTTGATTATTTTTACAACAGAGCGGACGAGGAGATAACGGAGATAATAGTAAAATATTCGGGTGACCTTGCCGCAGAGGTATCGTCAATAGGCGGCAATACGGAAATACTGTCGGAAAACTTTGCAATTGTTACCATACCCACGGAGCAAATAGAGGCGCTTTACCTCCTGCCCTCAACCGAATATCTGGAGATACCCAAAAGGCTTTATTTTATGCGCTTTTCGTCCCAGCAGAGCGCCTGCCTGTACGATGCTGTTCTGGAGGGCAGGGGTCTTGACGGCAGAGGAGTTATTATAGGCATAATAGATTCTGGTATAGATATATACAACAGGGATTTTATAGACGAAAACGGCAGCACTCGTATACTTGGCATACTTGACCTGAGTGTAACGGAGAACGGAGCAAGGGGGAGGAGATACACAAGAGAGGAGATAAACAGTGCAATAAAACAAGAGAGCTTTATAAGCTTTGCCGATACCGAGGGACACGGTACGGCAGTGGCAGGCATATGTGCAGGCGGCGGAGGAGGCAGCGGTCAGACGGGTATTGCGCCCGGAGCGGAGCTTGTTATAGTCAAGCTTGGGTTAAGGGACGGCTATGCACGCTCTACCGATATTATGCGAGGGCTAAAGTACATAAGGGATACGGCGCTGTCGCTTAATATGCCCGCTGCAATAAATATATCCTACGGCACAAATGACGGCCCCCATGACGGCAGCTCGCTTGTGGAGCTGTATATAAACGAGGTGGCAGACAATACGGTATGCTCTGTATGTATAGCTGCGGGCAACGAGGGCGCAGCGGGACATCATTATTCGGGCAGCTTTGAGAGCGGAGAAACCATACGCTTTAACGTCGGCGGAAATATAAGAAATATGTATATGAGCCTCTGGAAGTCGTTTTCGGATAATATAGGCATAACCCTTACCGCTCCCAACGGACAGAAAAGCGGAATGATAACCTCCACCTCACGCATTAATTTTGCTGATACCATAGTAAATATCCTTTTTTCTCTGCCGTCACCCTACAATATTGATACAGAGGTATACATAAATTTTGAAAACAGTGCGGATATACAAAGCGGCATATGGACTCTGGAGTTTGAACCTATCAGCATTGTAAACGGAAATTTTGATATATGGCTTCCTGTCACCGAGGCTGTGGGCAGCGATACTTTTTTTCTGGATTCCGCAGCATATACAACCATAACGCTGCCTGCAAGCGCATACAAGGCTATAGCTGTAGGCGGATACAATCAAAATACGGACACCGTGCTGGATTTTTCCGGCAGGGGATATACAAGAAATACGGGCTATATCAAGCCGGATATAGCGGCGCCCGCCTATAATGTGCCGTCATCTGCTTTGAACGGCGGGACGGATCTTTTTACGGGTACCAGCTATGCGGCGCCGCATGTTACGGGTGCGGCTGCGCTTATGCTGCAATGGGGCGTTGTACAGGGCAGGGATCTTTTTATGTACGGTGAAAGGCTTAAGGCATTTTTATTAAAGGGTGCCTCAAGAAATATAGATGCCGTGTATCCCAACAGGGCGCTTGGCTACGGCACTCTTTGCTTTGAAAACACTCTCAGGCTTATGGAGCAAAGTATACCGAGCGTGTCCATACAGCAGGCGGAAGGAAGGACGTCTGTTGAGGAGGCGGCATATTCGGGAGAATATATGGATTTTGTAAAACGCAGAGGGGCGCTGATATATGACGATATAAATAATGACAACATAATTACCTGTCCCCTTGACGATGATTTTGATATATTGTACATCAAGTCGGAGTACTATATGCTTAACAGAATGGAGTTTATTAACACTATAGGCGTTAAGCCTCCGTTTGTTATGGGGCTAATGCAGTATGAGGCGGCATTTGACAAAAGCGGCATAACAACGGTGCGCAATCAGCCTTATCTCGGGCTTAGGGGCAGCGGTATGCTTGTGGCTGTTATAGACACGGGCATTGACTACCGCAGCGAAAATTTTATTTATGAGGACGGAACAAGCAAGATATTGTATATATGGGATCAGACCTCCGGGGACGGCACCGATGAGCTGTGCTTCGGTACGGAGTATGATAATGACTATATAAACAGGGCGCTCTCGGGTGAGGCTGAGCTGGATACGAGAGATGAGATAGGGCACGGTACATATCTTGCGGAGATAGCCGCAGGCAGAAACGGTGCGGCACCGGATGCGGAGCTTATAATAGTAAAACTGAAGCAGGCAAAACAGTATTTAAAGGAGGAGATGTTTGTAGGGGAGGATGTGCCCGCATACTCCTCAATTGATCTTATGCTGGGCGTAAGCTATGCCTACAAAAAGGCAAACGAGCTGGACAGACCTGTTGTCATATGTATAGGTACGGGCACAAACCAGGGAGGCCACAGCAGCCAGTCCATACT
Organism: uncultured Clostridia bacterium; assembly: GCA_947591605.1. Classification (GTDB taxonomy): domain Bacteria; phylum Bacillota; class Clostridia; order Lachnospirales; family CAG-274; genus CALWRD01. The sequence continues at coordinate 46,607 of CANQDF010000005.1, read as the reverse complement.
GGAGGAGCATTTTTCAAACATAGCAAGGCAGTACGGGGTATGCCTCTGCGTACCCTCGGGCAACGAGGGCATAGCAAGACATCATACCTCATTTGATTTTTCTCAGGGCGAGGTATACAGGGATATAGAGATAACCGTCGGTGAAAACGAGGCAGGCTTTAACGTGGATATATGGAATTCCATTGTAGACCTTATAGCCGTTGAAATAATTTCACCCCTGGGAGAAAGCGTGCTTAGGCTGCAGCCTATAATCAATTATGAAAATACGTTTACCCTCTCCAAGGGCGGAGGCAGGGTAAGGGTAAGCTATTATATATCGGAGGATTCCGCAAGCGACCAGCATACCAATATAAGGGTGGAAAGACCTGCCTTCGGTATATGGCTTATCAGGATATACAACAACAATATGACAACGGGTGCGGTGCATATGTGGCTGCCCATAAGCGCATTTATAGGCAGAAATACATTTTTTATTACCTCAAACCCGATGGTGACGGTAACCACTCCCGGTACCGCCTATTCCGTAATGACGGTGGGCGGCTACAATTCAACCGATAACAGCACCTTTGCGCCTACGGGCAGAGGGCCTACAAGGTTTTATGTGTTAAGACCGGATTTTTGCGCCCCTGCGGTAAACCTCGGAGGCAGAAGCGGCACAAGCTATGCCTGCGCCGTGGCGGCGGGTGCGGCTGCGCTTATGCTGGAGTGGCTTGTGCTGCGGCAGGGCGTATACACGGCAAACACGGTAATGGTGACCGCTTATCTTATATTGGGGGCGCAGGCTCCCGCAAACGAAATACTGCCCAACAATATCTGGGGCTACGGTATACTGGATCTTTATGCAGGCTTTGAAAATTTGTAAAAGCTGTGGACATTATCACAAAATATGGTATAATGGATACACGGAAAAGTTCTGTCCGACTGCCGTATATTTGTATTTGCCGCTTTGATGTATCATATTAATATCACATTTTACAAAAAAGCGGAGTGCGGAGCGGGATGACAGCTTTATATCGGCTTTGATAAGGCTTACGGACAAATTGCTATTGACAAAAAAAGAGGATATGGTATAATGATTTAGTGATTTATCACTTTATCACAGTAAAGCAAGACTATATAAGGAGTATACCTATGATAAATAATAAACTGCATACTACGGCAGGCGTAAAGGACTATCTGCCCGCACAATGCGCACTTAAAACCGAAATTGAAAATAAAATCAAAGCAGTTTTTGAAAGCTGCAATTATAAATTTGTAATAACCCCCACGTTTGAGTACATAGAGGTGTTTGAGGGCGCAGGGGGCGTATCGGGCAGCAGAATGTACAAATTTTTGGACAGGGACGGCTCCATACTTGCTTTGCGCCCCGATGTTACGCCTGCAATTGCACGTGTTGCCGCAACTGCCTACGGCACGGAGGATCTGCCGTTGAGGTTTGCCTATGTGGGCAACGCCTTCAGATACAACGAGAGCTATCAGGGCAAGCTGAGGGAGTTTACACAGGCAGGTGCGGAGCTTATAGGCGTAAATTCCTTGGAGGCAGATGCAGAAACCGTTATTATCGCCGTAAATTCTCTTTTGGCGGTAGGCATTGAGGATTTCAGGGTAGATATAGCAAATGTTGAATTTTTAAAGGGCGTCCTTGAGGAATCGAGGCTTGACGCAAAAACAAGCGAAGCCGTTATCGACTGCATAATAGAAAAAAATTATGTGGAGGTAAGCAAAATAACAGCCAATACCGATATAAGCCCAAAGCTGAAAACGCTCTTTGACGATCTTCCGCTGCTTATAGGCGGAGCAGAGGTGCTTGAAGAGGCAAAATCGCTTGTAAACAACGCAAGATCGTTAAATGCGCTTGAATATATGGGTAAGCTTTACTCCCTGCTTGATGTATGCGGATACAGCAAATATATTTCCTTTGACCTGAGTGTTACGGGGCATTTTGACTATTATACGGGTATTGTATTCAGGGCGTATGCAAGGGGTACGGGCTTCTCCGTGATAGACGGCGGACGCTACGACAAGCTTGTCGGCAGCTACGGTGAAGCCTGCCCCGCAGTGGGTCTGGCGGTAAAGATAAACGATATAATGTCGGTGCTTACCGCAAAGGAACCGGGTCACGCAGATTTTCTCATAGCCTGCAACGAGGAGGGCAGGGCGGCGGCAATAAAAAAGGCGGACGAGCTGAGGAAGAACGGCGCCGTTGCCGAGCTGAGCCTGCTTGGCGGAGATCTTGACAAAAATATGGCGTATGCCGTGAAAAACGGTATTCCAAGGCTTATATATTTTGACGGCGAAAACAGCCATAATATGGCTGTCGGGGAGGACGAATAATGGAGTATATTACTTTTGCCCTTGCAAAGGGCAGGCTTGCGGAACAGACTATGGATATGCTGGAGCAGCTTGGCATAACCTGTGATGAAATGAAGAAGGACTCACGAAAGCTTATATTTGCAAACGAAGAGCTGGGCTTTAAGTTTTTCCTTGCAAAGGCAACGGATGTGCCTACATATGTGGAATACGGCGCAGCCGATATAGGCATTGTCGGTAAGGATACGCTTTTGCAGGAGAACAGAAACTTATATGAGGTGCTTGACCTCGGTTTTGGCAAATGCCGTTTTGCGGTTGCGGGCTATGCCTCTGCACGGGCGCTTTTGGGCAAAAATAACGATCTCAGGGTGGCAACAAAGTATCCCAATATAGCAAAGGAATATTTTTATCACAAAAAACATCAGACCATAGAGATAATAAAGCTTAACGGCTCCGTGGAGCTTGCGCCCATTGTGGGCCTTTCCGATGTCATAGTCGATATAGTGGAAACGGGCTCCACCTTAAAGGCTAACGGCCTTGAGGTTTTGGAGGATATATGCCCGGTTTCCGCAAGGCTTGTGGTAAACAGGGTGAGCATGAAGCTGGAGCACAAAAGGATAGCAAAGCTCATAAGCGGTCTGAGGGAGCTTGCGGCAGAGTAAATTTTATAAGCTTTCGGCTCAAGGCTGCTTAAGCCATATGGGGACGGTTTTCCCGTCCTGTTAAATAACGGCGCTGCGGCATGATTTATTTATGCTTTGCAGCTTGTCGGATCGGAGGAAACAGAATGATATCAATTATAAAATACGGCGATGAGGAAGGCAAAAAGCTTGTATCGGATATTCTATCCCGTTCACAGCTTGAAAACAAGGAGGTACAGCGCACTGTCGACGCAATTATAGCCGATATAAGGGAAAACGGCGACAAAGCGCTTTTTGAGTACACAAAAAAGTTTGATAAATTTGATGTAACAAGCGAAAATATCCTGGTCAAAAGGGATGAGATCGAGGAGGCATACAGCCTTGTCGACAAGGAGCTTACAGGTGTAATAAAAAGGTCGGCTGAGAGGATAACGAGCTTCCACGAAAAGCAGAAGATAAACAGCTGGCTTGAACCTGCCAGAAACGGGGAAATGCTCGGTCAGCTCATCAGACCTCTCGAAAGGGTAGGCGTATATGTTCCGGGCGGCAAAGCGGCTTATCCGTCAAGTGTGCTTATGAACATAGTGCCCGCAAAGGTGGCGGGTGTCGGCGAGATAATAATGACCACTCCGCCCGACAAAAACGGAAAAATAAATCCAACCACAATAGTTGCCGCCGATATAGCGGGCGTAGACAAAATATACAAGGCAGGCGGCGCTCAGGCTGTGGCCGCTCTTGCCTTCGGTACGGAGAGCATCCCAAAGGCAGACAAGATAGTAGGCCCCGGAAATATTTTTGTCGCTCTTGCAAAAAGGAGCGTTTACGGCTATGTAAACATAGATTCCGTTGCGGGCCCCAGCGAGATACTTGTGCTTGCCGACGAGAGCGCAAACCCCGAGTATGTGGCTGCCGATATGCTTTCACAGGCGGAGCATGACGAAATGGCGTCCGCCATACTTATAACCGTAAGCGCCTCTCTTGCCGAAAGGGTAAAGGCAGAGCTTGAAAGGCAGACGGCAAAGCTTGAAAGAAGGGCTATTATCGAGAAGTCCCTTTCCGACTACGGCGCTATTATACTTGTAAATAATTTTGACGAGGCATGCGCACTCAGCAATGCGGTGGCGCCCGAGCATATGGAGGTTTGCACCGAAAGGCCGTTTGAGCTGCTGCCAAAGATACAAAATGCGGGCGCTGTCTTTCTGGGACACTATACTCCGGAGCCTCTGGGGGATTATATGGCAGGGCCTAACCATGTGCTTCCCACAGGCGGTACGGCGAGATTTTTCTCCCCTCTTTCAATAGATGACTATATCAAAAAGTCAAGCATTATCTCGTTTTCGGAGGAGGCATTCAGGGAGCTTGGCGAGGACGTTATAAGGTTTGCAAACGCCGAGGGTCTTACGGCGCATGCAAACTCTGTAAGGGTAAGGATGTAAACGGAGGTGTACGCTATGAGCAGAAAAGCCGAAATAAAACGCAACACGCTTGAAACGCAGATAGTTATGAGCCTTGACCTTGACGGGAGCGGCGTAAACGATATTTATACGGGCATAGGTTTTTTTGACCATATGCTCACCCATATTTCAAAACACGGCTTTATGGATCTCAATGTCAGTGTCGAGGGCGACCTTGACGTAGACTGCCACCATACCGTGGAGGATGTCGGCATTGTGCTGGGTAAGTGTATTTCACAGGCTTTGGGTTCAAAGGTGGGCATAAAGAGATACGGTTATTCTCTGATACCTATGGACGAGGTGCTTGTTATGTGCGCAATTGATTTTTCGGGCAGACCTATGCTCTGCTTTGACGCACAGTTTACTGCGCCTGTTTTAGGCAGCTTTGATACCGAAATGGTTGAGGAGTTTTTTAAAGCGGTGGCGGATAACTGCGGTATGACGCTGCATATAAAGGTGCTTTACGGCAAAAACAATCATCACATTGCAGAGGGCATTTTTAAGGCGTTCGGCAGGGCAATGGATATGGCGGTAACGGTTGACAGCCGCATAGACGGCGTACTATCTACAAAAGGAATGTTGGAATAATGATAGCTGTTATAGATTACGGAATGGGTAATTTAAGAAGCGTACAAAAGGCGTTTGAATTTCTCGGCTTTGAGGCTGTTGTAACGGACGATACGGCGGTCATGAAAAAGGCGGATAAGCTTGTACTGCCCGGAGTGGGAGCCTTTGGCGATGCAATAGCCACTATCAGGCAAAAGGGCTTTGACAGTGTTATATACGAGGCGGCAGATAAAAATAAGCCGTTTATGGGCATATGTTTGGGTATGCAGATGGTTTTTGACAAAAGCTACGAATACGGCGAGTACGAGGGGCTTGGGCTTATAAAGGGCGAGATAAAGCTTTTGCCCGATAATGTAAAAAAACCGCATATCGGCTGGAATAATCTTGATATAAAAATGCGCTCTCCGCTTTTTGACGGTCTGCCGGAAAGCCCGTACGTCTATTTTGTACATTCCTATTATCTTGAAACGGACGCCCCTGTAATCTCCGCAACCGTATATTACGGCAAAGAGATACAGGTTGCGGTACAAAAGGACAATATTTTTGCATTGCAGTTCCACCCGGAAAAAAGCGGTGATGTGGGTCTTAAAATACTTAAAAATTTTGGAGGGCTTTAATATGCAGATATATCCGGCGATAGATATAAAGGACGGTAAGGCGGTGCGCCTTACGCAGGGCAGGTTTGACGATGTAACGGTTTTTTACGACGACCCCGCAGATGCGGCAAAGCAGTGGATAGATGTGGGGGCAAGCTATATACATATGGTGGATCTGGACGGCGCAAGGTATGGCAGGAGCTTTATTACCGATGTAATAAGGGCAATAAGGGCAAAATATGATGTACCTATACAGACGGGCGGCGGTGTACGCAGCCTTGACGATGTGGCCGAAAGAATATCGGCAGGCGTATCCAGGGTAATAATAGGTACGGCTGCGGTAAAGGATCCGGAGCTTGTAAAAGAGGCGGTACGTCTTTACGGCGACAGGATAGCCGTGGGTGTGGATGCAAAAAACGGCTTTGTTGCGGTTTCCGGCTGGGAGGAAGTAAGCGATGTTTCGGCAGCCGAGCTCTGTCTTAAAATGAAGGGATACGGCGTTAAGACCGTTATATACACGGATATTTCAAAGGACGGTATGATGAGCGGCCCCAATACAGCATCCACAAGGGAGCTTATTGAAAGGACGGGGCTCGACATAATAGCCTCGGGAGGCATATCCTCCATGGAGGATATTCAAAATGTGGCGGATATAGGCTCGGCAGGAGTTATTATAGGCAGGGCGCTATATAACGGCACACTGGATCTTAAGGAAGTTATAGACAGATTTGGGTGATCGGATGGGTATTGAGATAGAAAATGCAAAGCTAAGAGAATTTGTTGCTATGCTAATGATAACTTTCGGAGCAATTATAGCAGCTATGGCTCTTGAGATGTTTCTTGTACCGGTAAAGATACTCGACGGCGGTGTGGTAGGCGTAAGCTTTATAATAAACCAGCTTTGCAGGGTGCCTATGGGTATTGTTATAGTGATACTAAATATACCGTTTTTTATAGTAGGCTTTAAACAGATAGGCAAAAGCTTTGTTATAAAGGCGACATATGCCATGCTGGTGTTTTCGGTAATGCTGGAGGTTTTCAAGCCTGTTGATGCTACCGAGGATGCCTTGCTTGCAACGGTTTTCGGCGGTATTTTTCTGGGTATCGGCGTAGGTCTGGTGTTAAAAAACGGAGGCTGTATAGACGGTACGGAGGCAGCGGCGCTTCTTATCGGCAAAAAAACACAGTTTTCGGTAGGGCAGATAATACTTGCAATCAATATTGTTATTTATACCGCAGCAGGTTTTCTTTTCGGGCTTGACAGGGCAATGTACAGCCTTATCACCTACTTTATAACCTCAAAGGTAATAGATATGATAGAAACAGGTCTTGAGCAGGCAAAAGCGGTAATGATAATAACCAACAATGCAAACTCAATTGCCGATAATATCTATAAAAGGCTGGGCAGGACAGTGACGCTTATGGAGGGCGAGGGCCTTATAAGCGGCAAAAAGGTCGTACTATATTGCGTGGTCACACGTATTGAGCTCAATGAGCTGTATAAGATAATAAGGGCTGACGATAACTCGGCGTTTGTCACCGTGTCGGATGTATCGGAGATAGTCGGCAAGCACATAAAAAGAAAAAAGGAAGATAATACCGATCAGGTTTAGGATGGTTTGATTATGCACACTAAAAGGATAATTCCCTGTCTTGACGTAAACGAAGGCAGGGTGGTAAAGGGAGTAAACTTTGTTAATCTGCGGGATGCGGGCGACCCTGTGGAAATTGCCTCATATTACAACAAATCAATGGCGGACGAGATAGTGTTTTTGGATATTACCGCATCGTCCGACAAGCGCAGCATTATGCTTGACGTTGTTGCAAGAACGGCGGAACAGGTATTTATACCGCTTACTGTGGGCGGAGGCATACGCTCCGTGGAGGATTTCAGGAGGATATTGAGTGCGGGCGCCGACAAAATATCGGTAAATTCCGCAGCGTTAAACCGCCCCGAACTTATAAATGAGGCGGCAGAGCGCTTTGGCAACCAGTGCGTGGTAGTGGCGATAGACGCAAAGCGCAGAGAATGCGGCGGTTTTGATGTATATTTGAACGGCGGACGTATCAATACCGGCAGAGATGCCGTGGAATGGGCTGTTGAAGCCGAAAAGCGGGGCGCAGGTGAAATACTGCTTACAAGCATGGACTGCGACGGCACCAAGGCGGGCTACGATATTGACCTTACAAGGCAGATAGCCGATGCCGTATCCATACCCGTGATAGCCTCGGGCGGCGCAGGTACAAAGGAGCATTTTGCACAGGCGCTTACCGACGGCGGTGCGGAGGCTGCGCTTGCGGCAAGTCTTTTTCATTACAGAGAGCTGGATATACTCGACCTTAAGCACTACTTAAGAGATGAGGGTATTTCGGTAAGGATATGAGGTGATAAAATGCTTGACATCAAATTTGATAAAAACGGGCTTGTGCCTGCAATAGCGCAGGATTACGAAACAAAGGAAGTACTTATGCTTGCCTATATGAACAGGGATGCCTTTGAGCTTACCGTAAAAACGGGCAAAGGCACATATTACAGCCGTTCAAGGCAAAGCCTGTGGGTAAAGGGTGAAACAAGCGGTCACTATCAGTATGTAAAGGAAATAAGGTATGACTGTGACTGTGATGCGATTTTGCTGCTTATAGAGCAGGTGGGTGCGGCGTGCCATACGGGCAACCGCTCGTGCTTTTACAGAAAACTTGAAGAATTTAAAGGAGATAAACAAAATGGCTGATATTGGTTCTGTATTAAATGAGGAGTTTGAGGTTATTACAGGCAGGAAGAATAACCCCGAGGAGGGTTCCTACACAAGCTATCTTTTTTCAAAGGGTACCGATAAGATACTTAAAAAGATAGGAGAGGAGGCTACCGAAACGGTTATTGCCGCAAAGGACAACAACAAGGGCGAGGTCATATCGGAGGCGTGCGACCTGATATTTCACCTTGAGGTGCTTATGGCGCAGATGGATATAAGCTGGCAGGATGTGGCCGATAAAATATACGAGCGCAGACAAAAGGAAAGGATGAATGTCGAAAAGGAAGCCAAGAGAAAAGCGGAAAACAGGACTGACGAAACCAGAATCGATTAAAAAATTTTTCACACAGCATTAAAAAATCCGGAGATAGATGTCTTCGGATTTTTGTTTGTTTAATGCGGAATTAAAAACCTCGGCTTATGATCGGCTCACAGGTTTGAACCCTGTTAAATACTGTATTTTTAAGCAATCTTGTCCTCCTTTTCATGTCGGGAGAACTGTCCGTAAATTTCACGTCCCGTTTATGGACAGTTCCCAAAATGTTAGTTGTAATTGACAGTTGGATTTTCAGAAAATGCAGGAATTATGCGATTTTCAGCAAGACTGAGAACCCTCCTTATCTTGTATATGTTCTGCCCTATATCTCACCGTTACTTTCAGGGAATTCACTTTCATAAGGAGGTCTGCAAAAATCTAAATCTTTTCTAACTCTCCCTATTTTCTTATAATTCTCCTTTGCTTCATTGAAACTTATATGATTTCCGCCCGGACGCTCGGGATGTTCCTGGTCAACCTCGTCATACATCCAACCACAAACATCACATATTTCAAAAAAAGGTTTTTCATGACCTTCCATAACATCTAAAGTATAATATCCACAACATGGACATTTATATTTTTGAGGTTTGATTTTGATTTCACTCATTTATATTTTCTCCTTTACTTATATTTATCAATTTGATCCATCCAATAATTAATGCCGTCATACGGTTTGTAATAAGCAGAAATTCCACCATATTTATTAATCAGTCTGTTGTTAATTACGGTAAATTCGCCGCACGACAACGAGCCCGAAAAAGGCGTATCGTCAAAAGCCCATCCGTCTATGCTGTTGGTATATTTACGACAAATCTGTGACCTTTGTAGGTTGTCAGGGTAATACCTCCGCCCTTGTCTGCGGTATATTCAAAGGAGCTTGCGGGTGCATCCGTAAAAATCGTAAACACCGTGCCTATAAGTACGGCGGCGATATATACGGCTGCAAATATTACGAGGATCTTTTTATAGTCTGCCTTCATTTTTGCCCTCCATGGCGATAACCAGCTCCGTCACGGTTTCGTTTACGGGTGCGGATATGCCGAGCCTTTTTGCCGTATCAGCAACAAAGCCGTTTATACGGCGCACCTCGGTCTTTCTGCCTGCCTTTATATCGGCATAAATGCTGGTATATCCGCCCGGGGCGTTTTTGAGGTGTTTGTATATTCTTTCCGTCTGTTCCTCGGCGTCAAATTTATATCCGTCTGCACAGGCAACAGCACATATCTCGGCAATAAGCTTTTTTGCTATGCTCCAAAGAGCCTCGTTTTCCGCCACATAGCCCTGTGCGGTCTGCACAATGCCCGATAATACGCTTGATGAGGCGTTTATCATAAGCTTGCTCCATATCATCTGCCTTACATTGTCTGTCACCTCGCAGGGCAGAGAGCATTGCTCAAAGGCGTCTGCAATATGAGAAAACCGCTCGCATCTGCCGCAAATAACCCCCAGTGCAGTGCTGCCTATACCGCTGTGACATACCGACCTGTCATCGAGCTTGTAGCTGCCCTGCTGTGTTGTGCCTATTATGATGTTTTCCTCGGGAGCATATTTTTTTAACAGCTCCTCGTGTCCCGCTCCGTTCTGTAAGGTCATAAGCACGGTGTCCCTGCCTATAAGTGCCTTGTTTTTTTCAAGAGCCTCCTCGGACGAGCCCGATTTGGTAAACAATATCACAAGCTCTGCGGCATTCATGCCGCTTGTATCGGATACGGATGAGGGATAATAGGTCCTTTCCTCTCCGCTTGTTTCACGTATCGTGATGCCGTTTTTTGCAATATTGTCTGCTTTCTGCGCATTTCGTCCTATCATGGTGACATTGTGCTTTGCGGACAGATAGCCGCCAAATAGCATACCCATGGCGCCTGCGCCTATTACCGATATATCCATATCCGTGCTGCCTCCCTGTGTCTGTAAATTTATATTTTATAAAACTAAGCGATAAACGAGAATTGTTTGCGTCAAACAAAAAACAAATAAATCATTCCAATAATCACTATACTTTCACATACACATATGATTTTGAAGTTCCGAGCACTCATTTTTCCTTGTTTGTACTCGTCATAACTAAAGAACATTGTAAGCGCAGTAGCTACAATAGTCATTATTTTAATGTAGATCATTAGCTATCCTCCAACTTCCGATTTGCCTTTGTTTATATTTTTATTATACCAAGATATACATTATTTTTCAATAAAAAACAGTCCCATCCAATAATGTAATAAGAAACCTCCCTGCCTAATATAACAGTAAGTCCCCATAACCCGAAAGGCAGAGGACTTACTTGGTCTGTTAAAATAATTTTGACGATACATAAATATTAATATCGTAATATCAAAAAATTTTCATCATATAGTTGCATTGTACACGTTTTAATAATAACACAGACATTTTTTTCAATCAGTATCTGCGGTTCAGTACCGTATAGCACACCCAGTAAATAAAAACCAGAGCACATATGGAATATGCCACTGTATAGGCGGCAAACTCCATGCCGGGTATAAAACAGAGAGCTATATATACGATGGACGCCGCCATTATATACACGCCGAAGGCAAGGCTGCGGGAGCGTGTAAAAAGCATTACGTTGCGTTCGTCCTTTTCGGCTGTCAGCAGGTCTTTCATATATTCGGGATCCGACATTATCCTTACGTTGCGTATTATGCGTATTATGTTCGATAATATAAGGGTAAGACTGACTATATACACAACGTTGTTTTTAGGTATGCCCATAAACGATACAGCCAATAGGGCTATGCCTATAAGAGCGTATATCAGGTGGATAAGTATCCTTTTTTTGATTATTTTTTTGTTATCCATATTTATTCCTCCTCAAAAACAAAAATATCTTCAATAGTGGTATTAAAATATTTTGCAAGCCTGAAGGCAAGCTGTAAGGACGGGTTGTATCTGCCGTTTTCAAGCGATATTACGGTCTGCCTTGTAACGCTGAGTGCCGATGCAAGCTCGTCCTGGGTTATTTTGCTTGCCTTGCGCAGTTCCTTTATTTTGTTGAGCAAGCTTCCGCCTCCTATCTTCGATAATATAAAAATGTAAAATTAACTTTACATTTTTATAATAACAGACATATAATAAAATGTCAAGTTTATTTTACATTTTTCTTTGAGATATAAAAAAAGCCCCGTTATCGGTTTATGATAACGGAGCTGTGTGTAATATATTTATCAAAGCTTTTCGGAGAGGTTTGCCATCTCTATTGCGGATACAGCCGCATCATAGCCCTTGTTGCCTGCCTTGGTGCCTGCTCTTTCCACAGCCTGCTCTATGTTGTCCGTGGTGAGTATGCCGAATATAACGGGTGTACCGGTTGCAAGACCTACGGTTGCAACTCCCTTGGATACCTCTGCGCACACATAGTCATAGTGAGAGGTTGAGCCCCTTATTACTGCGCCTAAGCATATAACGGCGTCATACTTGCCTGTTTTTGCAAGCTTTTGTGCGGTGAGCGGTATCTCAAATGCGCCCGGCACCCATGCAAGGGATATGTCATTATCGTCCACGCCGTGCCTTACAAGCGCATCCTGCGCTCCGCTGATAAGCTTGTTTACAATAAATTCGTTAAAACGGCTTGCAACTATTGCAAACTTTTTGCCGCTGCCTATAAGGTTGCCTTCAATGATCTTCATAAATTTTCCTCCTTAATCATCGTTTTCAAGTATATGTCCCATTTTTGTTTTTTTGGTGTGCATATAAAAATCTGCCGTATGGCTGTGATTTACTTCAATAGGTACACGCTTTGTCACCTTTATGCCGTACTGCTCCAGCCCCTCTATTTTTTTGGGGTTGTTTGTCATTAGCTCCACGTCGGTTATGCCAAGCTCTCTGAGCATATAGGCTGCCGTATCGTATTTGCGCATATCCTCGGGAAAGCCCAGAGCGAGGTTTGCCTCTACCGTATCCATACCCTCGTTTTGCAGTTTGTATGCCTTAAGCTTGTTGATAAGCCCTATGCCTCTGCCCTCCTGGCGGAGATACAAAAGCGCCCCTCTGCCTCTTTCGGCGATGGCTTTAAGGGCAGCCTTGCACTGATTGCCGCAGTCGCAGCGGTGAGAGGTGAGCACATCGCCCGTAAGGCACTCCGAGTGCAGACGGGTGAGCACGCTCTTGCCGTCCGAAAAATCACCCATGGTAAGCGCTATATGGTGTTCGCCGCTGCGTTTGTCTATAAAGCCCGATATTTCAAATTCGCCGAAGTCGGTAGGCAAGGTAGTGGACACGACCTTTTCGACATACAGTCCGTTTTTGAGTATGTAGCTTTTTAGAGCCTCTACCGTTATAAATTTAAGCCCGTGCTTAAGAGCAAATTCGATAAGCTCGGGGGTGCGGGCCATATGTCCGTCATCGCTCATTATCTCGCAGCATATGCCGCAGGGCTTGAGCCCTGCAAGCCTTGCAAGATCCACGGTCGCCTCGGTGTGACCGTCACGCTCCAGTACTCCGCCGCTTTTTGCCTCTAAGGGGAATATATGCCCCGGACGTCGGAAGTCCTCGGGTACGGCATTGTCCTCGGTAAATTTAAGCACGGTATACGCCCTCTCAAAGGCGGATATACCCGTTGTGGTGTCCTTGTGGTCTATGGAAACGGTAAAGGCGGTGCAGTGGTTGTCGGTATTTGTATCCACCATCTGACCTATATTAAGCCTTGAAAGCATATCTCCCGAGGCAGGCATACATATCAGCCCCTTTGCGTAGGTGGCTATAAAGTTCATTGTTTCGCCCGTTATCTTTTCGGCAGCAACAATGAGGTCGCCCTCGTTTTCCCTGCTCTCGTCATCGGTCACTATAATGGGTATGCCCTTTTTTACATCCTCCAGAGCTTCCTCTATGGTATTGTATTTAAACATTGATTAGCCTCCCTTCAGAAACCGCACCTTGTCAGAAGATCCATATCAAGCGTGCTTTTGCTTTTGTCAAAATTTATCATATGTTCAAGATACTTTGCCAGCACATCGACCTCTATATTTATTATATCGCCCGTTTTATGCTCGGTAAGAGTGGTGACGGATGAGGTATGCGGTATAAGCGAAACCGTAAATCCGCCCTTGTATACATTTACTACAGTAAGGCTTACTCCGTCCAGCGTGACCGAGCCCTTTGGCGCTATAAACTTAAGCAGCTCGTCCGCTGCGCTTATGCTCAGCAGCATTGCGTTTCCGTCCTTTTTAAGGCTCGAAACGCAGCCCGTGCCGTCTATGTGTCCGCTTACTATATGCCCGCCAAACCTGCCGTTTGCAGGCATTGCCCTTTCAAGATGAACATACGAGCCGTTTTTTAGGGTGTTCAGGCTTGTTCTGCGCACCGTTTCGGGCATAACGTCAACGGTAAAGGTATCGGCGGTAAATTCGGTAACGGTAAGGCATATGCCGTTTACCGCTATGCTGTCGCCTATGTGTATATCCTCGGTCACCTTTTTTGCCGCAATTTTTATGCTGCTGCTTAATGAAATTATCCTGCCGAGCTCCTCTATAATGCCCGTAAACATATTACGCACCTCCTATCCTGCCGTATATGAGGCAGTCGCCCATATATTCCTTTATATGTACATCGGTAAGGCGTACAGCGCTGTCGGGCGAGTCAAAGCCCCTGCCCTCAACGGGCGTTTTGGCGTTGCTGCCGCCCATGAGCATTGGAGCTATAAAGCTTACCGCCATATCGGCTATGCCTGCCTCAAGCGCCGCAAAATTAAGTATGCCGCCGCCCTCGAGCAGTATGCCGCTTATCTTTCTTTCCGCAAGCTTTGGCATAAGCTTTTTAAGGTCGACCCTGCCGCAGCCGTCGGGTGCTTCTATTATATCAACGCCTTTTGATATAAGCCTTTGCGCCTTGGCTCTGTCATAGTCGGACGACACGGCTATTATACAGGGCAAGCCGTCAAAAAGGCGTGCGTCCTCGGGTATCCTTAGCTTGGAGTCTGCAATTATTTTCACCGGGCTGCGGCTGCCCTCAAGCCTGCATGTAAGCATGGGGTCATCCGCAAGCACTGTATTTATGCCGACCATAATGCCGTTAAGGGCGCTGCGCATATGCTGGACTGCCATGCGTGAGCCCTCCGAGGATATCCAGCGGGACTTGCCCGTGTAAGAGGCGATCTTGCCGTCCAGCGTCATTGCGCTTTTCATGACCACAAAGGGTGTGCCCGTTGTTATATACTTTAAAAATACGGGGTTGAGCGCTCTGCATTCATCTTCGTTTACGCCGCATATTACCTCTATGCCCGCATCCCTCAGCATTTTTATGCCGCCTCCGGAAACAAGCGGGTTGGGATCCTGCATACCGACAAAAACTCTTTTTATGCCGTGTTCCGCAATAGCCTTTGCGCAGGGCGGTGTTTTTCCATAGTGTGAGCACGGCTCCAGAGTTATGTACATATCCGCTCCTCTTACGTCCTCCTTGGCGCTTGCAAAGGCATTGATCTCCGCATGAGGGCCGCCGTATTTTTTGTGCCAGCCCTCGCCTATGATCTTGTTGTCCTTAACTATAACGGCACCCACCAAAGGGTTTGGATCCACCCATCCTATGCCGTTTTTAGCAATTTCGACCGCATGACGCATATATTCCATAATATCATCCCTCAAAACCTTTGTTTTCTATAAAAAAACCTTGGGAATAATCCCAAGGTCACAGATACAAAATATGTATTTCTTCTTTCATCCGGACTTTGACGGTCGGCTTCGGAATCACACCGAATCATGCCTTAAAGGCTCGTGGGCTTTACCACCGGTATGGAATTTCACCAAACCCTGAAGATCGTATGAGCTTACATAAGCTGCAGATAAGTATATTATAGCATAGACGTATTTTTTGTCAACCCATATTTAAGCTGTCAATAAATTTTTTGGATTTGAGCTCAACCTCAAAATGTGTTTGCGTCATATCCGATACGATCCTTGACAAGGTCTGTATACAGATGTCCTCAAGCCCGAAGCCGAAAAGCTGCGGAGGCTCGTTTGCAAGTATATGGCGCATAGTGTAAATAACGGTATCGCTTACGGCAGCCGAGTTTGCGGCAGAGGCGGCGCATTTTTTGCAAAGTGTGCCGTAGGGCGACATAAAGCCGTTGTGCTCCGCACCGCATCTTACGCATATATCAAGCTCGGGAGCAAAGCCGTGATATTGCAAAAATTTAAGCTCGCACAGCGGCAGAGCAAGCCTCGGGTCAAGCCTGTGATCGCACAGCCTTTTTAACGTATGCAGCGTGAGAAAAAGCGTTTTGTCGGACGGCATATCCTCGGCGGTTATTTTATCCGCAAGCTCCAATATGCAGGAGGCGCAGGCAAGCGCCTCAATATCCTTTGTAAGATAATAAAAGGTGTTTATGGTATCTACCGCCGTAAGAAAACGGTGCTTTTTGCCTATCCTTACGGTGAGATCCGCATATGTAAAGGCAGAGGCGGAGTAAAGGGGACTTTTTGTCCTTCTGGCTCCCTTTGCGCTTACTGACATTTTGCCCAAGCCTTTTGCAAGCACGGTAAGTATCTTGTCCGATTCTCCCACATGTACCTCTTTAAGTATCAATCCTCTTATTACACAAAGCGACATAAGCTTCCCCCGTTCGGATATGTTTTTATTTGTTTTGCCTCAAATACCCGTACAAAATTTATTTGAGAAGTACACACTATCTCCGCTGCCGAAAAATTTCCGACCACGGTCAGGTACTTTGGTGTTATCCTCTTGATTTTTTGCATAATGCAGGCGCTTACCGATTATTTTTGCAAAGCTGTATCTGCATTAATATATACGTTCATCGGACTGTATGCAGGCATTGTTATCCGCCTGCGCACAGGCGCCGCTTGAAAGGCTGTGTTCCGTATATTCCCTGTATGCCATAAAGGCGTCTATGCTTCCGCTTTTTTCAAACAGCTTCCAGAAAAGCTCATTCATATTTATACCCCCTTGCTTTATAAAGCTAGGTTTACCACGGGCATAAATTTATATACTGTTGAAAAAATGGCATAAAAGATATATTTTTCAGCCTTGACAAAACAAAAATCAAGGTTCAAAAACATAACAAGCGCCTTACGTAAAAAAATATTATGTCGTATCAAGACAAAATTTGTTTAAAGAAAACAATTTCTCTTAAAGCTGCTTTGCATCGTAGCCGAAATTTTTAAGCAGCATATCGCTGTCACGCCAGTCCTTTTTTACCTTGACCCATAGCTGCAAATTTACGGGGCTGCCGAGCAGGCGTTCTATATCACGGCGGGCGTTTGAGCCTATTTTTTTAAGCATAGCGCCGTGCTTGCCTATTATTATGCCTTTGTGAGAATCTCTTTCGCAGTAAATTGTTGCCTCAATATCCACAAGAGCCGTGTTTTCACGCTGCTTCATTGAGGTTATCTCAACGGCTATGCCGTGCGGTATCTCCTCCTGCAGCAGATACAGAGCCTTTTCCCTTATAAGCTCGGCGGTAATTTGTCTTTCTGGCTGGTCGGTTATCATATCATCGGGGAAGAACCTCGGACCCTCGGGCAGATAGCTCTCTATGGTTTTAAGCAGTGTATCCTTGTTGGTGCCCTTAAGCGCCGAAACGGGTATTATCTCGGCAAAGGCGTACTGCCTGCTGTAGCTGTCCATGACCTTTAAAAGCTCGGGCTTTTCCACCGTATCCACCTTGTTTATAAGCAAAAATACCGGTGAGCCGGTTTTTTTAAGCTTTTCTATTATTGCCGCATCGGAGTCCTTTATTTTTTCATAAGGCTCTATAAGGTATAATATAATATCCGCATCGGAAAATGTGCTCTCTGCGCTTTTTACCATATAATTGCCCAGCTTGGATTTGGGCTTGTGTATGCCCGGCGTATCGATAAAAATTATCTGGCTGTTTTCGGTGGTAAGTATAGCCTGTATACGGTTGCGTGTGGTTTGGGGCTTACCCGACATGATGGCAATTTTTTCGCCTATGATAAGGTTCATAAGCGTTGACTTGCCGACATTGGGTCTGCCTATAAGCGACACAAAGCCGGAGTGAAATTTATTGTTCATTTGTATTGTCCCTCAATTCGTCGTATTTTTTTCGTATTTCTTTAAGATCCTCCCATGCCTCACGTTTTTTGGATGTATCCCGTAAAAGTGCGGAAGGGTGGTATGTAGCTGTCATATAGCATCCCTTTTTGCCGAACCATTGTCCCCTCTGCCTTGTTATGCGAAAATCGGGGTCTATAAGTGCCTGTGCGGCTATCCTGCCGAGGCATACAAGTATTTTGGGACGTA
Source organism: uncultured Clostridia bacterium (assembly GCA_947591605.1). Taxonomy (GTDB): domain Bacteria; phylum Bacillota; class Clostridia; order Lachnospirales; family CAG-274; genus CALWRD01. The sequence continues at coordinate 28,739 of CANQDF010000005.1, read as the reverse complement.
TAAGCAGATACTGGCATCTGAGATAATCCATACATGCCTCTCTCTCCTCAGGGAGGGGGTCACGGTTTTGGGGCGGTCTGCATTTTACTATATTTGCTATGTATACCTCGTCAAGCCCAAGACCTATTGAGGCAAGCATTTTGTCAAGCAGCTGACCCGCTGCCCCCACAAAGGGTACGCCCTCCATATCCTCGTGGTATCCGGGGCCCTCGCCCACAAGCATTATATCGGCATTGCGGTTTCCCTTGCCTATAACGACATTGTGGCGTGTTTCGGCAAGAGGACATTTTGTGCAGGCGCTGCAGTATTTTTCAAGTTCGTCCCAAGTTATCATAAAAACACCCCTTGTCAAAATTTATTGTCAAAGCTGTGAGGCAAAAGCTCGCTTACGGTATAGACTTCTTCCTGTTCTCCGTTTTTTATAATTATCTCTCCGTCAGGCATAAATTCGGCAAGCACCTGTCTGCATATGCCGCAGGGGAAGGTCTTATCCTCGGAGGAGGACACGATCGCAAGCTTTAAAAAGCTGCGCTTTCCCTCCGATACAGCTTTGAATACGGCGCACCGTTCGGCGCATACCGTGGCTCCGAAGGATATATTTTCAATATTGCAGCCCGTATAGACCTCACCGTCGGAGGTGAGCAGGGCTGCGCCCACCTTAAAGAGCGAATAAGGCGCATAAGCGTTTTCCATAGCCTTTTCGGCTAACGATACAAGTTCCCTGTTTGTCATATTATCACCTCGTAAGCCCTACGGACTTTAAAATTTCCTCCTGCTTTAAAAACATTACCTTTTCCTCGGCATCTGTCATATGGTCGTATCCCAGCAGATGCAGCATACTGTGAGCGGTGAGGAAGCCCAGCTCCCTCTCGGGTGAGTGACCGTATTCCTCCGCCTGTGCAAGCGCCCTTTCAATGCTGATAATTATGTCGCCGAGGTAGATCGTGCCTTTTATATCTTCAATATTTTCGTTTTCAAAATCAATAAGGGGGAAGGAGAGTACATCCGTTGCTCTGTCTATATTTCTGTGCTTTTTGTTGAGAGCGTGTATCGTATCGTTATCGGTAAGGGTAAAGCTTACCTCACAGTCGTTTTTAATGCCCTCATATTCAAGTGCGGCGGATACAACGTTTTTTATAAGCTCCTTGTCAAGCTTGTAATCCGTTTCGTTGTCAAATAAAACACGCATAGGTCTACTCCTTATCGTTAAGCTGTGGGTAAGCAACTCTTTCGTGATACATACCCTTGAATATTTCAAGAAAAGCATCCTTTATTTTATCCAGGTCCCTTATTGTAAGGTCACAGTTGTTAAGCTGACCGTCGTTAAGCTTTTCCTTTATGAGCTTTTTTATAAAATCGGCTATTTCTTTTTCCGTCATGCCTTTTGACATGGAGCTGCGTACCGCTGCCTCTACGGTGTCGGCAAGCATTATAATGGCTGCCTCCTTTGTGGAGGGCAGTGTGCTCTTGTATCGGAAGTCTGCCTCATCGGGCTTGGTTATACTTGGGTTTTCCTCAGACAATTTGGTCTGCTTGTAATAGAAAAACCTTACTATGCTTGTCCCGTGGTGTTCCTTTATTATATTTACTATAACGGCGGGGAGCCTGTATTTTTTGGCAAGCTCCACTCCGTCAAAAATATGCTGCATAATTATTTTTGCGCTGTCATACGGATTAAGCCTGTCGTGTATGTTGCCGCCCTGCATATTTTCGGAAAAATACATGGGGCGTGAGAGCTTGCCTATGTCGTGGTAGCATGCTCCTGCCCTTGCAATATTTGGGTTGGCGCCTACCGCATAGGCAGCAGCCTCGGAAAGGTTTGCCACTATCAGGCTGTGGTGGTATGTACCGGGAGCCTCTATCATAAGGCGGCGCATAAGCTTTTGGTTGGAGGAGGTAAGATCCTGCAGGCGGTAGTCGGTGACTATGCCAAAGGCGCTTTCAAGCAGCGGCATACTGCCTATACATACTATTATGGATATTATGCCGGACAAAAAAGCATACGCCGTATAGGATAAGATATAATCCCTCCAGTAGGTGTTGAAAAACATTTGCAGGGCTGCCATAATTGCGGAAAATATTACCGAATTTACGGCACCGCAAAGGAGTATTTTGTTTCTTTCCTCGGCAAGCTGAAGAGTGACGCTTATAATGCTGCCGCACAGCCAAAAGTACAGTACAAAGGATATATCGCCCCTGTAGATAAACATGGAGGCAAGAGTAACAAACAGATTAAGAAAAAATGCCTCCGAGGTGCCCAGTATAATTGCCGTGAGCATGGTAAAGGGCAGTATAGGCACAAGCATATACGGCAGTTCGCTCATAAAATGGGTTATTGTTATAACAATAATATACATGGCAAACAGCAGTACCATGCTGCGCTTGTCCTTATAAAGCCTTTTATGTATAAAAAACATATATGCGCATATAAAGGAGAATGTACACAGCAGCAATATAAATACACCCGATATCTGCGATATATTTTCCTTAAATCCCTCTTTTTTGAGGAATCCTGCCTGGTCAAGCAGGGCGTATATCTCGTCTGTTATTATTTCTCCCTCGCCTACTATCTTCTGGTTGGCGAGCACAACAACGTCATCTATCTCGGCAGCCTTTTCCTCCTTGGCTTTATCGGTAGCCTGCGTGTCCACAATAAGGTTTGGCTTAAGCGATGCGGACAGAACGGCAAAGGCAGCATCGCCTTCCTTGCGGTCATAGCCGAGTGCGTCGACCGAATCCCTTACGGAGGTAAGCATGGTTTCGACCGTGTCCTCCCTTATGCCCTGTTCGAGAGTATTGCGGGCTATGGAAAGTACATTGTCCTTAAAATCGGCATATTGCTGATACGAAAGATCCTCAATGCAGTAATACTGGCTGCGGGTAAGGAATATGTTTTCCGTAATGCCAAGCGGTGTGGCGGCGTCGGTAAAGCTTTCGTCGTAGTCATTGCTTTCAATAAGAGTAAAAAAATTGTTTATTTCGGCAAGCACTGCGGTGTCAATTGACGAATCGTGGTTGTAAATATCGGGTACACTGCTGCGTGCATTGTCCTTGAGCCGCTGCGTTGCAATGTTGTTTATTATATCGGACGGTGCAAAAAAATCCCTGTCCGATATAGTGTTTACACTTATATCATAGCCGTGCTTTATATAAGAGCCGTTTACGGTAAGTGTAAGCGTTGCCGCAAATGCGGCAAAAAGCAGTATCGCATTGTATATCCTGTATGAGTATTTATCGGTAAGTATATCCTTAACTTTCACTGCGGCCCGTCTCCTTTTGTGGGGATGTTATTTTGTCCTGCGCTGTTCGTGCTTTTCATAAGCGTTTATTATCTTCTGTACAAGGGGATGCCTTACAACGTCCTTGTTGCTGAGTCGGCATATGGATATGCCGTCAATGTTGTTAAGTATGGATGCTGCCTCCGTAAGCCCGGATCTTTTGCCCTTTGGCAGGTCTATCTGTGTTATGTCGCCCGTTATTACAGCCTTTGAGCCGTAGCCGAGCCTTGTAAGAAACATTTTCATCTGCTCGGGGGTAGTATTTTGCGCCTCGTCGAGCACTATAAAGGAGTTGTCCAGTGTACGGCCTCTCATATATGCGAGGGGTGCCACCTCTATAGCCCCCTTTTCCATATTTTTTATAAAGTTGTCCGCACCCATTATCTCATAAAGTGCGTCATACAGGGGACGGAGGTAGGGGTCTACCTTCTGCTGCAGGTCACCGGGCAGAAAGCCGAGGTTTTCGCCTGCCTCTATGGCGGGACGTGTAAGTATTATCCTGTCTGCCTCGTTATGCTTGAAGGCGGTTATAGCCATAGCCATTGCAAGGTATGTTTTGCCCGTGCCGGCAGGGCCTATGCCAAATACCACTGTGTTTTTGCGTATTGCGTCTATATACTTTTTTTGTCCCAATGTTTTGGGGTGCAGCGCTCTGCCGTTCATGGTCATACATATAAAATCGTCGTTTACCTCGGCAGCCTCGCTGAGGTTGTCGTCCTCTGCCTCTGCAATAAGGTAGTTTATGTTTTGTTCCTTAATGCTTTCTCCCGTTTTTGCAAGCGTGATAAGGGCGCCAAGCACCTGCTTTGCCTTGCTTACGCCATTCTGCTCGCCCGAGATAAGTATGTCGTCGCCTCTGTTTACTATATTTACGGAGTATGCCTTTTCTATTTTTTTGATATTTTCGTCAAAGCTGCCGAAAATATTGGATATAAGCTCATTGTGTATCTGTATTCTCTCCTGCTCCATTAAGTGTATTACCCCCTTCGGTATTTATCGGTGCCGTAAAGCTTTCCCTGCCAAGGCTTTCTATTGCGGTTATATCCGCACGGGCGGTTATGCCGCTTTTATCCTGTGTAAAAGTAACGTTTTTGCTTATTATATCATATTCTGTCGGATATTGCTCTATTATTTGTCTGTTAATGCCTGCAGCAGCAAGCTTTTTTGCCTCCTCGGGGGAAATATCCAGCCTTTCGCTGAGGTATTCCCTTAAGCTGACCTTTTCTATTATTACGGGCAAAACAAACTTGTCGCCCAAGCCAAGCTGTTTTATTTCTCTTATTATATCATATTTTTCAAAAGAAACATCATTTTTTAAAAAATTTGTATTAAAATTTGAATTAAAAATTTTTATGTTGTAATATGTACGCTTTTTTTGCGTATATCTTTTCATATTTACGGTATAGGGCATGGTGTATGCAAAGCTTCTTTTTACCCTGCCCTTTACGGTGCCGGACGCATACACCCTGCCAAAGGGCACCTCCTCGCCGTCGCTTAAGTAGGTCACATCTCCGCTGATAAGCAGATCGCCCTCGTTTACCACATCACCGGGCTTTACCGCAGGGGAGCCCGTGTTGGCTATTATGTCGGTTATGACCGCCTGCTTGTCGGATATTATATCGCAGGCTGTGTAAGGCTTTTCCGACATATCCTCGGCGCCGCTTTCGGTCTGCTCCGCAACTGTGACGGAGGCTCTTGTGCCGTCTATTTTTATACGCAGCCACGAGATGCCGTCTATCTCGTCCTTAAGACAATTTTCCAGTTCGTCCGTATTGAGGGGATAGCGAAAAGCGCCTATTTTAAGCCCATGCTCCGAGAGCACGTACAATATGCGGCTGTCGCTTATGCTTACATTGCCGTCCACCTCGATAAGCCATATAAAAGAGGACATAAAAAGCAGCATAAGTGCAAATATTGCCCCTCCGCAGATAAAGGCATAGCGCTTTTTGTAGCGGTTTAAAAAAAACGGACAGCCGTATTTTTTTGTGATCTTAAGCTTCATGCCCGTTTTGCGTGCAAAGCCGTGCAGTATAAAAAAGTCCGACGCATATGCCTTGAAAATTACGTGTGATGTCTGCCTTTTTACGTCCCAAAGCTTAATGCCGTTGCGTATGGCAAGGTTGATAAAGCGTTCGGGTGTAAAGCCCCTTGCCTCTGCCTCAATATATCCCTTTACCCTTCTTGCCGTTTTTAAAAACATATTATCACCTGCCTATATCTCATATTCAAGCCTTGTAAAGCTGCCGGCAAGTACTATGCTGTCGCTGCTTATCTCTTTGATCGCAATACCGCTGCCGTAGAGGTGTATGCCGCCCTCACGGGTATTTATTTTAATATGGTCGGGGGTGTATTCGGCAAGGCAGGTATAGTTTTCAAGTGTTATGCTGTGCCTGCCGGTGAGGGTTATGAGCGGGGTGTTAAGTATCGCCTCCGGCGGCAGTTCAAAAATATTTACGATTGCCGATGCAAGCTTGTTGTCTTTTTTTGTGTTTTTTTTCATATTTGCTCCCGCCTGTATGCTGTTTATAATATATGATAATTTTTCGTGCGGTAGAATAATGGCTTTATATATGCTTGAATTAGTGCGGAAATGTGCTATAATGATTTATATAAATTAATTTTTCGGGAGGAATAAAAAATGTCTGATTTTTATTATGATAAGGATGAAGCTTTGCAAACGCTTGTCGAGGGAAAAAATTACAGAAAAATAAAAGCGCATGACGGTTCCGTTATGCTGGTCGAGGTCATTTTTGAAAACGGAGGCGTAGGCGAGCCGCACAGGCATGTGCATGAGCAGGCGTCCTACTGTCTTGAGGGCGAGTTTGAGTTTACAATAGGTGACGAAACAAAGCGCATAGGCGTGGGAGATACCGTTTATATGCCTTCCGATGTGCTGCACGGATGCAGGGTGCTTACGCAGAGGGGCAGGCTGCTTGACATATTTGTACCCCAGAGGGAGGATTTTTTAAAGGACTGATATGCTTATAATAGACAGGTTTGAAGGAGAATTTGCCGTATGCTGCGATACCGAGAGCGATGCGGCTGAAAATATAAGCATATCCCTGCTGCCCGAGGGGGCAAAGGAGGGCGATGTGCTTATAGAAAAGGACGGAGCCTACCGAGTGGACGCACTTGCCGGCGAAAGGAGGAGGCAGGTGCTTGCCGGGAGGCTTGCCGGCTTGTTTGACAGAAAAAGAGGTAAGGTATGAATTCAATTTTCAGAAAGCAGTTTTTCCTGCTTACGGCAGGGCTTATGGTCAGTTTTATGCTGTTGACGGTCGGCCTTATACAGGCTTTTACCACATATTTTTACAACCAAAAGGAGGAGGAGCTGTTCAGGCAGGCTAAGGTGGTAGAAGAGCTTTATAATTCGTGCTGTGTCAACAACACTGTTGATTATGCGCTTTTTCAGGATGAAATTTTAAAGTACAGCATAAGCTTTGAATACAGTTTTATATTTATCAGCCAAGACTATAATTTTACATGGCAGTCCAAATCGGGCGACAACAGCATTGATATTGCCAATATAAGCCAATACAGCGACTTTGATGAGGTAATGCAGGGCAATATGACGGTATTCAAGCGCAGCTTAAACGATGTGTTTGAGCACAGACCGCATATTGTGGGTTATCCCATAAAGCGCGGCGATGTTACCGTTGCCGAGGTGTTTTTAAGCTCGTCCATAGATCAGATAATGGCGACCACCTATGACTCATACCGTATGATAATAGTTTTTATGTGCCTTGCCATAATAATAAACTTTATAATTATATATTTTTCGTCCAAAAACTTTGCCGAGCCGCTTAAGGAGATGAGCGACGCCGCAAGGGAAATAGCGGGCGGAGATTTTGAAAAGAGGATAAATATAGACTCCGACGACGAAATAGGCGATCTTGCAAAAAGCTTTAACGACCTTACATTGAGCCTGTATTTTCAGGAAAAACGCAGGCGTGAGTTTATATCCAACATTTCGCACGATCTGAGGTCGCCTCTTACCTCCATGAGGGGCTTTTTGCAGGCAATAATGGACGGCACCATACCGCCGGAAAAAAGGGAGCATTACCTCAAGGTGGTGCTTGACGAAACGGACAGGCTTGCAAAAATGGCAAACGATATGCTTGATATAAACAAGCTTGACGAAAGCACCGAGAGCGTGCATCGTGAGGATTTTAACCTAAACGAGCTTATTACAAAAACGATGTACAATTTCGAGGACAGGGCTGTAAACAATAAAATAAAAACGGAGTGCATATTTTGCAATAACGGTATAATTGTCAAAGCCGATGCGGATAAAATACAGCGTGTTATATATAACCTTGTGGATAATGCCCTTAAATTTACGCATAAATACGGATATATTAAAATAATTACCGAGATTAAGGATAAAAAGGTATATGTATCGGTCAAGGACAACGGCAAGGGTATCTCCAAAGAGGAGCAAAAACGTGTGTTTGAAAGGCTTTATAAAGGCGACAGGTCAAGAGGCAAGGATAAAAAGGGCAGCGGACTGGGTCTTACCATTGTAAAGGAGTTTATTAAGGCACACGGAGAAGAGATAACGCTTGTAAGCGAGGTAGGCAAGGGGAGCACCTTTACGTTTACTTTGCCGCTTGTATCCAAGGGAGAAGCCATATCGGCGGAAAAATAATTTATAATATCATACGGATCGTAAAATTAAACTGCTTTAGCAATACAGCTTAGAGAAATTACATATAAAAAAGGAGATTTTGATTTGAACATAAAAATAATTAAATTAATTGCTTTGTCTGCCGCAGTGATGATGCTTTCGTCATGTTCGGCGGCCAAGCCGGAAACATCGTCCTACAACAATGATGCAAATGAAGCATTTGCCGAGCCCACCGATACGTCTGCGGCGGAAAAGGCACCGGAGGAAAACGCAGAGGACTTTGTTTCTCTTGCGGAGGAGGTTCCCGATGCGATACTTGAGATCAGATACTATTCCACCTATAATTTTGTCGGCGACAGGATAGACGGATACGATCAGCCCTGCGCACTTATCACGCATGAGGCGGCAGACGCCTTAAAGGGAGCCGCAAGCGATGCGGAGGAGCTTGGATACAGACTGAAAATTTACGATGCCTACAGACCTCAGTCCGCTGTAAATAACTTTATCTCGTGGGCGGAGGATATAGAAGATACACGTATGAAGGCATATTTTTATCCCGAGCTGGATAAATCGGTATTGTTCGATCAAGGCTATATTGCTTCCAAATCGGGCCATAGCCGAGGCAGCACCGTTGACCTTACCCTTTTTGATATGGAAACGGGCAAGGAGGCTGATATGGGAGGCACCTTTGATTACTTTGGTGAGCGCTCTCATCCCGATTTTAAAGGCGATCTGACAGAAGAACAGATAAAAAACAGAAATACGCTGCGGGATATAATGGTTGAAAACGGATTTAAGCCCCTCGATACCGAGTGGTGGCATTTTACACTTGAGGATGAGCCTTATCCCGACACTTACTTTACTTTTCCTGTCAGCGAGGATTCGGTTTCGGCTGAGTAACCCGTGAAAAACAATAATATGACCCCTGCTTTCCGATAGGGAGCGGGGGTTATACTTGTATGAGGCTTTTAACAGCCTTATTATTTACCTGTACATTTCGCTGCGCAGCTTTTCAAGCGCCTTTTTTTCTATTCTGGATACATAGCTGCGGCTTATGTTAAGCAGCTTTGCTATTTCTCTCTGGGTGACCTCTTCGCCCGTTGCAAGCCCGTACCTCAGCTCTATTATATATCTTTCACGCTCTGTAAGCACATCCAGTTTTTCCCTAAGCCTGTGTGATTCCGCACGTTTTTCGGCTATTTCCTCCACGCTGTCCCCCTCGTAGGCGAGCTTTTCCTCCAGGGTGACCTCGTTGCCCTCCTTGTCGGTACCCACTGTATCCTGCAAGCTGAGGTCGCTGCGGTATTTTTTTGAGTTGCGCAAAAACATCAGCACTTCGTTTTCAACACATCTTGCGGCATAGGTGGCAAGCTTGCTGCCCTTGCCCTCCTTATAGGTGTTTATAGCCTTTATAAGCCCTATTGTGCCTACCGAAATAAGCTCGTCGGTATCCTTTTGCAGAGCCGAGTACTTTTTTACTATGTGTGCCACAAGGCGCATATTGCGCTCTATAAGCATATCTCTTGCCCGGCTGTCACCGTTAGCCATGGCATGCAGACAGGCGGATTCCTCTTCGGGCGTGAGCGGTTTTTTAAAGGAGCTGCCTCCGACATAGGCAAACATAAAAAAGCAATGCAGTATAATTTCTAACACACAGGTACCCCCTACAGAAATTTTATGTATGATGCGTAAGGACGCCGCAGTGCCTATCGGGCGCATGAGAGTAAATGTGCGGCGCCGGATTTGCCTGCATGGGGCGGCAGTCGGTAAAACGGCACTCTTATATACTATATGTAGGGATAATTTGCTTTGTGCATATCCAAATTAAAAATGGATATGCACATTTTTTGACGTATTTAAGACATAAAAAAGGCGCCCGGAGGCGCCGCCTGCTAAAAGTGCAGGCACCATATCGGTGCGCAGCTATCTCAGCACTTGTTGTCGCAGATACCCATATTATTGTTGCTGCAGCAAAGGAGGATAAGTATTATTATCCACCATGAGTTGTTGTCATTGCAGCCGCAGCCGCCGCCAAAGATACCGTTGATGCCGTTGTTGCCGCCAAGCAGCAGCAAAATAACAATGATCCAGATCCAGTTGTTTCCGTAATTCATAGAGTTACCTCCAAAAAATAATTTACTGTATATACTTATGCGCATATAATTTTTTTTTGCAAGTCCATTTAAAAAAATATGCAGGAAAGGGGTTGTTGATTTGATATACGCATATGCAAGGGTATCCACCAAGGAGCAGAACGAGGGCAGGCAGCTTGCCGCCTTTAGCGAGTGCGGCGTTAAAATTGACAAAATATTTATAGATAAGCAAAGCGGCAAGGACTTTGAACGTGACGAGTACATAAAGATGACAAAACTGCTTGCAAAAAACGATGTTATTGTTATCAAAAGCATTGACAGGCTCGGGCGCAACTATAACGAGATATTGGAGCAATGGAGGCAGATAACAAAAATAAAAAATGCGGACATAATAGTGCTGGATATGCCCATACTGGATACCACCAAAAACAAGGATCTGCTTGGTACGCTTATAAGCGACCTGGTTTTGCAGCTTTTATCCTACATAGCGGAAAACGAAAGGGTAAATATACGCCAAAGACAGGCTGAGGGTATCGCCGCAGCCAAAAAAAACGGCGTAAGGTTTGGCAGGGAGCGCATTTATGACCCTCTTGACTATATAGAAATTTATAAAAAAACGGAGCTTAAGCAGATAAAGGTGCGCAGGGCTGTAGAAATAATGGGTGTGAGTGAAAGCACATATTACCGTATGAAGAAGGAACTTATAATGCAGGGTAAAATATAAAAACTGTCATAAAGTATACTTTGTGACAGTCAATTAAATTGTGCTTTTATTTGTATAAATTATACCATTATTTTTGCTATAAGTCAATATATACTGTAAAATAACACCAAAAAATATACCTCTTTTTTATACTGTCACAAAGTATACCTTATGAATGCTTTTTCGGTGCCTTTTTACATAAGGGAGGGAGCAAGCGGTGGAAAGCGTAAATAACGATGTTGATACGGGCGCAGCTCCCGTACTCACCTATGATGAAATTATGGAGCGGTGCCGCAGTATGGCACGCAGCAGGGTAGCCGAGGTAACGGAGGTCAATCTTCCGTTTTTGGATACAGAGTACGGCAGGACTGTTTTTGAGGAGCAGATATACGGCGTTCTTTTGCAGATGCTCTCCTTTGTGGGCGCCAATATGCACAAGAGCCGCAAGGCAAGGCAGCTGCAGGGCATACAGGCGGCAAAGGCGGCAGGGGTAAAGCTGGGCAGGCGGCGCAAGTATGACCCGATGGATCATATCGAGGTATTCAGACGGTTTGAACGGGGAGATATGACCCTGAATGAGGCTGTTAAAGCAGTGGGGGCGTGCAGAACTACCTTCGATAAGATGTATAGGGAACTGCTCAAAAAAGGATTGTTGTAGGTGTATGCAGTACACTGTAAACAGTGTGTACGCAGTACACGGTGATATTCCTTGCACTTAAGAGGCGCTGCGGAAAACACCGTATACTGATTGGACAGCGGCGGTGCGGAAAATCACTGTAAACAGTGTGTACGCAGTACACGGTGATATTCCTTGCGCTTAAGAGGCGCTGCGGAAAAACACCGTATACTGCTTGGGGAGCGGCGATACGCATTAATTTCCGTTTGTGTATAGGTACTTGGGCAATAATATCAGGTATCGGTTAAAGTAAATATGTTATCAAGCCCCTTTCATACCGGGGCATGATATAAAGCGGTGTGTATGTTTTTAAGGCTTGGCTTTGCCCTGCCGTTTCTGCAGATGGGACATATGCACCGACAATATAGGAAAGGGGGAAAATACAGCTTATCGGTGGCTGTATAATACATCGGTTATAATTTGCAAATTATAATTTTGTAATTTTTTAAACAAGGAGGATATTTATGAAAAAAACATTTTTAAAGGCTGTTGCAGCTGCGGCTGTAGTAGCTGCAACAGTGGCTTTGAGCAGCGTGGCTGCTTTTGCCGGAGCGTTACCGGAACTGCAAGACCCAACAAAGCCATTGGAAATGGGTACAACTTACGATATGAATAAAAACGGTGGTGTAGTAGCAAGTAACAGTGGCGGAACTATAGTTGAAAATGGACAATTTTCATATAATTGTACCGTAGATGGTAGTGGCTTGAAAGTAAAACAGCAAAGCTCGACAGATCAGATTGCTAAATTTCTCACACCTGCAGAACAATGTCGTATAGCTATTACAATTTCAAACGATAAAGCTGCAACATTGTCATACGGCGATTCAAATACTCTTACTTGCGCTGCCAATTCAAGGACTAAGTCGGATATTATTCCTGCCAGTACGATAGTGACTCTTAACGGAGCAACAACAAGTGGTGCTACAATAACAACAATAGAGGTATTGCCACCGGTTGATCAAACAAAGGATGTAACAATAAAAGTAACCGATTTTACATCCGGCAATGATTTAAAGGATGTTATTACAGTAACAGGTGACGGTGAAGAAGTACAGGCAAGCCAAGACGGAACATATACACTTTCTATTGGAACAGAATATACGGTTTCGGCTGACGGTTATAGCTCCGAATCATTCACTGTTACGGATGAAACAACGTCTGTAGAGCTTATTCTTATTTCGGATGAGGCACTAAATAATGGAAAAGAATTGAATTTATCAAATTGTAAAATAACAATTAAAGATACTTCAGGTAATACAGTAGCACCTATACTTGGCGGAGCAGATGATATGTTCCTTATAAATGCAGGTATTACATATAGTGACCCATATTTGCGAGTAAGTAAAGATGTAGGCAGAAACATACAATTTACAGTTAAATCTAAAGCCAAAGTCATTTTTTCAGGAATAAAGTCATCTAACAGTACTGAAAGAACATTACAGTTAATGAAAGATGGAACCCCTGTTGGTTCATGGAAAACAAAAAATGTGGAAATAGATGGAATTGTAGATGTTGAACCGGGAACATACACAATAACAACTCCGGATTCTTCTATGCAGTTCAAGTCTGTTAAAGTATGTGGCGAACTTGAAAAGCCGGAACTTAAGGCAATATGTACTAAAGCAGCTTCAAACACTAATGTTGCAGCCGTTCAGTATGATGGCAAATGCTATGCAGTTGCTGTTATATCAAAGGCAGATGCTGAAACTGCAACAAAGGCAGTTCTTAACTATACAGCAGATGCATCTATAGATACAGATACAGTATATACATCCGTAAAATTTGACAAAGAATATACTGCAACCGACTTCTCGGAAAGTGCAAGTGCCGAAGATTATGTTTATGCAGTTGCAATAGACGATGCGGTTTATAGCGGTAATTTAGTAGGAACAATTCAGAAAATAAAAGTATCTGTAGAATAATAGGAGGTAATAATATAATGAAAAAAGAATATACAAATCCGGAAATTACAATTACCTCTTTTATGCAAGAGGATGTAATAACACAAAGCGGTTTAATGACAAGTAGTATGCAAGAAAGCTTTGATAAAAGCATAGGCTTTGGTGCAATTGATTTTTAACATTTTTATGTTTGGCTGTGCCTAAATATGGTTTGCCGGTACTGCCGGTTAAAAGTCTTGGGCTGCGGGTAAAAATCCCGCAGCCTTTTTTATTTGCCTCTGTTATTTTTTGCCTTAATATGTTATAATCATTTCAGAGGTGATACAAATGAAATGGTCGGTTTTGCTCTGCTCGGAGCGTGCCAGGGGTGTACACAGGGTAAACCCAAGCGATCTGCGCAGTGAATTTCAAAAGGATTATCACAGGATAATAGGCAGTGCCTCATTCAGGCGTTTGCAGGATAAAACACAGGTGTTTCCGCTTGACAAAAGCGATTTTGTGCGTACAAGGCTTACCCATTCGCTGGAGGTGTCCTCCTTTGCAAAATCACTGGGGCAAACTGTATTTGAGGGCATAATGCGCAGCGGCACGGACAGCGAGGTAACTCCAAGCGTCAAGGAGGATATTTGCAGCATACTGGAGTGTGCGGGGCTCATACATGACATAGGCAATCCGCCGTTCGGTCATTTTGGCGAGTTTGCAATAAGGGATTGGTTCAAGAAAAATTTGCCCCTGCTCACATACCGCAATAAGCGCCTAACGGAGCTGTTAAGCAGCCGTATGCAGTTCGATTTTTACAGCTTTGAGGGCAATGCGCAGGCGCTCAGGCTTTTAAGCAAGCTGCATTTTCTTGTGGATGCAAACGGTATGAATCTTACCTTTGCCCTGCTTAATACAATAATAAAATATCCCGTTGCCTCGGATATGACGGATAAAAGCTGCGGTGATATAAGGTTTAAAAAAATGGGCTATTTTTATGCCGAGGAGGAGCTTTTTAAGCGTATAACGGCAGCCACGGGTTCGGGGGATAAAAGGTATCCGCTCACATACATACTGGAGGCGGCGGACGATATTGCTTATAAAACGGCGGATATAGAGGACGCCTGCAAAAAGGGCATAATAGATATATACACACTGGGCAAGGAGATCAACGGCTATATTTCGGCATGTGACTGCCCGGGAGATAAAAGGTTTTGCACGGATGCCGTAAAACGCATGGAGCATTACCTTAAAGCCGCCTCGGAGCAGGGTGTGGATCCCGCAGGGGCAAACGCCGTACAAAATTGGCTTATATACATACAGCTGCTTATGCTTAACGGAGCTGCGGACAGCTTTATAAAAAATTACGATGCAATAATGTCGGGCACACATAACAGGGAGCTGCTTGCCGATGCGCCCGTATACCCTATAGCGTGTGCGCTCAGCGATATAGCGTACAGGCTGGTGTTTCTCTCAAAACCTATACAAAAGCTGGAGATAAGCGAGGGCATAATGCTTGACTTTTTGCTTAATAAATTTGTGCCTGCCGCAATAGAATATGATTCGGGCTCTATGACGGGTATAAATGCCAAGCTAATGGATATGGTGTCGGAAAATTACAAATATATCTACCGCCGTTATGCCGAGGGCGCCGATGAAAATTACAGGCTGTATTTAAGGCTCCTGCTCGTTACGGACTATATCTGCGGTATGACGGATAATTACGCAAGAAATCTGTATCTGGAGCTAAACGGTATTGTATAAATTTTGCATTTATTAAAAAATATGTGGATTATATCGGCAATTTAAGTTATAATCAAATTAAATATACTTAGGGAGGTAATTATGGAAAAACTTAATTTTGATACGGAGCTGCCCGTTATTGCGGACAGGAGTGTAAATATATGCGATTTTGGCGCAGTAAGCGGCGGCAGGGTAAAAAACACGGAGGCTGTAAACAACGCCATAAAAACCCTGTCATCGGAGGGCGGTGGCAGAGTGACGGTGCCGAGAGGCATATTCCTCACAGGCCCCATAGAGCTTAAAAGCGGTATAGATCTGCATCTTGAGGACGGTGCAGTGCTGCTATTTTCGGATGATTTTGACGATTATCCGCTTATCAACACCAGCTTTGAGGGCTTTTTCACATACCGCTGCATATCGCCCGTATACGGCAAGGAGCTGACGGATGTTGCCATAACGGGCAAGGGCGTTATTGACGGAAACGGCGGCGCATGGCGTCCCGTAAAAAAGTTCAAGCTTACACAAAGACAGTGGGACAGCCTTGTATCGGGCGGCGGTGTCGTTATGGAGGGCAAAGAGGAGATGTGGTGGCCAAGCGAGGCTGCAATGGAGGGGCATAAAACCCTTATCCCAAGCCCCGAGCTGCTCCGCAGCAAGGCGGAATGCGAAAAGTACCGTGATTTTCTCAGGCCCGCTATGGTACATCTTGCGGACTGCCGCAGAGTGCTGCTGGACGGCCCCACGTTTCAAAATTCCCCTGCATGGTGTCTGCACCCATGGCTTTGCCAAAATGTCACCATACGCAACATCAGCGTGAGGAACCCATGGTTTTCGCAGAACGGTGACGGGCTTGACGTGGACTCCTGCAAATATGTAAAGGTATACGATTCCGTTTTTGATGTGGGCGATGACGCTCTCTGCGTTAAATCGGGCAAAAACGAGGACGGCAGAAAGCTGGGTAAACCCTGCGAGTATGTAGAGTTTAAAAACTGCATTGTTTATCACGGTCACGGCGGCTTTGTAATTGGCAGTGAAATGAGCGGAGGCGTAAGCAATATACAGATAACCGACTGTACCTTTATAGGCACGGATACGGGTCTGAGGTTCAAGAGCTGCCTCGGCAGGGGCGGTCTGGTGGAAAATATCTATGTTGACAATATAGATATGACCGAGATACCAAAGGAAGCCGTAATTTTTACAATGGGCTACGATATGGATACCAAGGAGGGACAGGAGGTAGCTCCCGAGGAGATACCCGAGTTCAGAAACGTGTATATAAATAACGTAAGATGTGCAAAGGCGGGAGTGCCTGTTTCAATTTCGGGTCTTTCGGCAATGCCCGTGCATGATATATATCTTAAAAATATAGATATTACCTCCGCAAATGATATATCCATATCCAATGCGGAAAATATAATACAGGAAAACGTTACAATAAACAAGCTGTAAAACAGGATGGGGTGTTGTCTTGCAACTCCCCATTTTGCTTTGTTATAAAAGAGGTATAATATGTATGGTTTTAGGCTTACAAAAAGTGAATATATCGAGGATATTGCCTCCGAGGTGTTTTTGTATGAGCATACCTCGGGCGCAAGGCTTGTTTTTGCAAAAAACAGCGATAAAAACAGGGTAGTGATGCCCGTTTTTTTAACTCCGCCCCAAAACGACAAGGGTATTGCCCATATTGTGGAGCACAGCGTGCTTTGCGGCTCCCGTGCCTATCCCTTAAAGGATCCGTTCAATGTGCTTGAAAGAGGCAGCATATACACCTATCTTAATGCCGTTACCTATGAGGACAAAACGGTATACCCCGTTGCAAGCACCGATTCGGAGGAGCTTATGAAAATGGCAAGGGTATATGCGGACGCCGTATTCTGTCCCCTTATGACCGAAAACGAGGGGATATTTATGCAGGAGGGAGTCTATAGGGATGAGGAAGGCATAAACGGCGTTGTTTTAAACGAGATGAAGGGAGCCTTTGCAAACGAGAGCAAGCAGCTTTGCCATGCCCTCAGACAGGTGCTGTACAAGGGCTGTCCGTATGAGTTTTATTCGGGAGGCGTACCGGGCAGCATAGAAAAACTTACCTATGACGAGTTCAAGGATTTTTACATGCGCCATTACGGCGGAAGCGGATGTGTGCTGTATGTCTACGGGGACGTGGATATAAAGGATTATATGGCACTGTATGCGCCTTACCTCGAGGAGGCGGGTAAAAAAGCTCTCACGGGGTGTAATGTGACGGTAAACAACAGCAGCGTATTTGCAGATACTGCGGCAGGCAGTGAGGCAAGGGGAATGAGCGGAGCTATGTTTGCCTGCTGCAATGCGGAGGAATACGAGGAGTGTATTTATCTGTCCGTACTCTCGGAGATACTGCTTTCCGGCAAGGACGCAGTGTTGAGAAGGGTGCTTGTCGACAGCGGGCTTGCTTCCGGCATTGGCGGCTCCTATGATGACAGCTCCCGTGCAACAAGGTTTTTTATCTATGCCGAGGGCATGGACTGCAATACGTTTAAGGAAACACTGGAGAACACATTTAAGGAGCTTGCGGAGGGGAATATACCCGAGGAGAGGATAATATCCGCAGTCGAAAGCCTGAAATTTTATATATCGGAGAGAGATTTCGGGTATAAGCCAACTGGTCTGTTTTTCGGCATAGAGCTTATGAAGGGTCTGCTTTACGGGGATAACTCCTTTGATCCTCTTAAGCTTAAGGCTATGCTTGAAAAGGCTTATACAGCCGATTACGGTACACTTATAAAAAAATATTTTATAGGCAGGGGCGTTTACGGCTTTACCGCTGCCCGTGAACGTGATGAGGCAGAGGCGGATATGCCTGTATACAGCGAGCCGCTTAAAAATTTTCGCAATATGTCGGACAGCAGGGAGGCGCTTGCGCTTATACCGTTAAAGGATCCGCACGGCATAAGCCCCGAGCCTGTATGGTTTGACTGCGGCTTTGAGGACGGCTGCCTTTATACCGAGGGCAAAAGCGATATAGTCTATCTGGATCTGGTCTATCCGCTTGAGGGCAGGGATATAGGCGCAGCCTCCTTTTACGGCTTTGCAGCCACTTTTATGCTCCCCTGCTTTGCACGGGAGGCCGACAGATATTTCGGCAGATTTACGGTAAGAGCGGACTGCCTTAACAAGGAGGATAAGGGCATACCCATGCTTATAGTATCCTGTGCGTTTTTGCGAAAAAATACGGCAAAATGTTTGGAGCTTATAGAACGATTTGTTAAAAATACCGATTTTGCCGATACCGAAAAGCTTTTACAGCTTGCCGAGGAAAAAAGGACAAAATTTTTGCGTTCGTTTGCCGCCGACGGTCATGTATATGCCGTAAAGCGTGCTAGGGCTGCGCTTTGCATAGGTGATGTGCCCGAGGAAATGGCTAACGGCATTGCCATGTTTGACAGGCTTGGCAAAAGCGATATATTATCCGCCGCCGAGCAAACGGCAGGCTATATAAGCTCATCTCTGCCTATTGCCGTTTTGCACGGCAGTATCGAGGACAGAAAAAATATTTTGTCGTCAATCGGGCTTGGAAAAAAACTGCCCTCTGCAGGCTGTATTGCGGACAGGTGTCCGAACGGCGGCAATTTCGGCATAAACAGCAGTGTAAACTGCAATGCGCTTGCACTTAAGCTGCCATATTACGACGGTGCGATGGAGGCGGCTTCACAGATACTAAGGAGAGGATACCTGTGGGACAGGATAAGGCTTGAGGGCGGTGCTTACAGCGGAGGCTGCGGCATAACAAGAAACGGCACTATGTATATATATTCCTACCGTGACCCTCGGTATGAAAAGACCTATGAGGTATTTCGCAATGCAGGCAGATACCTTGCGGAAACGGATATGGGGGATAACGAACTGAGGCGGTATGTAACGGGCAGCTTGTGCAGCCTTTTTAAGCCCGTAAAGGAAAATGCTGTAAATAGCAGGGTGCTTACACAGGTTCTGCTTGAAAGGGATCACGATACGGAGCGTGAGCTTATCGGGCAGCAGCTTGAATGCGGTATGGACGATGTAAGGAGGATAGGCAGGCTTATTGATGAAAATATGGATGCTGCTGTATATGCAAGTGTAGGAGGAGCAGCTCTTAAAGGCAATATTATCAAATTGCTGTAAAATCTTTATAGGATATGATCCCAAAACTTGCATATTCATTGTCTGTTGGTTTACCTGCAGGAATATAGAAATTATTGTTTTTGCTTTGCTGCATTAAAAACCTGCCCCTTTCAAAAAATGATAAAACAATGTAAGGTTTCCGCAGCATATATTTTTAACCGAAAAAGGTTGCCGCAGAATGATAAAAAAACATTCTGCGGCAGCCGTTTTTTTACTTGCCCGACATCTGCTTTTCCTGCTGCTCTATCATCTTTTTGACCATATAACCGCCTACGGAACCGTTCTGGTAGGATGTCAGGTCACCGTTGTAGCCGTGCTTAAGAGGCACGCCTATCTCATTTGCAATTTCATATTTAAAGCTGTCCAGTGCCGCTCTTGCCTCGGGTACAGCTTTCCTGTTTCGTGAAGCCATAAAAAATCCCTCCTGTTCTTTTATAGACCGTATCAAAAAATATTTTTTTGGTTCGGTGTGATTATTGTATGTCGTATTTAGTAAAATAACAGTGGAATTTAAAACAAGAAATGTAATTATATTTAAAGGTTTAATCCTCCTGTTTTTCTAAACGCATAAGCTTTAATTTTTATAACATAATAAATGCAGGCTGAATTAATCAGGCTGTCAAAAAAAGCTTTGTTTTTCTTTGACAAATAAGGGCGTAAAGCGTATAATTGTTTTGTAATAAAAAGACGGGAGGCTATTGATTTGGTTGACAGATTGTATTATTCGGATACATATTTAAAGGAATTTACTGCGGTCGTTATCGGCTGCGAGCAGGTAAAAAAGGGCTGGGAGATAATTCTTGACAGAACTGCGTTTTATCCGGAGGGCGGCGGACAGCCCTGTGATACGGGCACAATAAATACCGATATACATGTAACGGATGTGCAGGAAAGAGGAGAGGAGATAATTCACTTAGCGGACAAGCCTGTTGAGGTGGGCAGCGCCGTGAGCTGCCGTATTGACTGGGACAGACGGTTTGACCTTATGCAGCAGCATTCGGGCGAGCACCTTGTAAGCGGTTTTATACATGCAAAGTACGGTTACAATAATGTTGGCTTTCATATGGGCAGCGAGATGATAACGGTAGACCTTGACGGCGAACTGGACGCAAAGGCTCTTGCGGAAATTGAGCGTGCAACCAATGAATACATATGGACAAATAAAAAAACAGAGGAGCTGCATCCGTCGGAGGATGAGCTTAAGGAGCTTGATTACCGCAGCAAAAAGGAGCTTACGGGCGATGTGCGCATAATACGCTTTCCGGGCGGCGATACCTGTGCCTGCTGCGGCACACATGTTGCCTCAACGGGAGAGATAGGCTTGGTAAAGCTTGTATCCGTGCAGAAATTTCACGAGGGCGTGCGCATAGAAATGCTCTGCGGCAGACGTGCCATGGAGTATCTCAATGCCGTAAACGGGGAAAATTATAAAATATCCACCTTGCTTTCGGCAAAGGTGAGGGAAACCTCATCCGCAGTTGAAAGGCTTATGAACGAAGCCCAGAGCCTTAAAATAAAAATTGCGGAAGCGGAAAACAATATGTTAAACGACATCGCAAAGGACTATGTAGGAAAGGATTTTGTGCTTATAAACCGTCAGGGTCTTACGCCCGAGAGCGTGCGCAGGCTGACCGCCGTGCTTATAGAGCAGAACAGCGGTATTTGTGCGGTATTTTCGGGCAATGATAACGATGGTTACAAATATGCCGTGGGACAGAAGGACGGAGATCTCAGGGAGCTTGTAAAGCAAATGAATGCGGAGCTTAACGGCAGAGGAGGCGGCAAGCCGTTTTTTGCACAGGGCTCTGTTTCATGCAGCGGTGAGGCAATAAACAAATTTTTTGAGGATAAAAAATAATACGGAGGCTGTTTATGAAAAGAAAATTGCTTTTATCGGCACTGTTGATGCTTATGCTTGCGGGCTGTGCCGACAAGGATAAGGCAGATGCCGAGATAACCCTTGAGGAGGGTACATCCTCGGGTGAAAAAGACAGTATACTCGGCATGGCTGAGGATAATTATATAGAATACGATGAGGTATGCGCAAATATAATAATTGACGGCAAAAGCTATTCCATGCCGTTTACCTATGATGACATATCCGATACTTACGACTGCAAGGAAGCAAAAAGGGCAAGCAGCGAAGGGTATTTTGTTGCCTCGTTTGAAAACAGCGAGGGCAAGGGATTTTATGCCGAGATAAAGGATAATGAAACGGACGGACAGGATCTCAACGACAAGCCGATCACCGGCATTATGTTAAGTGCGATCGTAAATGATACCGAGGGCAATACCTATTACGACGATTTGGAGGAAAGGGCGGCGGACATCAGCTTTAACGGCGTCAGGCTTGGTATGACGGTAGATGAGGTGCGTGCTGCATGGGGCGGTGCCGATATGTATCAGGATCAGCTTGAAAAGGGCACAGCCTATACCTATATGTCGGCCGACCAAAAGATGACCGTACAGGTAATGGCGGACAAGGATAACAAGGTTTACAGTATTACTCTGGTAAATCACCGTATTTAAGGCGGATATACAAGACCGATCAAATCCATGCAGACCGGTATAACAGATCGGCTCATCAATTTCATGATAAATTTCCCCGGAACAACTTGATACGATCTTACTTTGCAATAACCTTGACGGCAAACAAAAATATATGCTATTATTTATACAAACAACAGTAATGCTTAATTATCTAAAATTTAAAGGAGAAAAAATGACAAGAGAAGAGCTTATTAAGGTTATTGAAAAGATAAAAGAAAAATCGGCAATGAAGGCGTATTCCCTTACCGTAAACCCCGACAAGGTCCCGGACATATTCCAAAGTAAAATAGGCGGACTTCCCTATTGGGACAGCACAAAGGAATATCCGAAAGACGAAAACGGCAGTCTGCTTTTTCTGCTGGCGCAAATCAACTGTGACGACCTGCCCGAAGATGACAGGCTTCCGCAAAAGGGTATGCTGCAATTTTTTATAGATTCGGGAGATATGGATTTCGGGCTTGATTTTAAACAAGGCGACAGCCGGAAAAATTTTAGGGTGGTATATCACGAAAATATAAACTATGATGTAAAAGCCGAGGATATTCCGGACGCATACAAGCTTTTGTCCGAGGACGACTATTTGCCAACGAACGGCGAATATGTCCTGGATATAGAAGAAAAAACAGTATACACAAATCCCGAAGAATATAATTTTGAAAATATTTTCAAGGAATCTGCCAAAGAGCTGGGCATAAAAATGACGGCGGATAATGTTTACGACGAGGTATCACAAGAGGGATACAGTTATTTGTGCGATGTTTTTAACGGCTTCGGACATTTCCTCCTGGGCTACCCCTGTTTTACACAATGCGACCCAAGAGATGACTGTGAAGAATATCAAGTATACGATACAATGCTTATACAGATAGATTCGGACGGCGGAGAGTATGTAACATGGGGAGATGCAGGCATAGGAAACTTTTTTATAAATAAAGAAGACCTTAAAAATAAAAATTTTGACAGAATTCTTTATAATTGGGACTGCTGTTGATATACGGTCAAAACGGTTATTTGTGTGAAAGGGTTTATGTAATTATTGTTTTATAAAAATTTATTTACTGTATTATTTATCATATAGGAACAATTCAAGTTAGAAACCTCAATTTTATACGGCTTTTACTTGATTGTTCCTATAATAATATATTCCACCGCATATCAATTTGCGGTTTTTTAATTTGCTCTGAACCAATCCTTCAAAGTAGGATAGAGTTTTTTAAATCTCAGGTAACCGTTGTTGTATTTTTCGGCAGTTTCCTTGTCGGGATAATATGTAAGCCTTTCCTTTACAAGCTTTTCCGCAGCCTCGGAGGTATCCTTAAATTCGCCGCAGCCGACAGCTGCAAGCATGGCTGCTCCAAAGGCAGGCCCCTCCTCGTTTTCAAGCGTACAAAGCGGTATATTGAGCACGTTTGCCATAATACGGCACCATAACGGGCTTTTTGCTCCGCCGCCGCATATTGAGGAGCGTTTTACTTCGATCCCCATAGCATTTGCCGCCTCCATGCAGTCCCTTATTGCAAAGGCAACGCCCTCCATAACAGCCTGAAGCATATTATCGGCCGTAGTGGACATACTCATGCCGATAAATGCGGAGCGTGCAAAGGGATCGTTGTGCGGTGATCTTTCACCCATAAGGTAGGGCAGAAAGAAGACGCTGTTATCTCCCAAAGCTTTTATATTTTTTTGTGCGGCAGCAAGATCGGTCTTGCCCAGTATATCCTCCTGCCACCATTTGTTGCAGGAGGCTGCGCTTAGTATGCAGCCCATCAGGTGATACCTTCCGTTTGCGTGCGCAAATGAATGCAGAGCGCTGCCGCTGCCGCCGAAGAAGCTGTCACAGGATATGAATATTGTGCCCGATGTGCCGAGCGAAATATTGCAGCTGCCGTCCTTTACCGTGCCTGTGCCTATTGCGGCTGCAGCATTATCGCCTGCGCCCGCAATAATGCGTGTGTCCCTGCCGAGGCAAAGCTTATCTGCAATGTGCGGTGCAAGCGTGCCCGTAACAGAGCTGCTCTCATGCAGTGCAGGCATAACCCTCTCGTCAATGCCGCATATTTCAAGCATTTCACTTGACCAGCATCTGTTTTTTACATCAAACAGCAGTGTGCCCGAGGCATCGGACATATCCGTGGAATGTACCCCCGTCAGCTTATATGTAATATAATCCTTTGGCAGCATTATTTTGTTTATGCGTGCAAAATTTTCGGGCTCGTTTTCCTTAAGCCAAAGTATTTTGGGTGCCGTGAAGCCCGGGAATGCAATATTTGCCGTATATTCCGTAAGCTTATCCATGCCCACGGTGCCGTTAAGGTGATCACATTGCTTTTGCGTGCGCCCGTCATTCCACAGTATTGCGGGGCGTATCACCCTGTCGTACTTGTCAAGCATAACAAGGCCGTGCATTTGTCCGCCGAAACTTATGCCTTTTATCTCCTTTTTGTCGATCCCGTCGGTAAGCTCCCCTATACCCGATATGACCGCATTATACCAATCGTCGGGGTTCTGCTCGGACATACCCTCTCCCGGAAAGTAGATAGGGTACTCCTTTGAGGTGCTTTTTACAATGGTGCCGTCTGCGGACATAATTATAAGCTTTACCGAGGATGTTCCCAGGTCTATACCAATATAATATGCCATAGCTTACCTCCATGGATTTTCGGTTATGTAGCGCATTGACTTGGGCTGATTATAGCCTATTTCGGACGGCTCCACCCCAAGATATTTGAATACCTCAAACAAAGCCTTGCCGTGATGACCAAAGGCTACGGCGCCGTGATGAGGAAAGTTTTTTTCGATGAGAACATGGCGGTAAAAGCGACCCATTTCGGGTATGGCAAATACTCCTATCGAGCCGAACGATCTTGTTGCAACGGGCAGCACCTCGCCGTTTGCTATGTACGCCCTCAGCTTTGAATCGGCTGTTGACTGCAAACGGAAAAACGTTATATCGCCCGGTATTATGTCGCCCTCAAGAGTGCCGTTGGTAACCTCCTCGGGCAGGCTGCGTGCCATTATCTTCTGGTTTTTCATTGCACAGGCGGAGAGCTTTTCGGAGCAGGTGTTGCCGCAGTGGAAGCCCATAAATACGTCTTTATGCGTATAAGGATATTTTCCGTCTATGTCGGATAAAAACATATCCTTGGGTACGGTGTTGTTTATATCAAGCAGCGTTACAATGTCATCGGAAACACAGGTGCCTATATATTCGCTGAGAGCGCCGTATATATCCACCTCGCATGAAACCGGTATACCCTTGCCTGTAAGCCTGCTGTTTACATAGCAGGGTACAAAGCCGAACTGCGTCTGGAATGCGGGCCAGCATTTGCCTGCAACGGCGGTATATTTTTTTGAACCCTTGTGCTCCTCTGTCCAGTCAAGCAGCGTAAGCTCGTATTGTGCAAGCTTTGAAAGGATCTCTGGTTTGTTGTTTCCGCTGCCAAGCTCCTTAGCCATATCCTCCGCAACAGAGGCTATGCGCTTGTCGTCTTTATGCCTGTTAAAAGATTCAAAAAGGTCAAGCTCGGAGTTTTCCTCAATCTCAACGCCAAGTTTGTAAAGCTGATATATGGGTGCATTGCAGGCGAGAAAGTTGAGCGGACGGGGACCGAACGAGATTATTTTAAGCTCGGAAATGCCTATAAGCGCTCTGGCTATCGGTATAAAATCGTGCAGCATATCCGCACATTCCTCGGCATTGCCAACGGGATATTCGGGTATGTATGTTTTTATGCCCCTTAAATTAAGGCTGTAGCTTGCATTAAGCATACCGCAGTATGCGTCGCCTCTGTCGTTAAGCAAAACGGCGGTATCCTCCTCCGCAGCCGCAGCAAACATTGTCGGGCCGTCAAACTGCTGTGCAAGCATGGTTTCCGCAATTTCGGGGCCGAAATTGCCGAGGTAGACGCAAAGCGCATTGCAGCCTGCTGCCTTTATATCGGCAAGCGCCCTCTGCATATCGGTTTCGCTTTCAACTATACATACAGGACATTCGTAAATATCTTCCGCATTGTATTTTTCGGCATAGGCACGCACAAGAGCCCTGCGTCTGTTTACGGAAAGGCTTTCGGGAAAGCAGTCACGGCTTACCGCAACAATGCCTGCCTTTACCTTTGGTATATTGTTCATTTTTTATGCCTCCTCTTTTTTTGTTAATTATAGCATGTTTTAAACTTTTTTTAAACAGGTTTACATTATTTATTTTTCTTGTAATTTGTACGCATTTTTGGTACAATTAATACAATGCAGTAATTTTGAAAGGATGAATAAATTATGAAGCTTGGTATAGTCGGTCTGCCCAATGTAGGCAAAAGTACGCTGTTCAACTCCCTTGCGGGCGGCGGTGCGGAAAGCGCAAATTATCCGTTTTGCACTATTGACCCAAATGTCGGCATAGTGCCTGTGCCCGATACAAGGCTTGATGTGCTTGCAAAAATGTACGAAACCCAAAAGGTAACGCCTGCCGTGATAGAATTTGTGGATATTGCGGGCTTGGTCAAGGGCGCAAGCAAGGGTGAGGGCTTGGGCAACAAATTTCTCTCGCATATAAGGGAGGTAGACGCAATAG
This sequence comes from uncultured Clostridia bacterium, assembly GCA_947591605.1. GTDB lineage: Bacteria > Bacillota > Clostridia > Lachnospirales > CAG-274 > CALWRD01. The sequence continues at coordinate 2,482 of CANQDF010000005.1, read as the reverse complement.
TGCATGTTGTGCGCTGCTTTGAGGATGCAAATGTGGTGCATGTGGATGCAAGCGTTGACCCGGTAAGGGATATTGAAACAATAGATCTGGAGCTTATCTTTGCCGACCTTGAGGTGGTGGAAAGGCGTCTTGCCAAAACGGGCAAACAGGTGATGAACGACAAGAGCCTTGCAAAGGAGCTTGATGTGCTTAAAAGGATAAAGGAAACGCTTGAAAACGGAAAGCTTGTAAGAACTATGGATTTTGACGAGGAGGAGCGTGAAATAGTTGATATGCTTACTCTGCTTACGGCAAAGCCCGTGCTCTATGCCGCAAATGTAAGCGAGGACGACCTTGCCGACGACGGTGAGTCCAACGCCTATGTTAAGTCCGTAAGAGAGCTTGCTGAAGAAGAGGGCAGCGGTGTATTTGTAATATGCGCCAAAATAGAGGAGGAGATAGCCGAGCTTGAAAACGACGAAAAGCTGGAGTTCCTTGCAGACCTTGGCTGTAAGGAAAGCGGTCTGGACAGGCTTATTTCCGCCAGCTATAAGCTTTTGGGGCTTATCAGCTACCTTACCGCAGGCGTAACAGAGGTGAGGGCATGGACAATAACCGAGGGAACCAAGGCTCCGCAGGCTGCCGGCAAGATACACTCCGATTTTGAGAGGGGCTTTATCCGTGCCGAGGTAGTTACCTATGACGACCTTGTAAGGCTCGGTTCCATTGCTGCCGCAAAGGAAGCGGGTGTGTACAGGAGCGAGGGCAAGGACTATGTGGTAAAGGACGGAGATGTTATACTTTTCCGCTTTAACGTATAAAAACATATGAGGCTGCCCGGCAGCCTCCTTGTTTTATTTTGGAGGTGTTTTGCATGAAGGAGATAAATATAACCGATATTGAAAATATAAGGATAGGCAGTGCGCAGGATATTGAAAATGCTACGGGCTGCACCGTTATCATCTGTGAAAACGGCGCTCCCACGGGGCTTGCGGTCATGGGCGGCGGCCCTGCGTCAAGGGAGAGCGAGCTGCTAAAGCCCACGGCAAATGCAGAGTGCATACATGCCGTACTCTTAAGCGGAGGCAGTGCCTACGGGCTGGATGCGGCAGGCGGAGTTATGCAGTATCTGGAGGAAAAGGGTATCGGCTTTGATGTGGGCATAGGCGTTGTGCCTCTGGTGTGTCAATCCTGCCTGTTTGATCTTACGCTCGGCAGCAGCAGGGTGCGCCCGGATAAGTCTATGGGCTATTCGGCTGCGGAAAATGCCTATAAGGGCAATTTTATCACAGGCAATTACGGTGCCGGTACGGGTGCAAGCGTCGGCAAGCTCTGCGGTATGGAAAGAGCGCTTAAATCGGGCATAGGAGCATATGCCGTACAGATCGGGGAGCTTAAGGTGGGTGCTGTTGCGGCTGTAAATGCCCTGGGCGATATATTCGATTATGACAGCGGCAAAAAGATAGCGGGTATGCTCAACGAGGAGCTGAACGGCTTTGCCGATAGCGAGGAGGCCATGTATAAGCTCTGTATACCCAATGCAAACCTTTTTGTCGAAAACACTACCATAGGGGCAGTCATTACAAATGCAAGGTTTGATAAAACGCAGATGAACAAGATAGCCGCCATGTGCCACAACGGATATGCAAGGTCTATATGCCCCGTCAATACAACTGCGGACGGCGACAGCATATATGCCATGTCGGTGGGTGATGTCAGCGCAAACCTTGATATGGTGGGTACTCTGGGTGCCGTGGTAACGGGTAGGGCGATAAAAAATGCGGTTATGAGCTCCGAGGCGGCATACGGGCTTAAGTGCAGCAGAGATATTGTCTGACGCTCCCTAAAAGCCAAAAATATTTTACAGCTTTTGCATATTTTGCTTTAATTGGGTAAATGCTATCTTTGGAGGTGAATAACAATGACATCAAAGGAATTATTGTATGTAGATGATGCGTTGGGACACGAGAAGTATTTTCAGACGAGGTGCCGTGAGGTTGCAAGCCAGCTTGAGATACCCGAGCTGAGGTCATGCGTACAGCAGATGGCACAAAGACATGAGCAGATATTCAAGAGCTTTTACGGCTTGCTTTAAGGAGGATGGGTATGAACGACAAAAACCTTATGGAGGGTATACTCCTGCTTGAGAAGGGTGTATGCGACCTTTATATGCACGGTGCGCTGGAGTCACCCAGTGACAATGTACACAGGACATTCAGTGATGCGCTTAACGAATCGCTCAGTATGCAGGATACTCTGTATGAAAAAATGCAGGAGCAGGGCTGGTACACAACGGAAAACGCACAGCGCAGCAGCATTGAAAACGTAAGAAGCAAGTATCAGACTGTTTAATTGTCTGTATGAAACAGGGCTCTTTGTAAAGGGCTTTAATAAAAATAAGGGGGATGCTGCCATGCAGCATCCCCCTCAGACTGTCAAACAACCCCTATTCCAATTTTAGGAACAGGGGCTATTTTTAACAAAATCCTATTCAAAACAACAG